>JBCLBO010000047.1:0-23461 GCA_038916785.1 Candidatus Hydrogenedentales bacterium | reverse complement strand
GCCCTGACGCCATTGTGCGTGATGGTCCGGGTCGGGTAGGTGTTGGTGGGGATGAGTTGCGTCAGCACCAAGCCGACCATGTTTTCCTTCTTATTGATCCAGAAGGCGGTGCTGGCGTAGCCGCCCCAGGTGTATTCGCCATCATCGCCGAAGATCGTGTTGGCCGCGCCCTTCATGGGCACCGCGCCGCAATAGCCGAACCCGATGCCGGTGAATTTCATGCCGGGAAAGAGATGAGAGAGATTGAGCGGCGCATCGCCCAGCGCGGGCGGGAGTTGGTTCGAGGTCATCTCGGCCACCGCCTCCTCGCTGAGCACGCGCACGCCGTCCAGTTCGCCGCCATTCAGCAGCATTTGCGCGAAACGCAGATAGTCTCCCGCCGTGGCGACCATGCCGCCGCCGCCGGAGTCCTGGCTGGGGATTTTGAGGTAGGGGCTGGTCGCCGGATCGTCCAGCAGAGACATCGCGCCGGACTTCGGCCCGTAGTTCGCCGCCAGGCGATCGGCTTTGTCGGCGGGGACGTGGAACGCGGCGTCTTTCATGCCGAGCGGCCCGAAAATCTTTTCCTGGAGGTATTCGGCGTAGCGTTTGCCCGAGGCGACCTCGACGACGCGGCCGAGAATGTCCATGTTGATCCCGTAGTGCCACCCGGCGCCGGGCTGACACTTGAGCGGCACGGACGCGGCGCGTTTGGCGAATTCTTCAAGCGTGATCCCCGCCGCGCCGTCGCTGTTAATGTCCTTCGCGCGGTAGAGTTCGCCCAGTTTGCCGCGGTCGAAGAGGCCGTAGACCAGGCCGCTGGTGTGGGTCATCAGGTGCTTGAGCGTGATCGGGCGCTCCGCCGCGATGAGTTCCGTCGAGCCGTCCGGTTTCTCGACGAGGACCTTCATGTCCTTGAACTCGGGGATGTACTTCGAGACCGGATCGTCGAGCGAGATCTTGCCGGCGTCGACCAGCGTCATCACCGCCGCGCCGGTGATGGGCTTGGTCATCGAGTACATGCGGAAGATCGTGTCGGGCGTCATCGGCTTGGCGCGTTCAACGTCGCGCATGCCCCAGGCCTCGAAGTAGCCCACCTTCCCGTCCCGCGCCACCGCGACAACGAACCCGGGCAACTTGCCTTGCTCGACGAAGCCATTCAGTTGGGTCTTGACCGCCGCCAGTTTCTCGGCGGACAAGCCAATCGATTGCGGATCAGCCTTCGGAAGGCCGTAGACGCCGGAGTCTTCGGCCAGCGCAGGCAGCGCGAGGAGCAGCGCCGCCAATGGAATCCATTTTAGATGCCGGAACAACATGATCGGACCTCCCAATTCGCGTGATCGACGGCGGCGACGATATCACGATTCGCCTGAGGTCACAAACGCGAGTGATCAACACAGCGACGCAGAGGACACGGAGAAAAGGAGAAGGGGCGATGGTGCTATAAGGCGGGCGATCTTCTCTGTGTACTCTTGTGTCCCTGTGTAGCTCAACCGAGACTACTTCGCGAATACCCAGATGGCGGCGCCGCCTTTGGGCAACGTGTCCGCGGGTTTGCCCAAGCTGGTTCGGAATTCAGCGTAGATTCTCGCATAGTCCCTGACGTGGAAATTTGAGAGGCCCACGACCACGGCGACGTACTGCGTCTCGCCGATGCTGTAGGTCACGAGACTCGAACTGGGCAGATCGTCGAGCGGCGCCTGCCAGAGCAGCGCGCCGGTCGTGTCGTCGAAAGCCTTCAAGGACGGGTCCAAGTCGCCGGTGAAGACCACGCCGCCGGCGGTCGAGAGCGCCGCCGTCGTCAGCGGCGCTTCGAGGTCGTGGGTCCATCCCAAGCTGCGCTTCGTGATGTCGATCGCTTGCAGGCGCCCCATCATTCCGTCTTTCGTCGCGGGGTGCGGCGCCGAGGTGATGCCCACGCCCGAGGTCAACAACTTCATGCCGTCTGGGCCGAAATTCATGCACCATTCGGTCAGCGGCACGTACACGAAGTTCGTGCGCGGGTTATACGAGGTTTGCGGCCAGCTTCGTGCGCCGTCCGCAATGGGACAGATGACGCAGGGCCGGTCCGGGTCGGGCAATTTCTCCGGGTCGACCGTTTTTTCGCCGGTCTTGGGATCGATTTTGGTGATCACGTTCTGCACGCCGGTGTCGATAGAGAAAAGGTAATCGCCCGTGGCCGCATCGAGCGCTTCCAGAATCCCCATCTTTCCGACGGTCATCACCACTTTGCGCGTCTCGCCGCCGATCGGCATGTTGGCAATTTGGCGCTCGAAGACCCAATCCAGGTCCCACTGATTGTTCGCCTGGTGCTGGTAGTGCCACACGAGCTTGCCCGTGTCGGGGTCCAGCGCGAGGGTGCAGTCCGTGTAGAGCGCGTCGTTGGTGACGCCCGGCTGGTCGACCGAATGGAGCAGCGGGCCGGTGTCGTAGGTCGGCGCGACGCCGAAATAGAGGAGGTTGAGTTCGGGGTCGTAGGTCACTTGGTGCCAAACGGAACCGCCGCTGCGTTTATCGAGCGGCAGGCCGTTCCACGTGTCGCCACCCTCTTCGCCCGGCCGCGCGATGGTATTGAAGCGCCAGGTTTCTTCGCCGGTGTCGATGTCTAAGGCCACGACGAAGCCGCCCCGCGGCACAAAGCTCGCCGTGACGCCCTGGATCACCTTGTTGCCAACGACCAGGGGCGCGCTGCGAATTTGATAGCCGCGGCGTTTGTCCGCGGGGATGTCTGAGGCGATCTCGTGGTTCCAGATCACTTCGCCGGTCTTGGCGCTTAGCGCGAGCACGTGCAGGTCCGAGGTGGGCACGAGCACCTTGTCCCCGTGCAGCGCGAGGCCCATCTTTTGGCTCGAGCCGGTCGCCACTTCACTCCGGTGCCGCCACAGCACGGTCCCGTTCGACGCGTCGAGCGCGAGCACGGTGTCCGGAAAGGTCAGCAGAAACATGATGCCGTCGTGGACCAGCGGCATCGCCATGCTCACGCCGCCGTGCAGCGGCGTGCGCCATACCGATTGCAGGTCCTTGACGTTGCCCCGATTGATCAGCGTCAGCGGACTAAAATTCTGACCGTCGTAGGTGCGGCCCCATTGCAGCCAATTGCCGTCGGAGGGGTTCTTGAGCATCTCGTCCGTCACGGGGGCCAGATTCTTGAGCGCCTCCGATCCCTCGGCGGCCCCCGCGACCGGCGCGTCGGGATCCGATTCGACACCTTCTTTTTTCGGTATCGTCAACTTGGCCAGCGCGTCAACGGCGGACGGCAACGCCGTCTCGCCGGGTTCGAGTCCGTTCGACTGAAGAATGTAGGCCAGGAGATTCGTGTAGGTTTCCTCGCTCAGGCTGCCGGGCGCGCCTGCCGGCGCCTGCGGCATGCGGCGCAGATGAAACGCGAGAATGCTCGCCGGTTTCCCGCGCCACGTCCGATCGAAGCGGTCACCCGCGAGGCTCGGCGCGATTTGTAAACCTTCCAGGCGCTGCCCATGACACACGGCGCAGCTCTGCCGGTAGGCGGTGCGCCCAGCGAGGACTTGAGCCTGCGTGATCGTAGTCGGCTGGCCGCTCGCGGATTGCGCAAGGCAAACGCGACTCGAAGCGAGAAAAAGTATTGAGACCAAGGCGATCAATTTCGGACGATTCATCGGGGAACGCTCCAATCTTGTGGTGCAGCCGCCGGACGTTTGGGTAGTGTACCGAAATTGTCCGCTTGACAGATATAAACTAATTGTTTATAATTGAGATCGTGATTCGGACCTTTGCAGGCAGCGACACGGAGCGGTTTTATCGCTCGGGGAGATCACGTCGGCTGCTGCCGGATATTTACAAGCGCGCGAGAATGCGGTTGATTCAGCTGGACGCGGCGACTCGGATTGACGATTTATTGAAGCCGACGTCGAGTCGGCTGGAGCAATTGCGCGGGGATCGCGACGGGCAATGGAGCCTGCGCATCAACGATCAATGGCGGGTTTGTTTTCACTTTTCCGGCAGCGACGCTTTTGATGTAGAAATCGTGGACTACCATTGAGGAGATTAGGTCATGGCTAAGAAGAACGTGCTTGCGATTCATCCGGGCGAGTTTCTCTTGGAGATCCTGGGCGAGACGGCGATGTCCCAGGCCGCGTTTGCGCGGGCGATCGGAGTGTCGCCGATGCGGATATCCCATTTGATTAAGGGCACACGGCCTGTAACGGCGGAACTCGCCTTGCTCTTCGGACGCGCGTTCAACCAGTCCCCGCAGTATTGGCTCAATCTCCAGACCCACTACGACCTTAGAATTGCCGAAGCGAGCATCGGGTGGCGACTGCGGGCGGTGCATACCGTCGCCTAGAGGCCGCGCGCAAGGGAACGAACGATATAATTCCCCTTCTTTGACCTCTTGAAACTTCTCGTTTCACGTGGTAGGGTCACATGTAGCTGTTGTTCAGGATCAGGCAATGTCGATCGAATCGGAATAGGGGAGGGCGGACATGACGCGACGAAAAATCAATCCAATGCGCAGATTATTTGTTTTCTTGGCCGTCGCTTCTGCGGGAGTCGCCCTAACGGGATGCGCGACGGCACCGCGGGTGGATCTGGAACCGTTCGCCAAAGCGACTCTGGAATTGGAATCGCAGGTCCGAGACCGTGGTGTCGAGATTCAGGCTTCGTTGCAATCTGCGGCGCAGGCGACATCCGATCCGGAAGTTCGGCGGTACCCGGAGAAATTCAAAGAGGAGTGGAAGGGTAGGGTCCAGGTCGTTGAGGCACTGTCGGAGTATACAGGCGCATTGAAGGACGTGTATGCCGCCGCAGACGAATCCGAGAGCAACGTGAAGGCACTTGCCGATTCCGCGCAAAAACTGGGAAGTGCGCTCGGGGTTTACGGAGCGATTCCGAACACGGTTGTGACGGTTGCAACGAAACTTTACGCTTACTTTGCGGCGAATCGCGCCTACAACACCGTCGCCGAAGCGCTCCAGAAGGCAGACTCATTTGTGCAGGAGATCGCCGTCGCAATCGTCGCAGATCTGAAGGACCTGAGTGATATGCAAAGGACGACGCTCCCCGTGATATTGCTTGGCCCGGACAATAAGCACACGAAAGCAATACAGGAGCACAATGATTACGTGACCAGGCAGAAGGAACTACGGAAGCTGCTGCTTGGACTTAGTCCCTCTGATCCCGCGGGCATGTACGTTGAACTGGGTTCAAAAATAGACGTGACAGCCCGTGCGATGGAACCCGTCGCCGCCGAATTCGCGGAGTATCAGTCTGAATTGGAGACCCTAACCAAGACTGGCGCCGCGGGATCGAAAATGCTGACGAAGACGGCGGATGCGGTAGAGCAATGGGCCAAGGTACACAAGAGCCTCGCCGACGGTTCGGCGGGGCGCAGCGTGCAGATCGATCGGCTGTTGCAACTCGCACTGGACATTCGGGGTGCGTTCGAAGAGGAGAAGCAGTGATGCCGCGTAACTGGGACGACATTGCGAACACTTATGAAGCCTGGGCGGACGTGTTGGACTTGATTCTGGACGAGGCCCGAACCGCGGTCTCGAGCGGAGACGCTACGCGTAAGGTGGCCGCGCAGCAGGAGCTTCGCGAATTTCGAAACCGTTCCGGCAACGCTTTCGCGAAACCGCTCGACGATATCGCGCAAAACGCGATCTTGGACATTTGGAAGGCGACAGTGACTGACGCGTTGCAAGGCCTGGCTCAGCGTGGCCTAGAACTGCAGAACAACATGCGACAGATAAGCGCAATCACGGGCGGATTGGCATCCATCTCCGCGTCAATCCGCTTGGATCGGGCCAAAGCCGCCATTGATTCGCTTACGTCCGCAGTCACTTCGATCTCGGACCTGAAGAATGGCATCGCCGACGGTGCCGGAGCGGACGACCTCCGTACAAAGTTGGCCAAGGCGATCGCAGACGTGCAAACAATCCGCAATCTCATCGAGGGAGTTCGAGGCTAAGAGCTGATCGTTCTGTGTGACCAAGGGAGCCAGTGTGCGTGAATCGCCCCGCGATCCAGATCAGGCGATCCCCGCTCGTCGGCACCTTCGGCTTGATTCGGACTCTCTACAGGACGGTCGTGCGAATCTCGTGACGCTGATCGGTCCATCGGAAATCATGGCCGTTCAAGCCGTCCGTTCGACGTTTTTGAGATCGGCCGTTCCCTAATAATCGCGCTTCAATATGTCCAGATGGTGCTGCAGATGGTAGTGCGCGAACTGTAGCATGTTGCGCAGAGTTAGGTTGCCGATCAGCGGATGGGGGAGAACGTACTTGTCCAGGCTGGCCTCGTTCCACGTGCGGGTGGCCTCGGCGAGACGGCGGCCTTGGGCGCGGAGCGCTTCGATCAGGCGCGGCTTGTCGGCGAGGGGGACGGCCGGCGGCACGAAGGCGCGCGGGGCCTTGCCGCCTTTTGCGAGCGCCGCTTCGTAGCGCGCGATCATTTTGTCCATCGGCTCGCTTGGGGATTTCGCGGTGCCGAATTTCATCCGCAACGCGATCCGCGGCAGGCGATATGCCATGTTCAGCGGCTTGGTGCTCAGGATGAGGTGGTCGAGCACCTGCCCCTCAGTCCAGCGCTCCGCCGGACCTTTGGAAAAAGTGGCGTCGGGCCGCTGCGCGAACCAATTGGCAGTTTCTTCGAAGCGGTTCGTAAGTCCGGTAGCGATTTCGTCTCGTGTTTGCATCATGGTCTACCCTCGTTTCGTCAATAGTAGAGATTGGGATAAATGGGATAAATGGGGACAGCCACCTATTTACTGACACGTCTGTTCTATTCCTAAATAGGTGGCTGTCCCCATTTACCCCACATCATTTGGTTGTGACCAGTCTCCATTCCTTTTCAATTTGAGGCCGCTCTGCCGAGAAGCGCGGTGATCGAGAAGCCGTTTAAGCAAATCAGACCCGATCCCGCACTTCAGGGGCGGACCAGAACATAAAAGGATCTCGTAGAATCCCGGACAACCCTGAGGCACTCGGTGCCTAACTTCGGAAAAGCGGAACTCGTTAATCCTATCCATACAAGAAAGCGACTAGCGGTATGCACAGGCGCATGGACTACTCCTTTGAGCAGGCATTTATTGTAGTGATTGGACTCCCCGGGCGGCGACTCGTTAGGTGACGGGGGCAGCGCGCGCCGCCGATTGGCGTCGCGGGCCTGGGCTTGGCTATTGTGGGCGGCGAACGACGTGGCTGAATCGAAACCCACTACCGGAGAACCGTACACCATGAACCAATCCTCGCTCACGCGCCGCGCATTCCTTGCTGCGACCACGACGACCCTCGCGGGTTCCGTGCTCGCGCAGAACCAGCCGAACACGGCGAAGGTCGTGCCGGGGAAAATTTCTCCGAACGAGAGGGTGAACGTCGCGGGCATCGGCGCGGGCGGTAAGGGCTGGACGGACATCAACGAGTGCGCGCGGGCCGGCGCGAACATCGTGGCGATGGCGGATGTCGATTGGGACCGCGCGGCGAAGACTTTCGCCGAGTTCCCCAATGTGCCGAAGTACAAGGACTTCCGGAACATGCTCGAGAAGCACCCGGAGATTGACGCCGTGACGGTGACCACGCCGGACCACATGCACGCGCCGGCGGCGTACCTGGCGATGAAGATGGGCAAGCATGTCTACGTGCAAAAGCCGATGACGCACACGGTGGCCGAGGCGCGGCTGCTGACGCTGACCGCGCGAGAGATGAAAGTCGCCACGCAGCTCGGCAACCAGGGGCACAGCGGCGACGGCGCGCGGCAGATGTGCGAGATGGTCGCGCGCGGCGACATCGGCCAGGTGATCGAGGCGCATGTGTGGACGCACCGGCCGGTCTGGAAGAACCAGGGCGTCGGTGATCCGCTTCCGCCCACGACGGCGCCGGAGGCGATGGACTGGGACCGCTGGCTCGGCCCCGCGCCGTGGCGCGCGTACAACAAAGGCTACGCGCCGCACGACTGGCGCGCGTGGCTCGATTTCGGCGGCGGCGCGCTGGGCGACATGGCCTGCCACATCATGGACCCGGTCTACTGGGCGCTGCGGCTGAACGAAGCGCCGGAATACAGCGTCGAGGTCGTGCAACAGAAGGGCCAGAACGACCAGACCTTCGCGATCACGACGACGATCAAGTACACCTTCGCCGCGCGCAAGGGCATGGACCCGGTCGACGTGTATTGGTACGACGGCCACTGGGACGAGAACGGCGTCGAGGTCTATAACCGCCCGAAGCGCCCAAAGGGAATTCCCGACAACCAGATCCTCGGCGACGACAACAAGAACGGCTCCTTCCTCGTCGGCAGCAAGGGCATCATCACTGCCGGCGAATACGGCGGCCAGGCGCGCCTCATGCCCGACGATAAAATGAAGGACTACAAATTCCCCGGCCCCACCATCCCGCGCATCAAAGACGAAAACCCATACTGGGACTGGCTCGAAGCCTGCAAAGGCGTCCGCCCCGCCTGCTCCAACTTCGACTACAGCGGCCCCCTCACCGAAATGGTCAACTTCGGAAACCTCACCGTGAAGTCCGGTAAAAAACTAGAATGGGACAACGTCAAGGGCGTGGTGACCAATGTGAAGAATGCGAAGGAAATCGTCAGCAAGGAATATCGTAAGGGGTGGGAGCTGCCGTGCTGAAAAGTGCGAAAGGGTGGATGCGGCCATGCCCATCTTGTCTTGCACCGCGCCGACTGAAACACCGCTCCAGCCCGCGCGCCCGAGGTAACCGCGAAATATTCGCGTTGAAAATTGGTATACGCAGCGCCTGCCCGGCCTATTGTGAGGGCGTTGCCGCATTCGTAATGGGGGCTGGGTCATAAAACGGATTGGCTAATTTCAGTTGCCCGTTGACCACGTGGAAGCGGTCCAGGACGGGAATGACGCCGTGGACCGTCTCAAAGTCGAAGAGCGTCACGCAGTACTCGCCCTCCACGATGTGTTGACGAATCCGAGTTCCTTTGATCAAGGGGAACAGCCCCTTCAAAAAGTCGATCGCCGCCTGCCCAACCAGTCGCGGCTGACCGACGAGAGCAGGCAGCAGCGGACCCTCGAACGTGAAGTCCGCCGCGAACGGCACCGCGCTCAGGTCTCTATTGCCGAGACCGCTTACATAGCTCTCGGCGACATGAACGACGGCATTTCTCTGATTCTCCATGCTTAGCCTCCCACTTCTGGAACTAACTACTCATCATGCTGCGAATCGCGGCGGCGGACCCCGCAGCGATATTTTATGTTGCACGGTGGCGCGTGTCAAGCGCAGGGTGGTCTTTGCGCAGGGGGATCGGGTGAAGGATTGCGTGACAAAGGGGTGAGTTGCCGTGCTAAACATCAGCAGTGGAAACGCGAGCTAGATCGTGCCGCCGCGCATCTACACCGATACATCCGTATTCGGCGGTTGCGAAGACGTCGAATTTCGGTCGAGTTCGCTTCGCCTATTCGATCTTTTTGCGCAAGGGAAATCAATACTCGTAGTTTCCGATCTTATGCTACGAGAGCTCGAAACCGCACCGGCCAACGTCAGGAACATGCTAGTTCGGATCCCTGAGGCGCATGTCGAGAGAGCGGAAGCTGACGAAGAAGCCGAAATTTTTGCGGACGCTTATGTGGCCCAAGGCGCCATAAGCCAAAAAATGTATATCGACGCTTTAGATATCGCTATCGCCACAGTCTCACGCGTCGATGCACTTGTAAGCTGGAATTTTAAACACATTGTCAACTTGCGTAGAATCAAGGCGTATAGTGAAGTCAATATCGAGCATGGTTGTCCTGAGATCGAGATTCGGACACCAAGCGAGGTTATAGAGTCATGAGTGAACAGTCCTCGAAATCTTTTGATTGCGTGGCGTTCATGCGCGAAACACGCGATCGAATTAGCCGTGAAATCGAACACATGAATCACAAGGAGTTGGAGGCTTGGCTACGGTCGCGCGAATATACCGATCCGACCCTAAAGCGCATCGCAGAACTCTTCCCGCGGACCGAAAATAACTCGTAAGGAAGAACGATTTCCACTCACCGAAATGGTCAACTTCGGAAACCTCACGGTGAAGTCCGGCAAAAAACTCAAATGGGACAACGTCAAGGGCGTGGTGACGAACGTAAAGAACGCGAAAGAGATCGTCAGTAAGGAATATCGGAAGGGTTGGGAGTTGCCGTGCTGAATCGTACGAAATCGAATGCGGGCGTCAACGGCGCGCCGCGGGCGCATCAGCGGGATTGCGTGAGAGCCGCTCGCGGAGGTGACTGCTCCGACCCATCTGGCACGGAGCAATAGACTTCTACGGACGTCCGTTCGAGTTCGTCTCCCACCCAAACCTCGATCGCGAGATCAGTCCGGACTATCCCAGAGCGATCGGGAAGTCCATGAGCGGCGATTTCGATTGACGCTGCCGACGGATCGGGTGGCTCGACCACGGTGCCGGTCACAAATTCCGGCATCGAACTAGAAATACTCTGGATGCGAATCTTGTCTCCATAAGGCGCATTTAAATCGACTCGCGTGCGCGCGTCATTGCCGGGCCCGAGCTTCCCCAAAGATACGAACTTCTTCGATACGACGAGCCGCGACTGTACACTGCCCATCACAGAAACAGTTTTGACCGGTACTTTACGATCATTCGTATGAAAGACGATGGGCGATCCGAAATGGCCGAATGGCAACCCGTCTGCGGGCCGGATCGTGACCATCACTCCCAAGCTCTTTTCGTCGGGTTTGTAGGTGACTTGGAGCTTCTTGTCATCCACCTTGACAGATTCGACGACAAGTTGGTCGGGAGTCAGAGGCCGCAACAAGAATTCGCGAGAAACTTGCTCGCCCCGTTTGAATTCGCCGAGATCGATCTGATCGGGAGAGTCGTCTATCACATAGCCTTCGAACCCAAGCGTGACCGTCTCCGTCTTAGACAAACGTAGCAGGATTTCCGACTCAACCGGGCCATTGCGGCCGGTCAAGTCAATGGTGGCGGATACCGAACGTTTCTCAAAAGGCCCAATAGTGTCCCAGTCAAGCTTTGGTACCGTACATCCACACGAACTGCTCATGCTATCCACGTGGACCGTTTGCAAACTTCGGTTTCTTACGAGGAACGTATGTTGGATGGTGTCACCCTCCCGCACGGTCCCGAATCGAAATACCTGATTCGACAACGCCGCGCGGGAGAACAACTGGAACAGTGCGGATACACCGAATGCTATGGCAAAAAGCGCTACGAGACTGGACATGATTTTGGTAGTCACGACACCTCGTTTCCTAACTGGCATGAATCGAGTTCAAACCCGGCTTGGGTCACGGACAGTTCGGTCCTGTAGGAGCATATGTCATCACCTGCGTAGTCTCCGTGCCCCCTGCTGTAACATCGCAACCAAGTAATTCAGCATTGCTGGGGCATTCCCAGTTGGCGTTATGGCAAGTATCGATTCGTTTGCAATCCTGGTTACCGTTTTCAGCGCAAGCACCTTGACCACTACTGCTGGACGGGCATTTGACAATTGTATACATATTAGTTATCGCCGTTCCGCAGGGTCTACATCCGATCACGCAGCTACTAGTCGTTTGTTCTAGGGTGCAGGGACCAGTGCCCACTTTCCTGCAGTGATTGTCGGCGTGTACCACGCCTCGCCCCAGTGTAAGACCCAGTGTAAGACCGGCAGCCACGGCCAGCCCAGCGGCGAGAAGCTTTCCATATGTCCCGAGTAGTCTCTTGGCGGTTCCATTCATTTGGATTCTCCTCCTCATTTGGTTTCCCAACAACCCATCGACGCCACTAACCATGCGATTCCGGTTTCCTGCGTCTGTTCATGAGCAGAAAACCAATTCCGCAAATCGCCACAATGGATATAATTGCCGCTAAAACGAACATACCGTTCATGCCGTCGTCCGAAACAGTGGCGGTCGTAGGGTCGGGCTCGCCCTCGTCGCGGCCTCGCGCACTTGAGGCGTTTGCGGTTACAGAATCGAACGAATTCGCCAGCAGCGTCTCCGTGGAAAGTTCAGCGGCCACGGCTACCGGAACTAAAGTGCCCTTATTGGATGTGTACAGTTCAGTGTTCCCGTTCAAAAACTCGCGAATGACTCGAATCTCGGGAGGAATACCGAGTGACTCCCACGTGAAGGGTTCCGCGGCAGCGGGGAGCCGGACCTCGAACTTTGTGATCGAAAAATCGCTGAAAACCACTTTAGACTTCGGGTCAATTCTTTCTAAGAGTGCTCCAGACAGCAATTCCATTATATCGTGTTCTTTCACCTTCGCCTCGGGATCCAATAAGCGGAAGCTCGCGGAGGCGGGCAAAAATCGCCCTGGTGCAATTTCGGCGTACTCCGCCCTTGTGTACAGGGTCAGCCACCCATCGTGGTCTCGATGTATGGCACAATCGACCATATACCCTCTATCGGGATCTAAGTACACCTCTATGTCCACGCCATCGCCGGCACGAACGTAAGGCGAATGACGACGTACGACGACCAACGGCCTCCCATCGCCTCCTGTGTACGGTTCCGCGTCCCACACAAAAACATCCTCGTGCATTGACACATACTCAGCTAGGCGCTTTTCGCCTAAACCAAACGCAGTATTCTTCCAATCAAAGGGGCGTTCTGAGCCAAGCCACGACTGAGCCATCCGATGCACGTTCGAGGTTGACTTATGGTCGTAGATGTACGCAAGAGAATTGCCCACTAGCCATAGGGCTGAATACTCTCCGTTCAGGACAAACCGACCCTCCCATCGTTCTGCATCCGGCCTGCTCGGCCTGCTGCGATCCCACGACGTATCAAAAAAGAGATTGTCCCCCTGTCCCGTCTCCTCGAATCGAGCGGAAACCTCGGTGGCCTCGCCGGACATCTTGAAACTCGACTTGTACTCTGCAACGAGATGGTACTGCCCAATCTGTTCGAGCTGGCGTTCGTGTTCAGCCAAGATGGCGCGGAGCAGGTCTCCACGAACCTCGGCGTAGGCGCTTCCGAACAGGGTCCCGCCCAGCAAAACACAGAGCGAAATTACGCTATTCGATCGGATCAAGACATCCACCACATCAAGTCAGACGCATTATACTGGTACGGGATTCCTACTGTCAAGCCGGATATAGCACAGCCTGGGTTCATATAGTTTAAGTGCAACACCGGGCGCTAAGCCCTTTTCCGCCGGAGCCGTCCGTTGCCTGCCCAGATCAGCGGCGGACGGCTTCGGCGGGAAAGGGCGGCCCGATTTCCGTGGGTGAGTCTTGAGCGGAGGGAGATAAGGGGAAGGCATCGGGGCTTCGGTAGGCTGGGTGTGTGAACACACAACCCTGACGAAGGAGGCCCAGTGGAGTTGTTGAAAAAGCCTGGTGGATTCAAAGTCTACGTGCACCAACTCCGCGAAAGACTTCTGCGGGGGTCCGGTAGCCGAGTTTCTTTCTGGGTCGATTGTTTAGCTTGTCGATGTAGGTTGTCAACTCGTTCTGGGTCAGTCCCTTGAAGCAGGTCTTCTTGGGAAGGGTTTGGCGCAACAGGCCGTTGGTGTTTTCGTTGATGGCGCGCCGGCATGGGCAGTAGGGCTCGGCGAAGTAGAGGTCGATCTCGAGGGCGCGCTCGAGGTCCTTGAAGTGGGAAAACTCCTTGCCGTTGTCGACGGTGAGGGTGTGGCGCAGGCGTTTGGGAACACTCGTGAAGGCCGCCATCGCGGCGGCGTAGAGCGCGCCCGGAGTCTTGTCGGGCATGGTGGCGCCGACGAGGTAGAGGCTCTTGCGGTCCACGAAAGTGGCCACGGCGCCCCGATGATTTTTGCCGACGACGGTGTCGCCCTACTAGTCCCCTAGGCGGGCCTGCTCCTCGACGATGGCAGGGCGCTCGTGGATGAGCACGCGATCCTGGATGATGCCGCGGCGGTTTTTGGAATGACTGCGGTTAGGGCGCTTTTTGTGCTTCTGGCGCAGGCCCTCGTGCAGGGTACCGCCGTGTTTCTTGTCGGCGTAAACATACTGGTAAATGGTCTCGTGCGAGACGCGCATCGCGTCGTCCCCGGGGAAGTCCAACGCCAGGTGCGCGGATATCTGCTCGGGCGACCACTGCTCGCGAAGACCTTTCTCCACCACCTCGCGCAACGCGGGCGCGGCCAAGGTCTTCGCCGGCCGGCACCCCGCGCGCCGCGTCCGGTAACGCCGCTGCGCGTTCACTGCGGTATAGCGCCCCGAGGGGGCCGCGTTAGGCCGCAGCTCGCGCGATACCGTGCTCTTTGAGCGCCCCAACCGGGCCGCCAACTCCGTCACCGACAGGCCAAAAGGAAGCAGCGCTTCCATAAGGCCTTACCTCGCTCCAGTTCTTGTTGCACTTTTGAACCAAATTTCGCCGGTTCCCGCTGATCGGTCAACCCAATCACCCTTGTCCCGCGCCCAGCGTTTGGAGTTCCGCGTTTACGCGGGGCGTGTCGGTCAGGTGCCCGCCTGAAGGCGGAACTCCGAACTTGGCCCTTGTTCCGCGCCTGCTGTTTCACCGGTGCAACAAGTCGCGGATCATATAGGGAGACTGGGAACGGCAGGCGTTCGGGAGGGGCCTAATCTGCGTGAATCTGCGCCATCTGCGGACAAGATCATTTTCCGCTTGACATCTGAAAATTTATTCAGTATACTGCGGTTCGTCGCGTGGGAAGGGCCTACCGGGCCGGAGTCGCCCGGACTCCCGGGCGAACGGGACGGAGGACCGCCCGATGCTGATGAACGACCTGATCCGTTACGACCTGCCCCCAGACCTCATCCAGCTCTGGAAGACCCGCGAGAGCACCCGATTGTTGCCGCTGCAGGAGTTGGCGGTCAAGAAGCACGGGCTCTTCGACGGCGGGAACTTGCTCATCCAGGCCCCCACGAGTTCGGGGAAGACCTTTATCGGCGAGATGGCGGCCGTGCAGACCGCCCTGCGCCGCAAGAAGGTCGTGTACATGGTGCCGCTCAAGGCCCTGGCCGAGGAGAAGTACCTCGACTTCCGGGACAAGTACCAGGCCTATGGCATCCGCGTGCTGATTTCCACCCGCGACCACCGCGAATTCGACCACGACCTCGAAGAGGGCAACTTTTCGATTGCCGTCGTGGTCTACGAAAAACTCGCGCAAGTCATGGTGCGGCGTCCGGAACGGCTGGCGGAAATCGAACTGGTTATTGCCGATGAATTGGAACTGCTCTCCGATCCCGATCGCGGCGGTACCGTCGAAATCCTGCTGACGCGGATCGTGAATTCACCCTGCCGCTTGATCGGGCTGTCCGCCGTCGTTGGCGAGGCCGAGCGGCTGGCGAAGTGGATGAAGGCCGAGCTCGTGCGCTACGAACGGCGTCCGGTGGAACTCCGTTACGGCGTGCTTCATGCAGGGAATTTCCGGTACCGCACGTACAACGAATTCGCCGAGGGTCACGAAGCGCTCGTGGACGGCGGCACGGACTCAGCCTGGGAAACGCTCACGCAGAACGTGTGTAAATTCGCGGAGGCGGGGGAGACCTGCCTCGTCTTCGTGAAGGCCAAGCACGAGGCGCGGCGCGGCGCGGAGTTGCTCGCGCAGCGCATGTCCTGTCCGGCGGCCACGCGCGCCTTGGAGCAGTTGGACGACATGGAAGCCACCTGCGCGCGGGAGACGCTCACGGCGACCCTCTCGGCCGGCGTCGCGTTCCACAGCACCGACCTCACCCCGGCCGAGCGCCGGGTCGTCGAGGAAGCCTTCCGCGCGGGCGAAGTGCGCGTGATGGTGTCCACCAGTACGCTCGCGGTCGGGCTCAATATGCCCGCGCGCAACGTGTTCATCACCGCGGACAAATGGTGCTACGACCGGCGCTTCGGTATGCCGTGGAAAGCGCCGATTCTGCACGGGGAGTACGAGAGCATGGGCGGCCGCGCCGGGCGTTACGGAGCGGGGCACGAGTTCGGGCGCTCGATTCTCGTCGCCTCCACGCCTTTCGACCAAGAGACGCTGTGGCGCCGGTATGTCGAAGGGGACCGGGACGCGATCGAACCGCGACTCGCGCGCGAGCCATTGGAAAATTACGTGTTGCGGCTCGTGGCCGGGCGCACATGCACCTCCGAGGACGAACTGATGAGCTTCCTCGAGTGCACGCCAAGCGGGCAGTGGGTGTGGCAGGAGTTGTACACGCTCGAAGAAATCGGCTGCCGCGTGCGCGCCGCGGTGAACCGCGCGATGGACGCCGGCGCACTCGCCCGCAACGACGAAGGCAAACTCGAAGCGACCCCCTTCGGCCACGCCGTGGCGGTGAAGGGGATTTCGCTCGGCACCGCGCGTGAACTCGAACGCTGGATCGCCGCCTCCGAAACGCGCGTGTGGACAGACCTCGATCTCCTGCTCGCCGCCGCGCTCACGTCCGACGGCCGTATGTATAACGTCTCCCTCACGGCGCGCGAATATGAAGGCGGCGATTTCCTCAACTTGCTCAAAGACGCAGCGGGCGAGGATGAGATTACGGAAGACGTCCCCCTGGGCCGCCTGCGCAATAGCACCGTCACACCCTTCTTCGAAGAAGTGCGCGCAATCAAGATCGCGCTGTTCCTGCACGACTGGATGGAACACATGCCGCAGCGCGAGCTCGAGGAGCAGTACCACACGATGACCGGGCAGATTTTGTCCGCCGCGGACCAGGTGAGCTGGCTGATCGACGCCGCCACCGCGATTGCCGCCGCGCAACATTGCGCCGGGCCTTTTGTGCAGCGGCTGAAGGCCCTATCCGAACGTGTACAACGAGGGCTGCGGGCGGAGGCCATTCCTCTGGCGCGGCTGGGGGAACCGGGAATCCCCCGAAGCGCCATCGTGGCCCTCGTTTCTTCCCGTCTTCACACCGTGCAGGCGATTGCCGGGGCTTCCCCGGCGTCGCTCACGCGGTTTGTCACCCCCGATCAGGCCGCGCGCCTCAAGTCCTGGGCGCAGCGCCAACAGGATTCAACACGCTCCGGCCCGGACGTCCCCCTCCCCCCTCCGTCCGGGCCGGAGCCCCTCCTGATCGTGGACGACCGCCGGCCGGGCCGGATCACGCTGGCTGGGCGCGAAGTGCCGCTGCAAGACAAGCAATACCAACTGATCCGATTGCTCGCGCAAACGCCCGGCGAGTGCGTGCCCTACGAAACGATCTATACCGAGCTCTGGGGCGCGTCCGTGGTCGAGGACAACCAGATGCATTTCCAAAAGCGCAAACTGCTCTCACGAATCCGCGAGGCAGCGCCCGGTCACGAAGAGATCGTAAAGACCGTGCCCAAGCAAGGTTTCCTGCTCGACGTGTCCCCTGAAAAAGTCGCGCTGAAACTACGCGCGGCGCGAAAAGAGGCCCCGGTCGCCGTGCCGCTGCCGGAACCGGCGCTTTTCTAAAAGCATCCAACATAACCCAATACTCGTAGCATGGGCGGCTCGCCCATGCGGGTTCATGGCAGCCAGAGTCGCGCATTGTTAGAAGCTCTTAGCAGACACGTGCGTAATTCCCCGCACCGGAATATCCCCCCTTTTGTCATTCTGAGCAGAGCGAAGAATCTCCCCGTCGGCGAACCAGCAACCTTCAACGTGAAAGCCCGCACACAGGCCGACGCAAGTAATTCAAGCGATCCGCAACGGCGGAACCATGCCTGGTCCGAGCAAGGGATCTCCGAACGTCAACACAACACGCAATTCCCACCCGCGGCCTGTCCCGGAGGGACAATCGATAGTAGCCCGGCGATTCATCGCCGGGTTTGCACGCCCAAGAAATATCGAGTCCCGGAGGGACGGCTGAACGTGCGATCACCGCGGGCCGCTATTCGCCGCCTTGCTCCGAGGGCTCGATGCCCAACGTCCGCGCAATCGTGCCGAGCACCGGCAGATCCATCCCCAATATCGCCGTGCCCGCCGACGCGAGCACAATCACCAGCGCCAGCGCGAAGACGCCCGCGATAAACGCGCGTATCTTCGTCATCGTCAACTTGGCCATATCGTCCGCTCCCTTTTCTCGCCTATTCCCGTTGCAACCGCGCGTCGACCTCGTCGCGTCGCGCCCGCCCTTCGAGCAACTCGATCAACTTTAATCCAAACGCCATCGCCGTACCCGGCCCGCGCGAAGTCACGATCTTGCCGTCCACCTCGATCGCGCCGCCGGTCGACTTCACCGCCGGCCGCTCCTTGATGTCGAGCGCGCCGGGAAAACTCGTCGCGCGTTTGCCGTCGAGCAGGCCCGCGTGCGCGTAAATCTTCGGACCCGCGCAAATCGCCGCAAGGTATTTCCCCTCGTCGTTCATTCTCCGAATCAACTTCTGAATGCGCTCGTCCTTCATCAGATTGTCCGTGCCGGGGCTGCCACCAGGCAGCATCAACATGTCGAAGTCCTGGTCCATCACCTCGTCCAGCGAAGCGTCCGGCAGAATCACCACCTGCCGGCTCATCACCACCGGGCCCTCCGTCGGCCCGGCGATCACCACATCGATCCTCGCGCGCCGCAGCAGGTCCACGACCGTGATCGCCTCCAGCTCCTCCGACCCCTCGGCTATCGGCACCAATACGCGCGACATGAACACGGCCCTCAGGAAGATTGCGTTGAAGTCAGTCTACTGACGAACGACAGATCAGTCAAAGGGAGGGTCGCGCTCCCGCGCGACCGCACGAGCGTCTCGCGTCGTAGCATGGGCGGCTCGCCCATGCGGGCGCGAGGCTGTCCGATGAGAGCAACGCGGCGGCGCGTACACATTGACGGTTCCCGGATACGCATGGGCGGGCCCCCCATGCTACGAACGGCTGATTTTTCGAGAAGCGTTTAGAACAACCGCGCCTGCCCGCCCTTGGGCAGCGCGAGCTTGAGGTGCTTGTAGGCCAGCGGCGTGGCGACGCGCCCCTGTTGCGTGCGTTTAAGAAAGCCGATCTGGATCAAATACGGTTCGTGGACTTCCTCGAGCGTCTGGCGCTCCTCGCCCACGGCCACCGCCAGCGAGGACAAACCCACCGGCCCGCCGTTGAATTTTTGGATGACTGCATTCACAATCGCCTTGTCCATGCCGTCCAACCCGAGGTCGTCAATCCCGAGCATGTCGAGCGCGGCCTTCGCCGTGTCGTGCGTGATCGTGCCGTTGCCCTTCACCTGCGCGTAGTCACGCACGCGCCGCAGCAGCCGGTTCGCCACGCGCGCCGTCCCGCGCGATCGCGCCGCGATTTCCAGCGCGCCCTCCGGCTCGACCGGCACTGCAAGGATCCGCGCCGAACGCTGGATGATCGTCTCGAGTTCTTCCGGCGAATAAAACTCCAGCCGGCAGGTATCGCCGAATCGCGCGCGCAACGGCGGCGTTAAAAGCCCACTCCGCGTCGTCGCGCCGACCAGCGTAAACGGTTTCAATCCAATCTTCATCGAGCGCGCCGTCGGCCCCTTGCCGAGCAGGATGTCGATTTCGAAGTCCTCCATCGCGGAATACAACGTCTCCTCGACCGCATGGTTCAGCCGGTGAATTTCGTCGATGAAAAACACATCGTGTTGTTCCAGGCTCGTCAGAATCGCGGAGAGGTCCGCCTGACGCTCGATCACCGGCCCAGAGGTCGCCTTAAAATCCACCCCCATCTCGTTCGCAATGATCCGCGCCAGCGTCGTCTTGCCCAAGCCCGGCGGGCCGCTCAAAAGAATATGGTCCAGCGCCTCGCCCCGGCCCTTCGCCGCCGCGATCGCGATCCGCAGCTTCTCCTTCAGCGGCTCCTGCCCCGGAAAATCGTCAAAGCGCTGCGGCCGAATCTGCTCGTCGTACTGCGCATCGTCGTCGCGCTCGCCGGGATGAACCACGTCGTCGGCCGGCGTCATCACACCCTCGCCAACGAGCGCAACGCGGCCCTAACGAGTTCCTCGGCCGCCGCTTCAGCGCCGAGTCTACGCCGCGCGCCGGAGGCCGCCTTCTTCGCCTCGCTCGGCGTGCAGCCGAGCGCCATGAGCGCGTCCATCACGTCGTCGCGATCGCCGCCGCCGGTGGACTCCGCGTCCTCGCCCATGATCGCCTTCAGCTCGGCGTCCTGCCCGAGCTTGACCTTCATCTCGAGCACGATCCGCTGCGCCGTCTTCTTGCCGACGCCGCCGATTTTCGTGAAGGCGTCCACGTCGCTATCGAGCAGCGCGCGGCCGAACTCCGCCACGCTCATCGCCGAGACCACCGCCATCGCGAGCTTCGGCCCGATACCCGACACGCCGAGCAGCATGTCGAACACGCGCTTGTCTTCCTCGCGGAGGAACCCGAAAATGGTAAACGCGTCCTCGCGGATGTGGCAGTGGGTAATCAGCGTGACTTCCTGGCCGACCGCCAGCCGGCGCCGCACCGGCTCGGGCACATGCACCTGATAGCCGACACCGCCGACATCGAGCGCAATCGCGCCCGCCCCCTTCAGCGCCACGACCCCCCGCAAAAACGCGAACATGATAGTCCATCCCCCGATGACACCGCTAATATACTGAACATATTACCAGATGTCCAGCACTTTGTCCGCAGATACCGCAGATTCACGCGGATTATGGTCAATGGAATAGACAGGATTTACAGGATTGACACGATTTTAAGGTCAAGTGCGAAATGATTGTAAGGTCATAGGGCGAAATAATCGTAAGGTCAGGAGCAGTATGATTTTTGTTAGGTCAAGCAAATGTCCCGGCCAACGTGACGGCAAGAACCAATCGGAGACTCAAAAGCGAACCGAAGGGAATGCGACAGACCGCAAAGAATCTCTCTGACTTTGACCTTAGTATCTCTCTGCCCTAACCCTAAAATCATTCCGCACCTGATCCTAATATTCGCATTTACTCTTGACCCTACCTTCTCTTTGCCCTTGAACTTCAAATCCTGTTAATCCTGTCTATAATCCCTTGACCTTTAATCTGCGCCCCTCTGCGTAATCTGCGGACAATCCCTTCACTCCCCCACCGCCGCGCGGAACGCCCCCGCATGAATCTGGCAGATCGCGATCCCCAGCGCGTCCGCCGCGTCGTCAGACTTCGGCGCGGCCTCCAGGTTGAGCAGCACCTTGATCATCGATTGCATCTGCCGCTTGTCGGCCCGGCCATTGCCCGTGATCGCCGCCTTCACCTCGCGCGGACTGAACTCGCCGATGCTGAGCCCCGCGTGCGCCGCCGCCAGCGCAATCACCCCGCGCGCCTGCGCCACGGCGATGCCCGTCGTCACGTTCTTGGTGAAATAAAGCTGCTCGATGGCCACGCTGTCCGGCCGGTGTTCGGCGATGAGCGCCTTTAGCTCGACAAATATCCGTTCGAGCCGCTTCTCGAAGGCCATCCCCGCCGGCGTAGTGATCGTCCCATGCGCGAGATGAATCAGCCGCGTGCCCCGGCCCTCGACCAGGCCCCAGCCAGTCGTCGCCGTACCCGGATCGATCCCAAGCACGCGCATGAAGCCCCGCCCCCGTGGCACGGGCGGCCCGCCCGTGCGGCATGGCCTAGCCGGCCATGCTACGAAATTGATTACTCCGCCATCGCGGCGGCCATGACCTCATCGCTCGCTTCAAAATTCGAGAACACGTTCTGCACGTCGTCGTTGTCTTCGAGCGTCTCGATCAACCGCATCAACGTCCGCGCCTGGTCCACCGTGATCGGCACGGTCGTCTTCGGCTGCATCGTGAGCTTGGCCTCCTCCGCCTTCAGCCCCACCTTTTCCAACGCCTCCGTCACCGCGTGCAACGCCGCCGGGCTCGTGAAAATCTCGTAGTAGTCGCCCTCGGTCTTCACGTCGTCCGCGCCGGCTTCGAGCGCCTTCTCAAAAACCTCGTCCTCGCCGCCCGCCGACTTCGGGACCGCAATGTAGCCGAGCCGGTCGAAGTTCCACTGCACCGCGCCCTCCGCCGCCATCGCGCCGCCGCCCTTGGACACCGTGTGACGGATTTCCGCGACTGCCCGGTTCTTGTTGTCCGTCAGCACGTCGATAATGATCGCGACGCCCGCCGGGCCATAAGCCTCGTACCGAATCTCTTCGTAGTTGACGTCCTGACCCTCGCCCGTGCCCTTCTTGATCGCCGCCTCGACGCGGTCCTTCGGCATGTTCGCCGCGCGCGCCGCCAACATCACCGTGCGCAGCCGCGCGTTGCCGCCCGGGTCGCCCCCGCCCGCCTTCGCCGCCACCGCCAACTCCTTGGCGATCTTCGAAAAAATCTTGCCCTTCTTCGCATCAAGCGCGCCCTTCTTGCGCTTGATCGTGCTCCATTTGCTATGCCCGGACATCGGATGAACCCTCGCGCTACTGGCCCGATTGCAAAAAGAAAGTATAGCAACGAACTCTAAACGAGGCAACGCAGCCCATAAACCTAGTCAGAAGTTTGATCAAACTTCAACGCGCTGGCGTATCATCCGTACCGATCCGCCGAAATATTGAGTAAAGAATGATTTATCGGAGTGGAACGTGAAACTACGAAGGATCAGAGTCGAAAACGTCCGCAGTTTTCTCGCAGAATGACAAGTTAGGTAAAGTCTTCAACAGGAACTTCAACAGAAATTGGAAGTGTCTCGGGATTGTGAAAGGCTATTTAGCCGCCTGCTCGCATTCCGGGCCCAATAGCCGGGGGCAGGTCAGTCAGACCGCCTATTGACTTTCGATGTCTCAAGTGCTATTCAGTACTCGTATTAAAAGAAGTGCGTTCAATTTGGGCTGTACGGCGCGATTGGCGGTTACTCCGAGGAGGGTGGACAATGATCATGCTGCATCCAACTGGTTTGTCGTGGGCGCGCGGGGGGGCGAACTTCGGCCTAATAAGGGCCGCGCGATCGACTGTGATCGCGGCGGTAATATTCTCGACGTCGTATTTCGGTGCGGTTCCGGCCCACGCCGACGGCGACTACGTCTGGGCTAAACGGCTAGGTGGGACGTCCTACGATGAGGGCCGTTCCGTCGCGGTGGACGCTTCGGGCAACGTCTACACCACTGGGCTCTTCTATGGCACGGCGGATTTCGACCCCGGCGCGGGTACGGCCAACCTGACCTCGGTGGGGTTCGGGGACATCTACGTCTCGAAACTGGATTCGAGCGGCGCGTTCGTCTGGGCTAAACGGCTAGGTGGGACGTCCGTCGATATTGGCCTTTCCATCGCGGTGGACGCTTCGGGTAACGTCTACACCACTGGGCGCTTCGAGGGCACGGCGGATTTCGTCTCCAGCGCGGGTGCGCAACAAACTCGAGTTCATACGGCCAACCTGATGACCTCGGCGGGGTCCGCTGACATCTTCGTCTCGAAACTGAATTCAAGCGGCGCGTTCGTCTGGGCTAAACAGCTAGGTGGGACGTCCTGGGACGAAGGCCATTCCATCGCGGTGGACGCTTCGGGCAACGTCTACACCACTGGGCGCTTCGAGGGCACGGCGGATTTCGACCCCGGCGCGGGCATGGCCAACCTGAGCTCGGCGGGGCTCGAGGACGTCTTCGTCTCGAAATTGGATTCGAGCGGCGCGTTCGTCTGGGCTAAACAGCTAGGCGGGACGTCCCGAGACGAGGGCCATTCCATCGCGGTGGACACTTCGGGCAACGTCTACACCACTGGGTTCTTCTATGGCACGGCGGATTTCGACCCC
>JBCLBO010000046.1:0-24060 GCA_038916785.1 Candidatus Hydrogenedentales bacterium | reverse complement strand
CATCGCGACCCACGGGCTGGGCGTGGCGCTCAGCATCGCGGCGCTCGTCGTGATGGTCGTCTATGCCGCGCGGCACGGCGACCCGTATCACATCGTCAGCGTGTCCATCTTTGGCGCGACGCTCATCCTGCTCTACCTCGGCTCGACGCTGTACCACACCGTCACCGGGCCGAAAACAAAGCACGTCTTCCGCCTGATCGATCATAGCTGTATCTATCTGCTCATCGCCGGGAGTTACACGCCCTTCACGCTCGTCTCGCTCCGCGGCGACTGGGGCTGGACGCTCTTCGGAGTCACGTGGGGCCTCGCGCTCGCGGGTATCGTATTCAAGGTGTTCTTCGCGAAGCGATTCAGCCTGCTGGCCACCATGACCTACATCGGCCTGGGCTGGCTGGTCGTCGTCGCGGCGGTGCCGGTGATGAACCACGTGCCCACGGGCGGCCTCGCGCTCCTGGCCGCGGGCGGATTCATGTACACCTTCGGCGTCATCTTTTATCTCTGGGAACGCATCCCCTACCACCACGCGATCTGGCACGTCATGGTGATGGCGGGATCCTTCCTCCACTTCCTCGCGGTCTACTACTTCGTGCTACCGCCGCTGAACGCGTGAAGCCTCGACGCAAACATTTTCGTTGGTTCACGACTCCCTGTCGGCCAATCGTTGCGTCGCGCTGGGTGGGGCGCTCTGCGTCTTTAAACAGGCTGCTAGTGTTGCGTACCAAATGTAATCAACATAAGTCTAGTATTCTTTTTTGAAAAAAAGCTCGCCCGCCGCCACCGAGCGAGCGGTTGTCCCGCAAACTCCGGAGGATGCCGGTGCGAAACCTTAAGCTTATGTTCACTATTCCTGGGACACGACACTAGAGGAACTTCGCCCGTACTGGATCGACTCGCGCGAATAGACCGTCGCCGAGTTCGCGCATGAGCCGATCGAGGCAGACCATCGGCAGGCCGAGCACATTGGTGTAGCAGCCGTGGTAGCACTCGACGATCAGGCTGCCGGGGCCGTCGACGGTGTACGCCCCTGCTCGGTCGAGCGGTTTCACAGTGTCCACGAAAGTATCGATCTCGCCCGCGGACAACTCGCGAAAGGTCACCTGAGTAATCTCGACGCCTTCGGTGGCGCGCCGCGCGGCGACGTCTACAATCGCCACCGCCGTCATCACTTCGTGCGTGCGCCCTGAGAGCCGGCGCAACATCGCGCGGGCCTCGTCGAGAGACGCGGGCTTGCCCAGTATCTCGTCGCCGATCACCACGATCGTGTCCGCCGCGATCACGAGCGCCGGGCCAGGCTCGCGCGAGGCGGCGGCATTACGTTTGCAAACGGCGTTCTCCAGCGCGACGTGGCGCGGCTGCCCACGCTCGATTTCCGGCACACCCGAGGCGCGCACCCGCACCTCGATCCCGAGCGATTCGAGCAGCGCGCGGCGGCGCGGCGAGGCCGACGCGAGGACGATCGGCGTCACGGTACGTCTTCGCTCGTCACCGCGGACGCCGCCGCGGGCGCGGGGAAGAGCGATCCTCCGGCGGGCGCCTCGCCCGAATACGTGTCGTTCTCGATGATCGCCGTGCCTTCCGGCACGCGCACGTGCGAGAGGCCCTCGGGGAGCGTCTCGTTGATGGCGAAATTGCTGATCGCAAAGGAGGTCTGCGATTCCTCGTCGTTCACGATGAGGATGTCGGTCGGCAGCAGGTCCTTCTTGCGCAGTTGCAGCCGGACGCGCTTGAAAAACGGTTCGTCGCCGCTGTCTTCGTGCGGACGCGGGGTGAACTCGACGGCGATCGCGTGGGTGTCGGGATCGTCCGGCGGCGCCACGGTAATGACGTAGGCCTCCTGCAACCGCGCGACGTTGCTCTCGAACCCGAGGTAAAACGCTTCCGATTCCGGCCTGTCCTCCAGGTCGAATATCTCGATCTGCGCGCTGTCGGGGTTGTATTCGTAGACCCGCAACCCGTCGATCATGTACGCAAGCACGGGCGCTTCGTAGCGAAAGATCAGGCGCTTGGGCCGTGTGTAGACCAGCGTGCCCTTCGAGACCTCCGTCTCGTCCGGGTTGGCCGTCGTCTGCACGAAGTCCGCGCGCATCGACTCCAACGAGTCGCGCTGCTTGGCAAAATCCGACAGGAACTCGCCGGCCGAGGGCGTCTGCCCCGCCGCCGCGCCGATCCAGATCAACGCCGCGGCCAGCATCATGCTCCACGCTCCCCGCGCCGGCCCCTGCTCAGGCCGCGCGTTCGCCGCCGGTGACCAGCGTGTTCACCCGCGCGCGCTGCAGCTCCGGCATCGAGTTCGTCTCCACCGCCGTGAGCAGCCGGATGTGGCTGTCGAGCGTGGCGCTCAATTCCGCCGCCAGGCGGTCGCGCAGCGCGCGCAGCGCCTCGATCTCCTGCGCCAAGGTCGACGGCCGGCCGCCAATCGTCTGCTCGCGGTACTCGCCTTCCCGCTCCTGCGTGCTCGCCAGAAGCGACGAGGCCTCGCGTTTGGCCGCCGCCACGATGTGATCCGTGA
The DNA here is from genome assembly GCA_038916785.1 of Candidatus Hydrogenedentales bacterium. Classification (GTDB taxonomy): domain Bacteria; phylum Hydrogenedentota; class Hydrogenedentia; order Hydrogenedentales; genus VFKU01. The sequence goes on along the minus strand of JBCLBO010000046.1, from coordinate 21,551 downwards.
AACGCAGGGAAGACGACAGCGCCGTGCGCAGCTCCGTCTCGCGCTGTTTCTGATCGTCCAGCGCCACCCGCGCCCGCTTGTTCTCGTCAATCAGCGACTCGAGCACGTCCGCCGCGCGCTCGACGTAGTGATCGACGTCCTGAACCTTGTATCCGCCGAAGAGCGCGCGCCGGAAAATCGAATTGGGGCGCTGCGTCAGCTCGAGCGCCGTCTCCGCCAGTCCCGCCGGCCGGTCCATCGCCTGTTCGCTCATGTCTCCACTCCTTCTCGGTTGACGGCGCTGTGGCCGTGTTTATTCACAAGTCCCCCGGACGAATCCGGCGATCACTGTCCCAATTCCTTCGAGCGCGCCGCGGCCGCCTCCATGCCGGCACGCACCACGCCGGCCAGGTCGCGCGCGGCGAAGGCCGCCAGCGCGGCGGCCGTCGTCCCGCCTTTCGAGGTCACGCGCTCGCGCAGTGCGCCCGCGGGCTCGCCCGAATCGTGCAGCAACAACCCCGCGCCATACAAGGTCTGCGCCGCGAGGCGCCCGGCCTGCTCGGCCGAAATTCCCAGGCCGATCGCCGCGCTCGTGCTCGCTTCCACGAATGCAAAATAATACGCCGGGCCGCTCCCGCTCAACGCGGTCACCGCGTCGAGCTGCGCCTCGGCCACTTCCTCGGCAATGCCGATCGCCTCGAATATGCCCCGCGCGACGGATTTGTCCGCCGCCGTGCAGTTCGACCCCGCCGCAAATCCCGTCGCCGCCGCGCCCACGAGCGCAGGCGTATTGGGCATCGCGCGCACCACGCGCGTCGCCGCGCCCAACTCGCGCTGGATGAATCCAATCGAAATGCCTGCCGCGATCGAGACCACCAACGTCTGCGGGCGCAAACCGCCGCGGATGGAGTGCAAGGCCGCGCGCATGTCCTGAGGTTTTGGCGCGAGCAGGAGAGTGTCCGAGCCGCGCGCGAAGTCCGCCGCAGAATCTGCCGCCGCGCCGCCCATCGCAGCCGCGCGCCGGGCCTTGGCGGGGTCAACGTCGTAGGCCAGGACCTGGCGGCCCTCAATGGCGCGCGCACGCACGAGGCCGCGCGCAATGGCTTCGCCCATATTGCCGAAGCCGAGAAAGCCCACTACCCCCGAAATCGCCACGAGAAAGTGTTCCTGCCTGCCGGCCGCAGCGCCGGTCCCCCGGAAACAAAGTCTAACGCGCCACCAGCATGCGGCTTGAGCCGATAAATGTCAAGCGACGCGCGCTTCGAATGACGTCCCAACTCGAATTTGAATCTCCGTATTTTCTGCTATGCTCAACGCGAGAGAGGTGGGGCATTCTTCAGCGTGTGAAGGGCACGCCAAGCCGCCGGCATGCTTCATTCTCCGGCAGCATGCGATTCGGGCCGTAACCAACCGCAGGACACCATTTGTGAGCAGAGTTCCACAGCCGTTCCCTTACCAAGGCAGTAAGAGAAACCTAGCCTCTGCAATCCTTGGATACTTTCCCGAGGGCGTCGGAACGCTCTTCGAGCCGTTTGCGGGTTCTGCGGCGGTGACTTTGGCGGCGACCGCCGCAAATCGCGCAGAGAATTTCGTAATCAATGACCTCAACAAGCCGCTTGTGGAACTATGGCGGACGATCATCAAGTCGCCCGATTCGTTGGCCCGGAAATACGAACTGCTCTGGCAGGCGCAACATGCCGACCGCCGCCGTTTTTATGACGACGTGCGGGATGATTTCAATCGCACGGGCGAGCCCGCGCATTTATTGTATCTGTTTGCGCGTTGCGTGAAAGCATCGGTCCGCTACAACGCCGACGGGAAATTCAATCAAAGCCCAGACAATCGCCGGATGGGAATGCTTCCGCCAACAATGCGCGAGAATATCCTGGCTACATCGACACTCCTTCGCAAGAGAACTGTCTGTTCATCGCTAGACTATCGGGACGCCGTCGCGCGTGCGACACGTTCTGACTTGGTTTACATGGATCCCCCATATCAAGGTGTGAGCGCAGAACGCGATACGCGGTACCTTAAGGCGGTCTTGTTCGACGAGTTCGTCGTGGCGCTCGAGGAACTGAACGCCCGAGAAATTAGCTACATTGTTAGCTACGATGGCCGCACGGGAGAAAAAATCCACGGTCGACGCTTGCCAAGAAATCTTGGACTCCGTCTCAAGGAATTGACGGCCGGCCGTTCGTCCCAAGCAACGCTTCTTGGGCGAGTCGCGGTTACAATCGAGTCGCTGTATTTGTCTCCGGCATTGACGGAACGTCTTTCTCTTGCGCATCAACGCCCACGACGGCTTGCCGAGCAACTTTCTCTGGCCGAGGGCGGGTGATGCCTAAGCCGAAGCTGCCTCCCGAGTTTGTCCGGCTGTGCAAATCGATTACCGCGAAGCGACCCAAGACAGTCATTACGCATATCCTGAAGTACGGTTTCATTACCACTCAGGAGTTGAAAGACAAGTATGGATATAACCATCCGCCACGTGCCATCCGTGATGTGAAAGAAAACGGCATTCCTCTTGAATCATTCCGGGTCGACGGCAGTGATGGCCGCAAGATTGCCGCGTATCGCTTTGGCGATCCTTCGAAAGTTCGAGTGGGTAAACAAGCCGGACGGACGGTTCTTGGCAAACAACTAAAGCTGGAACTGATCACTTCTCAGGGGGCTCGATGTGCGATCTACCAGGAACCCTTTCCGGAACGGGATCTGCAGATCGATCACCGTATCCCATTCGAGGTGCTGGGTGACGCAAGAGACACGGTACAAAACACCGAAGACTACATGCTCCTGTGCGGCTCAGCGAACCGGGCGAAATCATGGTCCTGCGAGCACTGTGTGAACTGGCGCGAATTGAGAAATCCCGAGATATGCCGTTCCTGCTATTGGGCCTACCCTGACAACTATTCCCATGTCGCGATGCGCCAAGTTCGCCGAGCGGATATTATGTGGGCCGAAGGGGAGGTCGAGGTCTACGACAAACTGAAGAAAAAGACAAGCGAACTTCAGAAGAACATCCCCAATTACGTCAAGGAAATCATTCGGGAAAAACTGGGTTCGTAATTAGTTTTGAAAGATACCTGCGGCCGGCCATTGTTGACCCCTCTCCCGGCGAGCTTTTAGGATCAGCGGCATTATGGCGGACTCACCCCTTCCCGGAGCGATCAAGGTCGGCGACGTGATCGCCGCGCGGTACGAAATTCGCGGCATGATCGGCCGCGGCGGCATGGGCCGCATCTATCGCGTGTTCGACAAGGTCCTGGGCGAGGAGGTCGCGCTCAAGACCCTGCTGCCCGACCACACCGGCGATAAAGTCATTCTCGATCGCTTCTTCAACGAGGCGAAAATCGCGCGCAGCCTCTCGCATCCCTCCATCGTGCGCGTGCACGACATCGGCCGCGCGGGCGAGGTCGTCTACATCTCGATGGAGCTGCTCAAGGGCAAGTCCCTCCGGCAGATGCTCGACCAGGTCCCGCCCGGCCAGCGGCTGCCGATCGCGGGCATTCTGCGCATGTTCGATGCGCTCTGCGCCGCGCTCGACTACGCGCACCGCTTCACCATCCACCGCGACATCAAGCCGGAAAACGTGATGATTCTCGAAAATGGCAGCGTGAAGCTGATGGATTTCGGCATCTCGAAGCTGATGAGCAATCCCAACATCACCTCTGCGTCCCTCGTGATGGGCACGCCGCACTACATGGCGCCCGAGCAGCTTAAGAACACCTCCGCGGTAGACGCGCGCGCCGACATTTACAGCGTCGGCGTCATGCTGTACGAAGTGCTCACGGGCGATCGGCCCGCCGCCCTCGCCAAGCCCGCCTCGAATATCCGCGGCGAGGTCCCCGCCGCGCTCGATCCCATCATCGAGCGGTGTTGTCAACTCGATCCTGCCAAACGATTTCAGAACGCCGAAGAATTGCGCGCGGTGCTGCGCGCGGTGCGCGTCGCCGTCGAGAAGAAGACCGATCCCTCCAGCGCAAAGACGCGTGCCGGTTATGCCGGAAAGTCGAAGACGGAATACCGGCCGGCGGCTCGAATCCTTGTTGGCGCCGTGTTGTTGGTAGCGGTCGCCGGCGGCGCCTTCGCGGGCCTTCGCTGGGCAGAGTTGCGCCGCGGCAAACTCGTCGAGGCCTCGCCCATGGGACTTCCGCGTGTGCCTGAAGCGGGGGAGCGGTCGACGTCGCCCGCCGCGGAATTTCGCGGGCTGTCCGCGGAAATCCCCACTCTTCAGCGCCGCGCCGAGCAGGCCGCCGCGAAGTACTCGCAGGCCCAGCGCGACACTCTCATCGATCCGATTCTCGCCCTCGGCGGAGCACTCTGGGCCGCCTCGGGGGAGGCCGCGGCCACCGAACCGGCGCGCGCGCTCGAACTCGGCTGGGACGCCGCCGCGTGCTACCTCGCGCCGGGCCTTTGGCCCGAAGGCATGGTGTTCGTTCCGCCCTCGCCGCCCGATGCCGTGCCCCGCCATCGCGGTTTTTTCATCGATGCGCGCCCTGTCACCGCCGCGGAGTTCGCTCAATTCCGCCAGTCCGCCACCTGGCGACTGCCGCCGGGCGCGGACCCTGGAGTGGACGACGCTCCCATGTCCGGCGTGGCGCTGTTCGACGCGCTCGCGTTCCTCGCCAGTGCCCGGCCCGCCAAGCGCCTGCCCACGGCCGGCGACTTCGACGCCGCCATCGATGCGATCGATTCGGAGGAGCAACGGGTCTTCGCCCTAGGCCAGGAACCGGCGCTCGACTCCGGGGCCGCGGACTCCGATGCCGCGGATGATGAAAACGCGAACGCCGCATCCCCCGAGCCCGCCGCCGAAAAACACGCGATACCCTGGCTGCTGTTTCCCGGGGAAGATTACGAAGGCTGGAGCGAGTGGACCGCGACGAGTGCCGAGGGCAACGTGGAGGTCTTGGAGGCGACCTTCGGTGACGTGTTTCTCACCTGGGGCGGCCACTGGAGCGAGGAGGGCGAATTCATCGTGGACGATCCCGCCGCCGCCAACTACGAGGCTGCTCACGCGTCGCTGGGGTTTCGCGGAGTGCTCGATCTGCCGCGCGACGCAGCCGGGCTGGCGCGAATCCGGTGACGTAAAGCGCCAGTCCTGCGAATTCGAGAAGTTGCGTCAACAATTTCACGCGCGAATCATTTGACAGGTCTCTGCACGCTCGCCTACCATACGCCTGCAATTACTGGCTGCGGAAGAAGGCGTTGTCATGGATCGTCTGGTCTGCCCCCACTGTCATTCAGGCCGTCTCGCGGGCGCGCCCGTCCCCAAGGACGTGGTCGTCGTCATGCCCTGCCCCGCGTGCAGCGGCCTCGTCGTCATGTTTCGCAAGAAAGCCCTCGCGCTCGATCGCAAGATTCTCCAGGCAGGCACGCAACAAGATCGCAAGATGCACATCGCCGGCATCATCGCCGAGTTCCTCGAACCGGGCCTGCTCAAGTTCGCCAACGCCTCTGGAGATTTCGAACCGGAGACCGACCAACCTGCGACAGCCACGACGGTGAAAAACGCAACCGAGAAGCCGCCTATCAGTGAGGACGAAGTCCGCGAATTCGCCCGGGTCGCGCTGCGCAGCATCGACGACCGCGAATACTTTAAGCGCCACCTGAGCTGAACGGCCCGATTTTCAGCGCCTTCGCCGCCTCAAACAGCGCCACGCTCCCCGCCACCGCCGCGTTCAAGCTTTCCAACCCACCGGCCAGCGGAATCCGCGCGAGCACGTCGCACTCCTTGCGCGTCGGGCCGCGCATCCCTTTGGTCTCGTTCCCGATGACGAGCGCTGTGCGTTTGGCCCACTTCGCCCCGAACACGTTTTCGGGGCCTTCCGCGTCCAATCCGAATATCCAAAATCCCTCGTCCTTGATCGTGCGCAGCGCCTGAGCGACGTTGCTCACGATCGCGATCGGAAGCCGCAGCGCCGCGCCCGCACTCGCATGAAGCACCGTGTCGTCCACCAGCGCGCCGCCCTTGGACGGCACCACGACCCCCTGCGCGCCCGCGCCCAGCGCGCTGCGCACGATAAGGCCCACGTTGCGCGGGTGCTGCACCTGATCGAGCACGACGAGGATGGACGTCTCCGCGCACGACGCGAGCAGCGGCTTGAGCTGCGCGTACTCGACCGGACTGATTCGCGCGGCCACGCCCTGGTGCTCCGCCGTCTCGCAGATCACATTGAGCTTGGCCAGCGGCACGCGCTCCACCGAAATGTGCAGCGCCTTCGCGCCATCGAGGATCTCGCGCACCTCGGGCACCTTCGCGTCCGACGCCAAGAACACCCGGCTGATCGGCCGGCCCGACGCGAGCGCCTCGGTCACCGCGCGCACTCCGTGGATGATGCTCGTGTCGGCCATGGCGACACAGGATAGGGAGATCGCGCCGTGGGCGCAACGCGGCGGGTACCTCATCACCCATTTCTCTCCATCGTGCCCCGAATCGTGTTCGTGCTCGCAATCGGGGGTTTTGCCGTTACCATCGAAATGGATCCGGTGACGCCGTAGCGAATGCCGGAGAACAAGGGCGCGATTACGGGCACCAGCACGAAAGTGGCGAGCCTTTGCCGGAATTGGGGAGCTTCGTGCGCGCAACACGCCGCTATGTTACGATTTCGATCACACGCCGATGACTCGCTCCTCTCGCCATGTCCCGCCATTCTTCCACCGCGCCGTGGAGGCCGCGTAACTCATGTCCAGAAAGCAGCGGGCGATGGGTGGCGCGCCCGGCGACACCTGGCGCGCCTATACCCGTTTGCTGCGCTATGCCCTGCGCAATCGAATCCGCATTGTGACCATGGTCGTCCTCTCGCTCTTCGTGGGCGCGTCGCTCGGCTCGATCATCCTGACCGCCGGCAGCGCGGTGAACATCCTCATCGTAAACGACGAAGCGTTCGCCCGATACGCAGAGCGCATGGAGTCCCGCGCGGGCCGGGCCGCGGAGTCTATCGACGGGTTCCTCGAGCAAACGCGCCTGGGCGGTCTCGCGAACCGCCTCGAGCGATCCACCGGCTGGACGCACCGCAGTCTTCCGGATCAAACCAGAAACCTGCTGCAAGATATGCGCGACAACCCCCGGCGCGCGCTGACGATCATCGCGGGCGCCGTCGTCGCGTTCACGCTGCTCAGTGGACTCGCGCGATACGTGCTCGAATACTCCGCCGCCGCGCTCGGTATCGACGTCTCCATCCGCCTGAACCGCGAGATGTTCGACAATCTGCTCAACCTCTCGCACCGCTTCTACGATGACCGGTCGGTCGGCGAGATCGTGTCCCGCTTCACCAACGACGCGTTCATGGTGAACAAGGGCCTGGCCGATACGTTTACCCGCGCGTTGCGCGAACCCGCCCGTGTCCTGTTCCTCCTCCTGGTGGCCCTGAGCGTGGATTTGTACCTGACGGCGCTCGTCGTGCTCGTGATTTCGCCGCTGATATTTATCGTGCGGTGGATCGCCAAAAGCGTCAAATTCACCGTCCATCGCTCGCTCGTCCGCGTCGCCACGATGGCATCGATGCTGAACGAGACGGTCCGTGGAATCGCCATCGTAAAAATCTTCGGCATGGAATCCTACGAACGCCGCCGGATGGAGCGTGAGCTCCGCGGTCTGCGCCGGCAGCGCATGCGCCTCGCCCGCGCCGACGCCTTGGTGTCGCCAATCACCGAGCTCACCGTGGTCGTCGCGTTGTGCGTGTTTCTGCTCGCGGCATTCCCGCGCGTCGAAGCGGGCACCCTCAGCTCCGACGGATTGTTCGTGCTCTTCGTTTCATTCGCCGCGATGCTGGACCCCGTGCGCCTCCTCAGCAAAATGCCGAACTTGATTCAGACCAGCGCGTCGGCCGCCGCGCGCGTCTTCGAATTCATCGATTACCGCCCCGATGTCGCCGAGCGGCCCGGCGCGCACGCCATCGACCCGCTGCGCTCCGCGATCCGCTTCGACGACGTCCACTTCGCCTACGTGCCCGGCCAGGACGTGCTCAACGGGGTCACCTTCGAGGTCCCGCGCGGGAAAATGGTCGCGCTCGTGGGGTTCAGCGGCGCGGGCAAAAGCACGATCGTCAAACTGCTGCCCCGGTTTTACGATCCGCAGGGCGGGCGCATCACGATTGACGGCGTGGACATCCGCGACGCGACCCTGGCCAGCCTCCGCGCGCAGATCGGCATGGTCACCCAGGAGACGACGCTCTTCAGCGAGACCATCCGCGCCAATATTGCCGCCGGCGCGGAGTCTCCGCCGGAGGACCGCGTGCGCGCCGCCGCGCGCGCCGCCCACGCCGAGGGGTTCATCGAGACGCTACCGGATGGCTACGACGCCGAGCTCGCCGAAGGGGGCGGAAACCTTAGCGGCGGCCAGCGCCAGCGCGTCGCCATCGGCCGCGCGATCTTCAAGGACGCGCCTATCTTGATTCTGGACGAGGCGACCTCGAGCCTGGATTCCGAGAGCGAAAAGGCCATCCTCGACGCCCTCGATCATTTCGTCCAGGGCCGCACCACGCTCGTCATCGCGCACCGCCTCTCCACGATCCTCAAGGCCGACAAAATCGTCGTGCTCGACGGCGGCCGCGTGGCCGACGAAGGCACCCACGCCGAACTCATCGCGCGCGATGGACTCTACCGCCGCCTCTACCGCCTGCAATTCGCCGGCGAAGGCACCGACGTAGCATCGGCCTCCGGCCGATGAAGAATGAACCGGCACCCGTGCGCTACAAATTTGGGCGACCTCGCGTCATTTAGTGCCCGCGATGTGCGTATGGTGATGTGTCATTCAGAAGATTAGGAGTTGCACCATGTCCGAATTCAGATACGAAAACCGGTGCGTTGCCTTTCTTGATGTGTTGGGCTTTAGCGAATTGATCGAAGCAACAACTACAAACCCAACGCTGATCCAAACCGTCGGAGAGATCGTAACACTGCCAAAACAGGACCTTGACGCGATTCGGAATCTCGAAGGCCGCCAGTTAGTGCCATCGCTGGAGGTCTCGGCGTTCTCAGATTCAATCGTGCTTAGCACTTTGAGCGACCAGCATGAGGCGTTCGATTTGATTCAGGCGATATCATTTACGTCCTTCCGGCTGCTCAGTGCGGGACGACTTTTGCGCGGTGGAGTGGTTTCTGGTCTAGCATTTCATACCTCGAATGCTGTGTTTGGCCCAGCAGTCATCAGTGCATGTCGACTCGAACACGAATCTGCTATTTATCCACGAGTCGTAATAGAAGAGTCATTGGCGGAGGAAGTGATCGCCGACAGAAGATACTCCAGAGCATCTACAGCAATGCCAGTTCTGAAACGGGATCGTGATGGCTGCACCTACCTTAATCCCGCGAGCTTTTGCTCGGAGGGTGTCTTTGTCGACGCTCGTGAAATTCTCCGTTTAATCGGGAAGAGCACGAAACACCCGCGGCACAGAATGAAGGTGAAATGGGCAATCGACGAGTGGAACACTGCGTTTCAAATTCATTCGATACCAGTATTGACGGACGCCGAAATTACGTTTGAAGACATCAATCCATATGAGGAAATCCGAGACGGCAAGCTAATGAATCTTTACAGCAAGCTCCGTCCGGCCCCTGAGAAATAGGGGCTTACTCGACTCAGTCCCAATTGACAGTGCCGTTGGTCCGAGGGAACTTCTGACTGATTTTCTCGAGAAGAATAGTTTGCTGAGAATTGTTTTCGGCGGCGGTTTCGTCGGGTATCGTAAACTTTACAACTCGAATTGCGGATTCCCAAACACCATCGATCTCTCGCAGGCGAAGCTCTTGATGCCAGTGTCCATTGCGCGCACCGAAGAAAAGATTCCAGCGCACCGATCCGGAGGGAGCACTTACCCGAAGCTGGATTGAACTTACAGTGCGTGGCGGAAGGTCGCCAATTTGAACAACGTCCTTGTTAAGACTTTCAAGCGTCATCGGGATTGGTTCGTCGAGATTCACCAGCCGCAGTTGCAAACCATAGAGAGGGTAATCGCCAACACTAATGACCGTAAGCAGTCCGGTATCGATGTCGAGATGCGCATAGCAGAACGTATCGCCACCCGTCACTGTTTGACGGAGTTCGGTTTGCAAGTCTGCAATAGTTTCGGCTTTCTCTCTAAGAGCATGCTCGAAATCTGCCCGTTGCTTTTCTGATTTGTTCGCCTGCATTGCGCCAACAACGGCACCCGCCGAGCCGAGCACAATGAAAAAGATAGGCACCCACACTGAACTGAGAAGATCCATCTTTCCGTTCTCCACATCGGTAGGGGCCATGCTTATCCCTCGCCAGTTCAACGATATTCCATTGCTTAGCGAGCATATCTCGAATGGCCGAAGAGAACGTAATTCCGCAGGACTTTTTCTAGCTTCAAAGACCGGATCCCCGGATCTAACTTAAGTGCATCGGCCGGAGGCCGATGCTACAGCGAAGACTACGCCCGGTACAGACTCCGCCCAATCCCCATCGCCTCGCGGCAAGACTCGACCGTTTCGAGCGCGACCGGCGTCACGCGCTTGGCGTTCTCGACGAGAAATTCTTTCACGGTCGCCTCGGTGTTGTGCGGGGAATGGTAGGCCGCGATGATCGGCGCGTTAAACGCGTTCACATGCTCGGCGAGCGTCGTTTTCAACGTCCCGTAAAATTTCTCTTTCCGGCGGTATTTGCCCACGAAGTCCTCAAAGACTTCCTTCGGCGCGGTCAGGCTCAGCAGCCTGTACAGCGCGCCGACGCTCGGCGGCATCTGCGGGATTACGCGGTCCGGGTCGTTCGACTCGCCCCCGATCAGCCCGGGATCGGTCGTCGTCTGCACCGCCTTGATCTTCTGCAGCACCGTCTTCGGATCGTCCAGCAACCCGAGGTCGTTGTTCTCGCTCTTGCCCATTTTCGCGCTGCCGTCCAGCCCCGGCAGCCGCACCGCGTCGCGCGCGACCGCCTGCGGCAGGTGCAGCACCTCGCGCTGGAAGCGGCTGTTGAACTTCTGCGCGAGGTCGATCGCCATCTCGACGTGTTGCCGCTGGTCGTCGCCCACGGGCACCTTGTCCGCGCGCACGATCAGGATGTCGGCGGCCATCAGCACGGGATACCCCAGCAGCCCATACGAAATCGGGTTGCCCTCCGCGCCGCCGATCTCGCCGACGCCGAGCTTGGCGACCGTGTCCTTATAGGTCGTGCCGCGCTCGAGGAAACCGATGTTCGCGATCATCCCGAGCAGCAGCGCCAGCTCCGCGGTCGCAGGCAGATCGCTCTGCCGGTAGATGGTCGACTTTTTCGGGTCGAGTCCGCACGCCACGTAGGTCCGCAGCATGTCCAACGTGATCTGCGCGTAGTCCACCCGCCCCTTGATCGCCGTGAGCGCGTGGTAGTCCGCCACAAAGTAGTAGCAGGTCAACCCGCGCGCCTGCAGATCGAGGAACTGCTTGACCGCGCCGAAATAGTTGCCGTAGTGCATACGGCCCGTAGGCCGGATGCCGGAGAGGATGACTTCGCTTTTTGGACTCACGTGTTCGATTCCTGCCCGGATTGAACCGGAGTTGCCGATCAGCCGTCCCTACGGGACGGCTGAACCCGCGCCGGATAATATAAAAAAAGGACCCGGTCCCGCGAGGGGACCGGGCCGCTGTATTTTTGCCGCCTAAAGGCGCTACTCCGGACGGCTGCAGTTACATCTTCTGCATCATGTCCAGGAAGTCTTTGTTGGTCTTGGTCTTTTCGATCTTTTCGATGAGGAGCTGCGTCGCCTCGGTCACATCGAGCGGGCTAAGCACCTTGATCAGCAGCCACACGCGCTGCAGGTCCTCCGGCGGCAGCAGCAACTCTTCTTTGCGCGTGCGCGACTTCTGCACGTTGAACGCCGGGAACACGCGCTTCTCCATGAGCTTGCGCTCGAGGTGCAGCTCCATGTTGCCTGTGCCCTTGAACTCTTCGAAGATGACTTCGTCCATGCGGCTGCCGGTTTCCACCAGCGCCGTGGAGATGATCGTCAGGCTGCCGCCCTCCTCGATGTTGCGCGCCGCGCCGAAGAACCGCTTCGGCCGCTGGAGCGCATTCGAGTCGATACCGCCGGACAACACCTTGCCGCTCGACGGCACGATGATGTTGTAGGCGCGCGCAAGGCGCGTCATCGAATCGAGCAGGATGACCACGTCCTTCTTGTGCTCGACCAGGCGCTTGGCTTTTTCGAGCACCATCTCCGCCACCTGCACGTGCCGCTCGGGCGGCTCGTCGAAGGTCGAGGCTATCACCTCGCCCTTCACCGAGCGTTTCATCTCGGTCACCTCTTCCGGGCGCTCGTCAATGAGCAGCACGATCACCGTGATTTCCGGGTGGTTCGTGGTAATGCTGTTCGCGATTTTTTGCAAAGTCACCGTCTTTCCGGTGAACGGCGCCGCGACGATCAGCCCGCGCTGGCCCTTGCCGATCGGGCACACCAGGTCGATGATGCGCATCGCGACCTCTTTCTGCGTCGTCTCGAGCTTGATGCGCTCGTTCGGATGCACCGCCGTGAGGTTGTCGAAGAGGATGCGTTCCTTGGCGACCTGCGGGTTCTCGAAATTCACCGCCTCGACCTTGAGCAGCGCGAAGTAGCGCTCGCCCTCCTTCGGCGGACGCACATGGCCCTGTACGGTGTCACCCGTGCGCAGGCCGAACTTGCGTATCTGCGACGGCGACACATAGATATCGTCCGGCCCGGGCATATACGAGTAATCCGGCGAACGCAGGAACCCGAAGCCGTCCGGCAGGATTTCCAGCGTGCCTTCGCCGTAGATCGATCCGGCCTTCACGATGCTCTGTTGCAGGATCCAGAAGATCAGGTCCTGCTTCTTGAGCCCGATGTTTTCGTCCCCGAGCTCGCGCGCCATCGTGGTCAGTTCGGTCATGCTCATGTTCTTCAGGTCCGTGATCGAAAGCTCCGGACCCGTCGATTCCACGGGCATCGTCTCTTCCGCCGGATCCATGCCCGCCGCGTTCTCCTCGAATCGCGCCTGGCCTTCCGGTCCCGGCCGCCGCGGGCCGCCGTTAGCGCCGCCGTTATTGTCGTTCGGTTTGCCGCCGGGCCGGCGCCCCGGGCGATGCTTCTGCCGGTGTTGATGTTCCTGACTGCTTTTTTCCGTCATGCTTCCCCTCGTACTTCTGTTGCTGGTTGGTATGGTTTCATGTTTATCGTTTCCGGCCCAAAGGGCCGGGGTGCCGGCGGACTAATGAATCTCCGCCCAGTTCTTTCCAATGCCGACGTCCACCCGAAGCGGTACGTCGAGCGTCATCGCGCCCTCCATGATTTCTTTCATCTGTTTCGCAACGCCCTCGGCGTCTTCCGCCGGGGCCTCGACCACCAACTCATCGTGCACTTGCAACAGCATCCGCGAGCGCGTGCCCGCCAGCGCCGCGTCCAGCCGGATCATCGCCACCTTGATGATGTCCGCCGCCGTCCCTTGCACCGGCGCGTTCACTGCCATGCGCTCGGCCGCGCTGCGCGTGTTCCGGTCCGAAGCCGTGATCTCCGGCAGATACCGCCGCCGGCCCATCAGCGTCTTCACGTAACCGTCCACGCGCGCTTGCTCGATCGTCTTGTCCAGCCAAGCCTTCACGCCGGGATACTGCGCGAAGTAGTTGTCGATGAACTGCTGCGCCTCGCCGCGGCCGACGCCGATGTTCCGCGCCAGGCCATACGCGCTGATGCCGTAAATGACGCCAAAATTCACCGCCTTCGCCCGCCGCCGCATCTCGCCGTTCACCTGCTCCAGCGGCACGCCAAACACACGCGCCGCCGTGTCCCGGTGCACGTCGAGATCCAAGCGGAAGGCCTCACGCAGCGCAGCGTCCCCGGAGACATGCGCTAGCACTCGTAATTCAATTTGCGAGTAGTCCGCCGAAATCAGCCGCAACCCCGGCCCGCCGGGCACGAAGCCCTCGCGGATCCGCCGGCCCATTTCCGTGCGAATGGGTATGTTCTGAAGGTTTGGACCACTGCTCGACAGCCGCCCCGTCGCCGCGACGGCCTGGTTAAACGACGTATGGATGCGTCCGGTCCCCGGGTGGACCAGCTTGGGCAGCGTGCTCACATAGGTGCCGCGCAACTTGTCCAGCGTGCGGAACTCGAGAATTTTCGCCGGCAACGGGTGCTGCGGCGCCAACTCCTCGAGAACGTCCACGTCGGTCGAGAATCCCGTCTTCGTTTTCTTGACGGGCGTCAGGCCCAGGTCCTCGAACAAGACCTTCTGCAACTGTTTGGGGGAATTGATCTGAAACGGACCCCCGGCCATCTCCGCGATTTCGCGCTCCAGTGCGCTCAAGCGGCCTTCGATCTCCTTGTGCAACCCTGCGAATACCTTCGGATCGATCGCGATGCCCGCCATTTCCATGCGGGCCAACACGCCGATCAGCGGGAGCTCCACTTCGTTGAACAAGGATTCCAGTTCCCGTTCCCGCAGGGAACTCTGGAAAATCTTCGACAGGCGCCACGTTACATCCGCGTCTTCAGCGGCATAGGTACACGCGGATTCGAGCGGTACCTGGTCGAACGTGATTGCCTGGGATCCCGTGCCGATAAGGTCGGTGATGGGGATGGTCTTGCGCTTGAGGTGTTTGAGGCTTAGTTCGTTCATATTATGCCGCAACCGGCTCGGGTCAGTCAAGTACGAGGCCAGCATCGTGTCCATCGAAATCCCCCGGATTTCCGCGCCGGCCCGGAACAGCACGATATAGTCGTACTTGATGTTGTGCCCGATTTTATGGACTTTTTCGCTCTCCAGCAGCGGTTTCAGCGCTTGTAACACTTCGGCCTTCGGCAGTTGGCCCGCCGTTTCCAGCCCGCCCAGCAGGCCAGGGTCCGTGTGGCCGACGGGGATGTAGTAGGCTTTCTGGTCCTTGCAACTCAGCGAGATGCCCACCAGCTCCGCGCGCACCGGCTCGGTGGAGGTCGTCTCCGTGTCGACCGCAAAAATTCCGGACTTCTCCATCTCCTTGATCGCCGCCGCCAGCGTCTTCTTGTCCAGCACGAGCCGATAGTCCAGCGTCTCGACCGTTTCCGGGGTCTCGTCGAGGAATTCCGCCGTCAGCGCGCGGAACTCGAATTTTGCAAAGGCCGCGGCCAATTTCGCGCGGTCCAGTTCGCGCCGGCGGTAGTCGTCCAGCGCGTGATCGAATTTGACGTCGCTCTTCAGCGTCACCAGTTCGCGGCTGAGGTAGGCGCTGTCCTTGTCCGCCGCGAGGTTTTCTTTCTGCTTGCCTTTCAACTCGTCCAGGTGCGCGTAAAGGTTGTCCAGGTCGCCGTACTTCTCGATCAGCGCCTTCGCCGTTTTTTCGCCGATACCCTTCACGCCCGGCACGTTGTCCGTCGAATCGCCCATCAGCGCCAGCGCGTCGATGACGCCCTTCGGCGGCCCCGCGCCGAAGCGCTCCTTCACTTCCGCCGGCCCGATCCACACGCCGTTGTCGCCCTTGCTCGGGTCGAAGATTTTCGTCGTCTCCGTCACCGCCTGCATGATGTCCTTGTCGCCGGAGATCAGCACCGGCTCCATGCCCGCGGCCTCGGCCTCGCGCGCAAGCGTGGCGAGCACGTCGTCCGCCTCCACCCCCGGCACGCGGACGATGGGCACGTCGAAGGCCGCGATGATTTCGTCGATTTTCGGAAATTGCTCGATCAGATCGGCGGGCGTGTCCGGACGATGCCCCTTGTATTCCGGATACAGATCGTCGCGAAAGGTCTTCCCCGGCGCGTCGAACACAATCACAATGTGCGAAGGCTGGTGTTCGCGCAAAATCTTCAGCAGCATCCGCGCGAATCCGAAGACCGCGTTCACCGGCCGCCCCTTCGAGTCCCGCAAATTGCGTATCGCAAAATAAGACCGGAAGGCATACGCCATCCCGTCAATCACATACAGCTTCCCGGGTGCCCCAAAAGTGGCAGCGGCGTCCCGCCGCTGCTCTCGTTTCTGCTCACCCGCCATGCGCCGCCCCTCTCGCTACATCCAACACCACCCGCGCCGCCGCCTCGCTCGCGCCGGGCTTGAGCAGCCCGCGGATGGCCGCAAGCTCTGCCAACATCTCGCGCCGCGCGGGCGAATCCGCCATGAGTTCAAGCGCCTGCGGCAGAATGCGCTCCACCGTGGCGTCCTCCTGCAGGAACTCCGGCACGATGCGCCGGCCCGCCAGGATGTTCGGAAGGGATATGCCCACGAGTTTCTTCGTGATCAACCGGCGCGCGATCCACGCCGAAACGGGCGTGGCGCGATAGAGCACCGCCATCGGCACCTCGAAGAGCGCCGTCTCCAGCGTGGCCGTGCCTGAACACACCAGCGCGAAGCGCGCCGCGCGCAACACGTCGTACATGCCCCCGACCGCCGTCTCGAGCGGAAAATCCCCGGCGAGTTCGCGCACCTGCGCCTCGCGCGCCTCGTCCACGCACGGCGAGACGAAGCGCGCCTGCGGGTATTGCTCGCGAAGTCCGCGCGCGACTTCGATCATCACCGGGAGCATACGCTCGATTTCCATCTTGCGGCTCCCAGGCAGAAGTCCGACCACCTGCCCGCCCGCGTAGGCCGCCGACACCGGTGTCTGCGCGATGTGATCGAGCAGGGGATGGCCCACGTACTCGCAGGGCACGCCCGCCGCGCCGTAAATCGCCTTCTCGAAGGGCAGAATCACCATCATCTTCCGCACGCAGCGCTTGATCTGCTTGATGCGGCCTTTCTTCCATGCCCAAATCTGCGGGCTGATGTAATACACCACCGGAATTCCCATCGCATGCACGCGCGAGGCCAGCCGAAGGTTGAAGCCGGGATAATCGATCATCACCACCGCGTCCGGCCGCCACTCGCGCAGCCGCGCCAACGTGTCGTCGAATATCCGCTTGATGTATCCCAGCGAGCGCACGACCTCGATATAGCCCATGATCGCCCGGCCCGCGAGATCATGCCTTAATACCATGCCCGCTTGTTGCATTCGCGGGCCGCCCAATCCCTCGCATTCGACCCCCGGGTCGAGCGCCCGCAGCGCGCGGACCAGGTGGGCCCCGTGGATGTCGCCGGAGGCCTCGCCCGCGCACAGAAATATCTTCATGGGCGGCCGCCAGTGCGCACGCGGATGGGTTCCCCAGAGGTTACGCGAACAACGTCGCCCGGCGCAGCGCCGGACGCGGACTACTTGGTGACGCCGCGCGATGAAGTGCGGACGAAATCAACAAAACACCGCCGCTCCGGAGAGTCGTCCACGGAGCGCTCGATCTCCGCCAGCGCCTGGCTTGTGTTCAGCTTCGAGCGGAACATGATCTTGTGCATTTCCTTCGCACGCCCGCGCACTTCCGGCGACAGGCCGCGCCGCTCCATCCCGACCGTGTTCGCCGCGCTCACGTGCGGGGGGATGCCCGCCGTGATCATATACGGCGCGCAGTCCATCGTCACGCGCGACATGCCGCCGACGAAGGCGTACATCCCGACCCGCGTCTCCTGGTGCAGCGCGACCATCCCCGCGATGTTGGCGTAGTCGTGCACGTCGACGTGCCCGCTCAGCCCCGAGTAGCTCGCAATGATGCAGTGATTGCCGATGTGGCAGTCGTGCCCGAGATGGACATAGGTCATGATCAGGTTGTCGTCGCCCACCGTAGTCACCCGATCGAGCTGGTCCTCCGATTGCATCGTACTCGCTGTGATCGTCGCGTACTCGCGGATCACGTTGCGGTCCCCGATTCGCGCCCGGCCCGGCAGCCCTGGATTGTGCTTCAGATCCTGCGTCAGGATGCCGACCTGCGCGCCCGACGCCAGTCGATTGTATTCACCGATGATCGTGTCGCCGTCAATCACGCAATGCGGCCCGACCACGGTGCCCGCGCCGATCCGTACTTTCGGACCAATAATGCTGAAGGCCTGCACCTCGACCCCCTCAGCCAGTTGCGCCTCGGGATGGACGATGGCCATCGGATGTATTTTCATGCGCCCCTAAACCCCGCCGCCGCACGCAGATACCAAAGGATCGAGCACATGGATAACACACGGCCCCCGCAAATTCAAAACGGCGGCCCTCGGACCCATGTCCGCAGATGACGCAGATAGGCGCAGATAACGACTCAACTCTCTCCGCATCTCCGCGTCTCCGCGACTCCGCGTGAGATCGATTTATTGAGTCCTCGCCGTTTCGCGCGGAATAGTCGACGCCTCGGTGGCGGCGGGCGTCCTCGCCCGCCTGAGCGTGCACTCGTTCAGTCGCCGCGACTAGGGAGCCACAGGCTTCTGCACGCGCTCCGGCGCGACGAGCTTGTCTGGTGCCTTCGGCCGCATAGGATTCGGAATCTTGACAGTCGACACACTCCGTGATAGCTTGCCGCGATGCGCAGAGTTCACTCACTAAGTCTCA
Organism: Candidatus Hydrogenedentales bacterium; assembly: GCA_038916785.1. Lineage (GTDB taxonomy): Bacteria > Hydrogenedentota > Hydrogenedentia > Hydrogenedentales > VFKU01. The sequence goes on along the minus strand of JBCLBO010000046.1, from coordinate 3,262 downwards.
TTGTCCTTACAAGCGCTGCAATTGTCTCGTGCGATTCCGGGGGGGGGGATTTTAAGCTAGATCTTCCGGTTGTATTCGCCTATGGCGATAGCATCCGTGGAGGGTATGAGCCGTGGTTACGGAGATTGCTCAGCGAGGAAGCCGAGGTATGGACGACTGGAACCGTAAACGGTATGGGATCAGTCGAGATGCTGGCGGCCTTGGAAGATCTACCTTTAAGCGACACATCCAATCTGATACCAGGCCTTGACGATTTTGAGGTCGTATGTATCAATGCCGGAATTTGGGATGGAAGCAGGTTTGATTCCAATTTCATCCCCACCACGAATGACCAATATCAAGAGAATTTCATAAACGCACTCAATCTGATATTCGAGCGCAATCCGTCGGCACAAGTAGTTCTCGTGACCAGCACACCACCTAATCCAGAGTTTCCAAATGCCGCAACAAATAACCCGAGGATCATTGGTTACAACTCAGTACTCAGAGAGTTGTCCAACGTCTACTCACAAGTTTCCATTTGTGACCTGTACGAGTTTGTCGTTGAAAACGCGGACGATTCTGTTTATGACGGCGGAGTTCACTTCACGCGGGACTTCAGCAGGGAACTTGCTGGAGAAGTGTATTTCGCACTTCATTCCGCACTGGCCAGAGCGTCTCAGAACTAGACCAAATTCCCAGAGAGTTGACCGCCTTTCGTTCCCGAAAGCCATGAATCGCCAACTCACCGGAACTTCCGGCTCGCCATCGCTTCGATGATTATTCTGAAGTAACGGGCGGTTTCTTCGCGCGCTCAGGCGCGACAGGCCGTGTCGGCGCCGAGGGTCGCTGGATGCTCGGACGTTCTGGACGATTAAAACCAGGTTCGCCGAGCGATGGCGCGACGGGACCCGCCGGTTTGACCGGACGCGCTATCGGCTCAGGCCGCTGCCAGGCTGCTAAGCGCGGCGGCGTGCCCTGCGGCGGCCAGGCGGGCGCTGCGCCGTACTTCGTGGCGAAGGCCTCGTCCACGTATTTCTCGATCTCCGGATGCGTGCGCAGCGTGTGCAGATAGCCGAAGTACACCGGTCCAAGCGCCGGATCGCGCCGCACGCGCGCATAGACGTAGTCCCGCCACGCGACCGCCTCCGGCCGCGTCGCCCACGCCAATTCCCGCCCCTCCCACGCGCGCCGGAGCGAAGGAAACCGCGCGAGCGCAGCGTCCAGCGCCAGGAAGCGTTTCGCCGCCGCCGTGCCGCCGCCGTACGTCCGCGCCCACCACGGGTACACCGCCTCGCGCGCTCCGGCCAGCGCATCGAGCCGAGTCCAAACCTCGCGAAGGCGATGCTGCACTGTAACATCGCGGCGGATCGCGTCGACCAGCGGCCGCAAGTCCGCCGGCCCGGACCCGCCCTGCTCGCGCCGCATCAGAAAGGGAATCGCGGTCTCGGGGTGCGCGCGCAGGTACGCGAAGGACCGCGATAACTCACTCGCACCGGGGCGCGTCTCCGTTTCGATTGCGCCGAGCCCATCCATCGCATCGCGCAGCGCCGGATCCCGCTGTGCGCGCGCGACGAATCGCTGATAGTCCGTGCGCGCCGCGCCATCCGCGATCAACGCTTCCTCAAAATCCTCCACCCGCTCGCGTAGCGAGGAAATTTCCATCATCGCATCGTAACTCTCCTCGGCCTGACGCAATCCATCATCGGCCCGAAGGAATGCGCGCATCCCGCGATGAAGACTGAGCAAACTTTCGTCTGCTTCCAAGGCGCGCTGCGCCTCTTCAAACACCCGCCGCTCGCCCACATCTTCGATGCGCGGCGCGGGCTTTGCCGGCGCGGCCGCGGGCGTCTGCGCGATGAAGATCAGTACCAGCGCGAGGATCATGCGAGGCCGAGGTCCTGTGCGAGATCGAGCACGGTAAAGCGATTGCGGATATACCGCGCGCGCGTCAGCGCCTTGTGGTACTCATCAATCGGCGCGTCGAGGTCTTCCGGCGCGACCGGCCCGCCCGACTCGCGAATCGCCCGCGCCACCACCGCCGACGGCAGCAGATCCTCCGGCAACTCGCGCTGCATCCGCGGCAGTTCCGCGCGCACGCGCTCCAGAAACCGCCGAAGCGCCGCAGCGTCCATCTTCTTCGCGTCCCACTGCGCCTGCACTTCTGCGCCCACCTGCTCGCCCCAGTCCTCGCGAATCCACGCGCTTACTTGCGCATCCGATGGCTGCGCGGCGATCAACCCTTCGATATCAATCGCGCCCCGTGTCAACGCAAGAACTTTCTCCCACAGGCCAAGACAGTAGACGGTCGCCACGCCCACCTGCGTGCCGTGCAAGTCGTGCGGCGTGCCGCCGAGCGCGGCTTTCATGTCCAGATAATGCGAGATGAGATGCTCCCCGCCCGAGGCCGGCGCGGACGATCCCGCGATCACCATCGAAAACCCCGACAGCAGCAGCGCCTCCAGCGCCAGCGCGACCGCCTCCGGTTCGCCGCGGCCCACGCGCGGCGCCGCATCGATCAATCGCTCCTGGATCCCCTCAAAAAACTCCCGCGCCTTCGGGTCGAAGACCACGCCCTGCAGAATATGCGACGCTCGCCAGTCCGTGCTCGACGAGCATTTCGACAAGAAATCCGCCACGCCCGCCGCCGTCATCCGCTGCGGCCCGGTCGCCACATGCTCCGGATTCGCAAAAACCCCCGCCGCCGGCGTGCACGGAAGCGTCCGCTTGAGCCCGCGTACCTTCAGCGCAGTAATCCCCGACGTATATCCGTTCATCGACGCCGCCGTCGGATACAACAACACGGGCCGCCTCAATCTGTCGCCCGCATACTTCGCCAGGTCCGTCAGCGTGCCAGATCCGACCGCCACCACCAGGTCGACGCCGTCCGCGCCGCGGGCCACCTCGTCGCCCAGCGTGTCCGTGCCGTCGATGGGTCCCGCGCCGAAGCGATGGTGCTGCACCATCAGGCCCGCCTCGGCCAGCGCGCGCGCGACGTCCTCGCCCCCGGCGCAATACGTGTTGTCGTCACTGATCAGCAGGCACGACGCCGCTCCCGCGCCGCGTGCAAAGGCGGCCAGCCGCGCGGCGGCATCCGGCCCGACATGGCACGCCCGAAACGGAAGCCCGCGCGGCGCAGCGAACTCCGCGTAGAACGCGTCGCCAAGCTGACACCACCCGGGCCGATACATGAGAGTCTCCTCGTGCGCTCGCTATCGTACCCGTACTGCAACGAAAATGCAGCGTTCTCACTCTCGTCGCCGCGTGACGTTCGCATTTCCGA
>JBCLBO010000045.1:0-25018 GCA_038916785.1 Candidatus Hydrogenedentales bacterium | reverse complement strand
CCTGATATTGTGGTGCGTCGGGGACTTGGAATGGACTATATCCGCATGGGACACGTGCGCGACTTCGACAAACTGCGGATGAAGTCGTATCGCGTGATGGGGAGGCTGATCGCGATTCTGCGCGAACGCGACGGCAGCTTCTGGGCGACCGAAATCGCATGCAAGCACCAGAACGCCGACCTGGTGAACGAAGGCCGATGGGACGGCGACACCGTAATCTGCACGCGGCACTTCTGGAAATACAACGTGCGCACGGGGCAGTGCCTCAACCAAAACTCCGCACCCCTCCGCCGCCACCACCTCAAAGTAGTCGCTGGAGAACTCCACGTCTCCATATACCCCATCGAGCCCGAAACGGGGCCCGACGACGAGCCAATGCCGGAAATTGTGATCCGCCCGAGAGAAGGGGCGTAGAGCATTTTAATGAATGATCGATCCGATCGGGACCAGACTCTTTTTAATTTTATTGCCGCTGTCGGTGTCCATCTGTATCTATCGGTGGATACTTTGCTCTAAGCCTCGTCCCCACTCAACAGAAGTGATCGGTTCGTCGTTCTCTTCGTTACCTTCTGTGCGTGGTCTTAGTTCGGATACTCCTGAATCACGATATTCTTGAACGAGAGATCGGTCGTCGGGTCGTGGCCCTGGAGGTTGATGGTGCCCGCAGCCGCGACGTAGCCAGTCTTGCCGTCGGCCTGCGTGTTGATCGGGCGCTCGTCCGTGTAGTCGCTCACCTGATAGCCATTGATCCAGACCGCGGCGTGGTTGCCGTCCACGACGAGCGTCTTCGTGAACCATTCCTTGTCGCTGGGCACCACCTTGCGCGTGGCCTGATTGCCGTAGTTGCCGCCGGTGCCATAGTCGACCGGCTTCGTGCGGTCATCGCCCTGCCACTGGTTGCGCACCTGCGATTCATAGCCCTTCCAGAAGACGCCGACCGGCGTGCGGAAGAAGACGCCGCTATTGAGGTGGTCGCCGTTCGAGAAAATGTCGAGTTGCAACGTGAAATTACGGAAGGTATTCGCCGTCTCTATCTGTCCGTTGCCGTTCTTGATGTTGAGCGCGCCGTCGACAACCGCGAACACCGACTTGCGGTCGGGGATGATGTTCCACCCCGCGAGGTCCTTCCCGTTGAACAGCGGACTCATGCCGAGCGGGCGCAATTTCACGTCCTTGATCGAGACGCTCGTCCCGCCGTTGTGGTGATAGAGCAGGCCGATGCGGCCGCCGGTGTTCGTGCCCAGCACGGCGGCGGTGTTCATCCCGTCGACATTGACTTGACTGTCCCCGCTGCGCGAGACGATATGCACGTTGCGCCACTTCGAGCCGCGGCCCTTGGGCACGTCGAGCCAGATCACGCTCGATCCGTTTTCGCTTGGGTGCCCTTCGAGGCTGCCGCGAAATACCAGTCCCGCCGAGCAGCCTTCCTTGAGATTGATTTGCGCGGTGAGCTCGAAGTCCTGAAACTTCGACGTCGTAGCGATCATGCCGCCGGTACCCTCGGACGCGGTAATCGCCCCATCGGCGACCGTCCACTTCGCGTCACCCAGCGTCGTCCAGCCGTAGAGCGTCTCGCCGTCGAAAAGGTTGATCCATTGTCCGTCTTGCGCGTGCGCGCTGGACGCGGCGGCGCTCAGAACCAGCGCCAGGATCGCAGTGACTTTTTTCGTGAGTGACATGAGTTCGCTCCCCATTTAAGGTTGGTTTGAGGCGGATTATCGCGCGGAGCCGGTGGAGAGTCAATGTGCGGGCGGGGTCGGGAGCCAAGCGGCGGTCGCCGGTGGAGGAGATTGCCCCGTCGCTCCGCTCCTCGCAATGATGCCGCCGATCGAGGCACTCAACGTGGCGAGCGATTACTTCACGTTCGGATTGGGCGCCATGATGACCAGCAGCGTTGCATTCGCAGCAGAGCGGTTCTCGACGCCGTGGGGGACTCCCGCCGGCGCGATGGCGAGCTGGCCGGGCGGGAGCGGAACGGTGTCGTCGCCGAGGGTGACGTGGGCTGTGCCGGAGAGGGCAAGGTATATCTTGTCGTTGGCCGCGTGGCTGTGGACTTTTTGCGACTGGCCGGGTTTGAGGCAGTATACGTCGCAGAACAGATGCGGCGACTCGAAGAGGTTCACTTTTTTCATTTTCTCGTCGCTGAAGATCGCGGCGAGCGCGGGGTCCTTGATCAAGGCTGACACGAGGCGACTCCTGTTTATGGTTGGGCGGAGAATGCGATGCGACGACAGACTCTAGCGCATTTTGCGATCATTTTCGCGTGGGCCGCGTCTGGATGGGCGGACAACTCGGGAAAACTGATCGCCGAGCGGGTGCAGAAACTGACCGCGGACACCCAGTGGACGGCCGTGCGCGAGATCCCGCTCGGGTTCGACGCGTTTCATCCGCAGGGCATGGCCATCGTAAACGGCGAGATCTTCGTGTCGTCCGTCGAGGTGATCAACCGCGCGAAGGGTGAGGGCAAGGGCCACGTATTCAGACTCGACGCCCGCGGCAATCGATTGGCGCAGGTCGAATTGACGGACGGCGCGCGCTACCACCCCGGCGGCATGGACTTCGACGGCGCGCGACTTTGGGTACCGGTCGCGGAGTATCGGCCGGACAGTTCCAGCGTGATTTACACGCTCGATCCCGAAACGCTCACGCCGCGCGAAGCGCTCCGGTTTCAAGATCATCTCGGCGCCGTTGCGCACGACGCGGATTCCGGAGTGCTGGCCGCGGTCTCGTGGGGCTCGCGCCGCTTTTTCCGATGGCAGACGGCTGTCGAGGCGGACGGCGTCCGGGTCCCGAACGCAACATCGCCGGCGCTGCCCAATCGTTCGCATTACGTCGATTTGCAGGACGGCCAATGGCTCGCCGGCACCACGCTGATGTTGTGCGCAGGCCTGCGGGGTCATCGTGGACCCGGCGGAAATTTCGCGTTAGGCGGATTGGAATTGATCGACATGCAGACGCTGGCCGCCGTGCACCAAGTGCCGGTGCCGGTGTGGGAGCCCGGCGGCCGCCCGATGACGCAGAACGCGTTCGCGGCGGAAGCAACCGAATCCGGGATTCGGTTTCACTTCCTGCCAGGGGACGGCAAGGCAACGATATACGTCTACGAACCGGTACTCGCCGGAAAATGAAACAGGCCCGAGTCCGGGCCTGCGATGGTTCAGAAAACTCGGCGGGTCTTGACCCGACCTACCGTCTCACGCCTTCTTCGCGTTGATTTTTTTCATCAGGCGCGATTTCTTGCGGGCGGCGGTGTTTTTGTGAAGCACGCCCTTGCGCGCGGCGATATCCAGCTCGACAATCGCGGCGCGCACAGCGTCTCCCGCGTCCGCGCCCGCGGCCTGCAACGTGGTCTCGGCCCTTTTCACGTAGGTCTTCACCCGCGAGCGAACGGCGATATTGCGCTGGCGGCGCTTTTCGTTTTGGAGAACGCGCTTCTTCTGCTGTTTGAGATTGGCCATGAGTCGTCCTATGTGAGTGCCGCGGCCCGGGGGCGGCGGCGTGGATACGCGCGAGAACGCAGGAACATATCAAATGCCGCGGATATCAATCAACTTCGGGACCGCCCCGTCGTCGCCGGAAGGCGTCTGCGCCGGGCCAATCTCGTTGAACCTGCCCTCCGCGGTGGGTATTGTAGCGGCGAGGTGTGGGGGATTGGGCGGGGGGGAGACTATGACGGCGATTCTGTTCGTAACGCTGACGATGCTGGCCCAGGCCGGGCCGGCGGACGACGTGCTCGAGCCGCTGGACGCGCCGGGCGCTCCAACTTCCGCGCAGACGCCTGCGCCCGCGGCCAACGCCGGGAAGCCCGCAGCGAAATTCTCGCGCGGTACAGTCTTGTACGTGAACGCGACCTCGCTCGCATTGCGCTCCGGGCCCAAGCGCGATGCGATGCTGATTCATTACATGCCGCAGCAGGCCAAGGTAACCGTGATCGAGCCGGGCGAGGGCCCAGTCGCGGACACGATCGGCGACAAGCCCGGCCAGTGGATCCGCGTGCAACATAAATCGCACACCGGCTACGCCTTCGACGCCTTCCTGATCGCCGCGCCGCCCTCGCTCGAAGAGGGCCTCGATTTCGTCTGCGCGCCGGGCCGAAGTGTGGGGCCGATTAACGCGAAGTCCACGCACGCCGATCTGCTCGCCATTTTTGGCGCAGCGAATGTGGGCGACGCAACGATTCCGCTGGGCGAGGGCAAGTCCGAAGCGGGGACCGTTATTTTTGCCGACAGCCCGGACAAGCGTCTGTTCATTCAATGGGCGATTCCCAAGCAGAAACCGCACTCGGTGATCGTCGAGGGCGCCCGCTGGAAGACCTCCGCGGGAATCGGCATCGGGACCCCGCTTTCGGAGATCGTAAAGGCGAACGAAGGACCGATTACTTTCGCAGGATTCGGCTGGGACTACGCCGGATACGTAATCGGCTGGAAGACCGGGCGCCTGGAGGCGGACCATGCGCTGGGCGAGGGCATATCGCTGTTCCTCGCGCCGCAGCCCCCGTATCTTCCGGCGGACTTCGACGCGCTCCAGGGCGACAAGGAATTCTCCAGCGAGTTGCCGCAGGCCGGGAAACTGAATCTGCGGGTGAAGGCCATGACGATCCAGTTGGGAGATTGACCGCGCTTTATGGCGCCTGCGAGGAGGAATCCAGACATGAGACGAACCCAGACGACAGCGCTCCTGTGCGGCGCGCTGCTGCTGGCCGTGGGCGCCAATGCCGACGACATCACGGTGAGCGGAAACCCATACAAGGACGTGCTCGTTTCCAAGACCGGGAGCTTCTACTATGTCCAACTCCCCGAGGAAGGCCGCACCATTAGCGTCCTCATTGCTCAGGTGGATGCGTCCACGGTGACGATCAACGACGACCCCTTCTACCGCGGCCCGCTCAAGGAAAAATACACCGCCAACAAGACGCGCCGCGCCGCGGGCGAAATCAAGGACGTCGACCCCGCGTTCCGCACGTCCGGGGCGGCCGGCAACGGGTCCTCTTTGTCCCTGGATGATCTGCGCGGTAGCGGCGCCGGTGGCGGCGGTGGCGGCGGATTCGGCGTGCCGCGGACCGCGATCGAGACGACGCTTACGCAGTTAGGATTTCAGTTTCAGCCGGGCCCCGGCAACACGTCCGCGATAGCGAAGCGGCCCGACGGTTCGCTCGAGCTGCTCGGGCCGCCCGAAAGCCTTACTGGAATTCTGGCGAAAGCCTCCGGGCCTGTTGCGGCCGTCGACGCGACCGCACGGCAGTTGCAACTCTTTCTCTTGCAGCTCAACGCGGACGCCGCGAAGGCATATATGGGCGCGCTGAACGAGGCCAAGCAGAAGGGATCAGCTTCGGCTTCGGTGGCCGGTGTGTCCATCAGCATCACGCGCACGGTGACCGGCGAAAACGCGGACATGGAAATTCGGATCACGGCGGGCGGCTGAGTGGGCCGGGCGTACGCGTGAGCGCAGCGGCGCATACCAGCGGCGAATTCGCCGCGAGCGATGGCGCGCGTCTCTTCCGGCAGGCGTGGGCGCCTGCGGCCCCTCGGGCGCATGTCCTGATCGTTCACGGGTATGGCGAACATTCCGGGCGCTACGCCCACGTGGCCGAGCGCCTCAATCGCGTGGGCTATGCCGTCTACACCTACGACCACCGCGGGCACGGCAAGAGTCCCGGCCGCAGGGGGCACATTCCCAGCTTCGATCGATTGATCGCCGACCTCGACGAATTGTCGAAAGAGTTCATGCGCCAAGCGCCGGCCGGGCCGTGGTTCGTGTTTGGCCATAGCCTCGGCGGACTGGTCACCGCAAGCTGGGTCGTCCGCCACAAACCCTCTGTGCGCGGCCTGGTGCTGACAAACGCCGGAGTGAAGGCCGATGATAAGGTCGCGCCGATGCTGCGAAAAGTCGCCGGAGTGATGGCCCGGATCGCGCCGCATTTCGTCGTGCATAAATTGCCGATTGACGGCATTTCGCGCAAACCCGAAGAGGTCGCCAAGTACAAGGCCGACCCCCTCGTGTATCACGGAAACATCGGCGCGCGGACGGGCCACGAAATGATGCGAGCCATCGACGCCCTCCAGCCGCGCTTCGGCGAAATTACGCCCCCATTCATCGCCATGCACGGCACCGCCGATCGGCTCGTCCCTTACGCAGCCACACAGATGCTCTTCGACAAGGCCACCTCCAAAGACAAGACCCTCAAACTCTTCGAAGGCGGCTACCACGAGTTGTTCAACGACTCCTGCGCCGAGGAGTTCTTCTCCGTCCTGCTGGATTGGCTCCGCGCACGCGTCTGACGCGGTCTGCCGGCCTGAGCCAACTCCAACACCGGTACACAGGACTATCAGCATTCAATCGATTCACAACACCGAAATTCCTGTCCGAATCCCGAAAAATCCCGTCAATCCTGTCCATTGCCCTTCCCTTCTCCCTTCCCATTGCCCTTACCCTTTGCCCCTCCCTTCTCCCTCTCCGCGTCTCCGCGCCTCCGCGTGACCCACCCTTGCTTCGCACCCCACTAATTCACCTCTCCCCCAGTGCAACAAATCCCCTCTCCCTATAGGACGTCCACGCAGTCCACCGGAGTGATCTTCCCGGGGGAAGCTCAGACAGCGCGCCGCCAGATAGACCACACGAACGTCATCCGGCAAAACCGATCCGTCCGATCCGTTAAATCCGTGGCAAAAAGGGCTTAGGCGACGGCGATTGGAGACGATCTTGTATGCGGTTTAGCGATTTGTTACGATACCGTATCGATTTTACATGAAATCACATCCCGGTAGGTTTTCCGCTGTCCATGCCCAAGACCGTCTCCGCCTCCAAAGTCCGCTCCGAACTCTCCGAGCTATCGCTCCTCTTCGAGATCAGTCAACTGCTCGATCAGAGCATGGACTTGCGCGACGTCGTGCACCAGGTGCTCAAGGCGATGAGCAAGCGGACCGGCATGATGCGCGGGACGCTGGCCCTGCTCCAGCGCGGGACCGGCGAACTAGTGATCGAGGTGGCGCACGGGCTGACCGCGGACGAGCAGAAGCGCGGCCGCTATCTGATGAGCGAAGGCATCACCGGGCAAGTCGTGCGCACCGGCCGGGCGATCGCCGTGCCAAAAGTCTCCGAGGAGCCCTTGTTCCTAAACCGCACGCGCTCGCGTCCCGAGCTCGACCGCCGCGAGTTGTCGTTCATCTGCGTGCCGATCAAAATCGGAAATGAGACTATCGGCGCGCTAAGCGTGGACCACCTCTTCGACAGCAACGTGTCGCTCGATGAAGACGTGCGCCTCTTGTCCATTATCGCCTCGCTCATCGCGCAGGCCGTGCGGCTGCGGCAGGAGGCGGCGGACGGCCAGCGGCGCTTGATGGAGGAAAACCAGCGGCTGCAAGAGGAGCTGCGCGATCGCTTCCGCCCGGCGAACATTATCGGGCGCTCGAGCGCCATGCAGGACGTCTTCGATCTCATCGGCCAGGTCGCGCCCAGCGACACGAGCGTGCTGATCCGGGGCGAGAGCGGCGTCGGCAAGGAACTGGTCGCGCACGCGATCCACTACAACAGCCCGCGCGCCCCCAAGCCCTTCGTGCGCGTCAACTGCGGCGCGCTGCCGGAGAACCTGATCGAGAGCGAACTCTTCGGCCACGAGAAGGGCGCGTTTACGGGCGCCACCGCACGCCGCAAGGGCCGCTTTGAGTTGGCCCACGGCGGCACGATTTTTCTGGACGAAATCGGCGACCTCTCGCCGCACACCCAAATCCGGCTGCTGCGCGTGTTGCAGGAGCGCGAATTTGAGCGCGTCGGCGGGACGGACACGATCCGGATCAACGTACGGGTGATCGCGGCCACGAACCGAAACCTCGAGGACGCGATCGAGGCGAACCAGTTTCGCCAGGACCTGTTTTACCGGCTCAACGTGTTCCCGATTCACATTCCTGGGCTGCGCGAGCGCCGCACGGACATTCTAGAACTCGCGAATTACTTCGTCGAGAAGTACAGCAAACAGAACAGCAAGAAAATCCATCGCATCTCGACGCCCGCGATCGACATGCTCACCAGCTATCACTGGCCGGGCAACGTGCGTGAACTCGAAAACGTGATCGAGCGCGCCGTCGTGCTCAGCCAGGACGACGTGCTTCACGGCCACTACCTGCCGCCGACCTTGCAGACCGCCGAGGCGAGTAACACCGTGATGAAGGGCTCGCTCGAGGAAACGCTGGACCGCATCGAAAAAGAAATGATCGTCGAGGCGCTGAAAAACTGCCGCGGCAACAAAAGCAAGGCCGCGCATGCGCTCGGCGTCACCGAGCGCGTAATGGGCCTGCGCGTCGAGAAGCACGCCATCCACTCGCGCGACTACAAGACCTCGCGGATTCGCTGATCAACGCAGCGCCAGGAATTCGTCCAGGCCCGTTCCAATATCTCTAGCGATTTGCCGTAATAGGGCCGGCGAAATGTCTCGGGAGCCGTGGAAGGGGACCGTGGTCCCGCGGCCATCCGCGTGTCGAAATTGCTTGTGCGAACCGCGCTGCCGGACTTCTTTGAATCCGAGCGAGATCAAGACGGCAATGACCTCCCTCGGCTTCAGGACCGGCCGGTCCGCCATGACTAAATAGCCGGTGGTATACCTGGATCACTTCACTGTGCAGAAATAGATCGCGCTGGGCCCGTTGCGGCCAGATCAGGGTATGTCTTTCGGCGGGCCGGCGGGGAGATTCTTCGCTACCGCTCAGAATGACAAAAGTGAAGGTTCCGGCGTGGAGAACACACCAGTGTCTCAGATTGATCACCGGCTATTTAGCCGACAGTGATCGTCTGAATGCCGGCGAATTCCGAATCGAGTACCGGCTCGCCGTCCTCGAGTAGCATCGTGATGACTTCCTCCAGATTGCGGCGGAGTTCATCGAGAGTTTCGCCTTGGCTATGCGCACCGGGGAACCCGGGAACGTGTCCAACGTAGAGGTTCGTCTGGGAACAGTACTCGATGACGGCTGTATACGATTTCATGTTCAGGATCCGGGCGAGTCTAAGACATCACGAGTATAGCATGAAGTACCGGGCCGGTCGCGCTGGCGGGGATTCACGGATACAGCATCTGCTGCGTCCACGCGCCGCCGGCCGCGCGGTAGTAGACGCGGCGGTGGTGGAGCCGGTCTGGGGCGAACAGCCAGAACTCAATCGTGTGCGGGACGACGCGGTAGCCCGACCAGTGCGGCGGCCGCGGCACGTCCTTGCCTTTGAATTCCTTGTCGTATTCGGAGAGGCGTTCTTCGAGGAGTGCGCGGCTGCTGAGCGGCGCGCTCTGAATGGAGGCCCAGGCGCCGAGCTGGCTGCTGCGTGGACGCGACGCGAAATATTCGTCCGCCTCGGCGCGCGACACGGGGTGCGCGAGGCCCACGAAGCGGACTTGCTTGCCCAGCGGCATCCAGTGAAAGCACAGCCCGGCGCGCGGGTTCGTGGAGAGCTGCCGGCCTTTGAGGCTGTGCGTGTTCGTGTAGAACACGAAGCCGTCGCGGTCGTAGCCCTTGAGCAAGACTACGCGCGGCCACGGTTGGCCCTCGTCGTCCACCGTCGCCAGTGTCATCGCGGTGGGCTCGGCGATGCCGGTGCAAGCCTTCGCCTCTTGAAACCACTGCTCGAATAGAGAGAGAGGATCGGGATTCAGCGCGATGCTCATGGGTGACCTCTCGTAGGTGCCGCGGCCTTCGCGGCGCTCAGTGCGATCGCGGACAGCATAGCAGCTTCAATCGCGCGGCGTCCGCATGGGCGGGCCGCCCATGCTACGAAGGCGCGGCGATGGCGCAATCCCGCTAAAAGCCCTTCGCGCTGCTTTGGCTGCGCGGATCCGGTGCGCCGTGCAGTCCGTCATGACCGATGAGAATGCAGTTGGCCGCGCCTATAGTGGAGGGTTTTTCGTTGAACGCGTGTCCCAAGCCTTCGAGTGCGGCGCGGGTCTCTTCCGTGAACGCGTTGGGTTCCGTAAAAATCTCGTCCGGGGTCCACTGCGCATGGTGCCGCGGAGCGGCGACGGCGTCTTGGATGTCCATGCCGTGTAAGGCGACGTTGAGAAATACCTGCATGACCGTGGTGATGATCGTGGAGCCGCCGGGCGAGCCGAGCACGAGCGCCGCGCGGCCGCGGGCGCCGTCTCGCGGAAGTCGAGCGTGACCACCTCGCCGTCGCCCTTGCGCGCGGCCATGAGTCCGCCGCCCCCGAGGTTGCCCGCCTCCGGCCACGTGACGGCCATGACGAATCCGGTGCAGGCGGCCGCGTCGAAGGCGTTTCCGCCATGCCGCATGATCTCGACGCCGGCCTCCGAGGCGAGCGGGCAGGCCGAGACGACCATGGCATGTTTGGAGAAGGGACGTTCCATTACCGTTTCAGCAGCGCTCAGAGGCGATCCCGCGAGGACCAACGCGAGGCCGGCAGTTACGCCCTCGCAAACTCTCGCAAAACCGGCCATTGGGCGCTCCCAATCACGGCGGAGTCCGCCGGTGAGCTATAATGTACCGTAGCGGCTGCCCTTGGTGGCAGTTGTTGGCAGTTCGCCCCCAACGGAAGCGAGCTTGGGACTGGTATTTGTTATAGTCTCTTGACGCTCCGGGATGAGGGGGGCGCCCGGTGGTTTTTTGGAGGAAGTACATGCGCAAGCGCAGCACGAAGGCCGAGTTCGCCGCACTCTGTATTTTCCTGTTGGGCGCCGTGTTGGTGCTCACCAACGGGTTCAGCGCGCGAATCTTCGCACAAGACGACAAGCGCGAGATCTTCGAACAGATCGAGCCGATCGGCGACGTACTTGCCGAGGTGCTCAAGGGCTACGTGCGCGAACCCGATCTCGACAAGGCGGTTGAAGGCGCGCTCGCCGGGATCATGAGCACTTTAGATCGGAACAGCAGCTACGTTCCGGCGGAAGGTTTTCAAAATCTTCAGGAAGACACGCAGGGCGAATTTGAAGGCATCGGCGTCCATATCCGCACCGACGAGAACAACAACGTCGTCATTGCGTACCCCGTGCCGGAGGGTCCCGCGGCGAAGGCGGGCCTGCGCACGGGCGATTTCATCACCGCTATCGAGGGTGTGCTTGTCGCCGAGCTCGCCAAGGATGCGGCGAACTCGAACGCCGTGTTGCAGGAAGTTTCGTCTCGCATCAAGGGGCCCCGCGGCACGAAGATCGCGCTCACCGTGAGCCGCGCCGTAAGCGGCACCGACCAGCGCGAGTCGCTCGAATTCACGGTCGAACGCGGAAAAATACCCGTCCTGAGCGTGCTCGAATCGCGCCTGCTCGACGGCGGCATAGGTTATGTCCGCATCAGCGACTTCAAGAAGAACACCTCGGACGAGTTGCGCAAGGAACTCGAATCCCTGCAGGACGCCGGGATGCGTTCGATGATCCTGGATTTGCGCTGGAACCCGGGCGGCCTGCTGAACGCCTCGCGCGAGGTGTGCGAGCTGTTTCTGCCGAAAAATTCGCTGGTGGTGTCGACCCGCGGCCGCGAGATCGGCAAGGGTTCGGGCAAGTATTTGGAAGAGATGAAGCTGAGCACGGAGAAGCACCCCGTGGTGCCGGAGACGATGCCGCTGCTGCTGCTCGTGAACGGCGGATCGGCGAGTTCGTCGGAAATCGTGACGGGCGCGTTGCAGTTTTACAAGCGCGCGCTAGTGGTGGGTGACAAGACTTTCGGCAAAGGCAGCGTGCAGACGATTATTCCGCTGCAACGGCCCGCGGGCGCCGCGCTGCGTCTGACGACGGCGCTCTACTACACCCCGGCGAACGTAACGATTGATCAAGTCGGCATCAAGCCGGACGTCGAAGTGACGATGAACGAAGAGCAGCAGCGCGCACTGCTCGAGCAGATGTACAAGTCCTATCAGGAAGATCCGAAGAAACGGAACCTGCAAGACCACGGCCGGATCACCGGAGACACCGCCGATACTGCGGCGCAGGACCTCGTACTCGAGCGCGCGGTCGCGATCCTGCGCGAGGACTCGGTCTGGTCGGAAATTGTCCGCAAATATCACCGCGACGTGAAAGAAACGCAGGTGGCCGCGGTCGACGGCACCCAAGTGCCGGCGCCGCACCGCTAGCCGCGCGGGAGATTCCGATGGCACGCACGAATCGATCGCCGGGCGAATTGCGCCCGGTCACCCTTCAGCGGAATTACACCACCAATCCCGACGGATCGGTGCTCGTTTCGTTTGGCAATACCCGTGTACTGTGCACCGCTCTTATCGAGACGAAGGTGCCCAGGTGGCTCTCCGGCAAGGGCCAGGGCTGGGTAACGGCGGAGTACGCCATGCTGCCCGGATCGGCCTCCGAGGGGCGCATCTCGCGCGATGCCGTGCGCGGGGGGCGCGCGCTGGAAATCAGCCGGCTTATCGGGCGCTCGCTGCGATCGGTCGTGGACCTCGCCGCGCTCGGCGAGGTGCAGGTCACGGTCGATTGCGACGTGATCCAGGCGGACGGCGGCACGCGGACCGCCGCGATCACGGGGGGCTACGTCGCGCTGCACGACGCGCTGGCGAAGAGTGTGGCGCGAGGCGTGCTTCCGGCCATGCCCTTGACCGCGCAGTGCGCGGCGGTGAGCGTCGGGATTCTGGGCGCGGACACGCTGCTCGATCTCTGTTACGAGGAAGACTCCGCTGCGGACGTCGATCTCAATCTGGTCATGCGCAGCGACGATACCATCATCGAAGTGCAGGGCACGGCCGAGCGCGTGCCGTTCGGCCGCGCAGGGCTGGACGCGATGTTGGATCTCGGCCGCGAGGGAATCCTGTGCCTGTTCGCGGCGCAGCGTGAGGCGCTGGGCCTTGCCTAAGACGCTGCTGATCGGTTCCGGCAACCGGGACAAGGCGGCGGAACTCGAACGATTGATTGACG
Source organism: Candidatus Hydrogenedentales bacterium (assembly GCA_038916785.1). Classification (GTDB taxonomy): domain Bacteria; phylum Hydrogenedentota; class Hydrogenedentia; order Hydrogenedentales; genus VFKU01. Next base: position 12,174 of record JBCLBO010000045.1, on the reverse strand, counting down.
GGACGGCCTGGGACGTGAAGACGCTGCGCGATTTTCCGGCCATCGCCGAACCCGAAGAGACGGAAACAACTTTCGAGGGAAACGCGCTGCTCAAAGCGCGATACTACGGCGCGGCCTTCAGCGTCGCGTGCGTGGCGGACGATTCCGGCATCGAGGTTGACGCGCTCGGCGGCGCACCGGGCTTATATTCCGCGCGCTACGCCGGTGAGCACTGCACCTACGGCGACAACAACCGCAAACTGCTCGCCGCGCTCACGGACGTGCCCGCGGCAAGGCGCCGGGCGCGATTCGTGTGCTGCGCGGCCTTCGTCGATGAGGACGGCGCCGAACATACGGAAATTGGGACGGTCGAAGGCATGATCGCGCCCGCCGCGCGCGGATCGAATGGTTTCGGCTACGACCCAATCTTCGTTCCATCCGGCTTCGAACAAACCTTCGGCGAACTCAATCTACTGGTTAAGTCGTCGGTGAGCCACCGCGGCGCGGCCTTCGGCAAGATGGGCGCATGGTTGTCGCAGCGCGCCGCCGCAGCGAGCTAGCCGCGATGGAAATCCTGCCCGCGACGACCGCGAACATTCGCCGCGCGGCCGAAGCATTGCGCGCAGGCGAAGTGGTCGCCTACCCGACCGAGACGGTGTATGGCCTGGGCGTCGATCCCTTTAACGAGGCCGCGCTCGAAAGGCTCTATGCCGTCAAGCGGCGGGACCCGCGCAATCCCGTGCTGCTGATTGTTTCCACGCGGGAACAATTGGCGCCGCTGGTCGCCCGGATGGACGGCGCCGCGAAGGCCTACGCGGACGCATTCTGGCCGGGGCCGCTTTCATTGCTTCTGCCCGCCGCGCCGGGTGTGTTGGACTCGCTGCGTGGGCCGTCGGGCAAGATATGCGTTCGGCAGACGTCCCATCCCATTGCGTCGGCGCTGTGCGCCGCATTCGGTGGCGCGATCGTGGCTACTTCCGCGAATATATCCGGTCAGCCGTCCGCGCGCTGCGTGGCCGATGTGCCGGGCGCGGGCGTGTCCGTATGCATTGACGGCGGGGAAGTGGGGGAGGGGATTGCTTCCACTGTCCTCGACGCGGAGACCGGCGCGATTGCGCGTGAAGGCGCGATAGCGAAGGAAGAGATCGCGCGGATTCTGCGGCAACCGCGGGATTGATTCGTTCGCAGTTGCGGTGCGCTTCGCGGCTATTTTAGACTGAGCAAGCGATAAGCAGAGGGAATTTTACATGGCGCTATTGCGTATAGCGGTGGGCAGCGATCACGCGGGCTACGAAGGTCCGGCCCACTACAAGCCGGAGATCATCGCTCACCTCGGCGTGAAGGGGTACGAGTTGATCAATTGCGGGACCGACACCTCCGACGCCGTGGATTATCCCGATGTGGCCGAGCGCGTCTCGCGGAAGGTGCTGAGCGGCGAGGCCGACCTGGGCATCTTGGTCTGCGGCACGGGGATTGGCATGTGCATGACGGCGAACCGCCTGCGCGGCATCCGCGCGGCGGTCTGCACGACGCCGCTGATGGCGCGGCTCTCGCGCGAACACAACGCGGCGAATGTGCTGTGCCTTGGCGGCCGGATTCTCTCGCTGGACGAATGCAAGGAAATTATCGACGCGTGGATCGCCGAGCCGGTGAGCCCGGCCGATCGCCACCGGCGGCGCGTGAACAAGATGGATGCGGCCGGCGGAGACCGGTAGACCTCAGCGATTGGGCGCTATGCCGTCGAGCTCGCCGGGGATGATATGCAACATGGCGGCCAAGGCCCCGAACGCGAGCGAATACGGCACGGGCGGCAGGCGCAGCAACGCGAAGATGACTACTCCCATGAAGGCCGCGAAGACCGCGAGCATGAGCAGCACGAGGATCGGACGCTGGAATTATAGAAACCCATCCCGATCGCGAAAGCGGCCATGATGATCAGGCGCACGGTCTGGACTTGGAACTCAGCGAGACTGCGGCGGCGATCGGTCAAAATGGTTCAGCGCGTGTCCAGTGTGAAATGATTGTATCGGTTCCGGCGTTTCGATTAGATGTCATCGAAGCCAGCCTTGAAGTGCGTAGGGAGGCCCTAGTGGAAGAACTCACCCCGAGAGAAATCGTCGCCGAACTCGACAAATATATCATCGGCCAGGCGGAGGCCAAGCGCAAAGTGGCGATCGCGCTGCGCAACCGTTGGCGGCGGCAGCAATTGCCCGACGATTTGCGCGAGGAAGTCACGCCGAAGAACATCATCATGATCGGGCCCACGGGCGTGGGCAAGACGGAGATCGCGCGGCGCTTGGCCAAGCTGGTTGACGCGCCGTTTATCAAGGTGGAAGCGTCGAAATTCACCGAGGTGGGCTACGTCGGGCGCGACTGCGAGAGCATGGTGCGCGACTTGACCGAGATCGCGGTGAACCTCGTGCGGCAGGAAATGCGCAAGGCGAACGAATCGACCGCGCGCGAGCGCGCCGAGCGGCGCCTGCTCGACGTGCTCTTGCCACCGAAGCCGGTGCCCATGCGCGGCTACAATCCGTTGGACCCGAACGCGGGCGACGAGGGCCCCGTCGTGCCGCGCACCGAGCCGACCGCCGAAGAACGTACGCGCACGATGATCCAGGACAAACTTCGCGCGGGCGATCTCGAGGACCGCGAGGTCGAGGTGGATGTGCGCGAGTCGTCGCAGCCCGCCATGATGCAGATGTTCACCAATTCCGGACTCGAGGAGATGGGTATCAACTTGCAGGAAATGATGGGCAAGATGATGCCGTCGAGAAAGAAGCGGCGAAAGATGACCGTCGCGCAGGCCCGGCGCATCCTCGAAGACGAAGAACTCGAAGAGTTGCTCGACATGGAGAAGATCGTCTCCGAGGCCGTGAAGCGCACGGAGAACGCCGGCATCGTGTTTCTCGATGAGATCGACAAGATCGCCAGCAAGGGATCGCACGGGGGGCCGGACATCTCGCGCGAGGGCGTCCAGCGCGACATCCTGCCGATCGTGGAAGGGAGCACGGTGACGACGAAATACGGGCCGGTGAAAACGGATCACATCCTGTTTATCGCGGCCGGCGCGTTTCACATGACCAAAGTGTCCGACCTGATTCCCGAACTTCAAGGCCGCTTCCCGATCCGCGTCGAGCTCGATAGCCTGGGCGAGAGCGACTTCGTGCGCATCCTGCGCGAACCGAAAAACTCGCTGGTCCGGCAATACCAGGGCCTGCTGCTGACCGAAGGGGTGGAGATCGAATTTACCGATGGCGCCATCGACGCCATGGCGCGGGTGTGCCAGGAAGTGAATGCCGAGACCGAAAACATCGGCGCGCGGCGTCTGCACACCATCATGGAGTTTCTGCTCGAGGAGGTGTCCTACGACGCGCCGTCGATGAAGGGCGAGCATGTGCTCATCGACGAGACGCTGGTGAACGAGCGGCTGAAGAAGTTGATCGAGAAGCGCGACTTGAGCCGGTACGTGTTGTAGGAGTGGGGCCGCGGGTGGAAGAGATTGCTTCGCTATCGCTCGCAATGACAGGAATTGCCGCACGCGATGACGGGAGAAGTCGTTGCTCAGGTTTCGAAAGTTTGAAGCGCTCGGCGTCCGGCTCGCAGGCATCACCGAAGCGGCGGACGGCGATTTCTCGCGCGAGGGCCGTCCGGCGGACGACGTGCTCGATCTCGCCGGTTTGGCGCGCGGGCCCGCCTTCACCGTTCCGCAGGTCCACGGCACGCGCGTGTGGCCGGTGGGCAAGGACGGTCCGGAGTGCTCCGGTCCCGCGGAAGGGGACGGGCTGATCACGGACATTGAAAGCGTCGCGATCGGCGTGCGCGTGGCCGATTGTGTGCCGGTGTATCTCTATGACTCGGCGCAGCGCGCGGCCGGCGTCGTTCACGCCGGCCGCCAAGGCACACACGGCGGCGTCACCATGGCCGCGGTACACATGATGCAGATCCGTTTCGGATCGCGGGCCTACGATCTCCATGCGCTCATCGGGCCCTCCGCCGGGCCGTGCTGCTACCAGGTGAGCGAAGCGCTCGCCGCGGACTTTATGGTGCAAGGGTTGCCCGCGCTTGGCCGTTATCTGGATTTGTGGGAGGCGAACGCACTGCAGTTGGAGCGATGCGGTGTGCCGCGCGCGCAGATCGAAATCGCGCGGATTTGCACCATCTGCACGCTGGGGAGATTTCATTCTCACCGCGCGACGGGAACCCGGCAGCGTAATCTGGCGCTGATCAGCCTGTAACGCTGCCTTGACTTTCGCCGCGAATTTCGCAATTTGCGCAGCCTTGGGAAACACATCACCCCGGGCCGGTTGCGCCGTACTTCCGCCGTGTGCTATTGTCTGAGCCGTATCTCGGGTTTTTTCGGAAGAGTGGGTGTATGCCCACTCTTTTTACTTGTGGGCGGCCCACGAAGGCGCAGTCCGCGGGGCCCCGGATCGGATCACGCGTGGAGTCCAAGGACATTGTCCGGCGGGTATGGGCGGAGTTGGAGCCCGAACTGGCGGGACTCGGATTTGAGTTGATCGAGGTGGAGTACGGCCCGTACGCATCATCCGGGTTGTTACGCCTCTTTATCGATCGCGCGGGCGGTGTGACGATCGACGACTGCGCGGCGGCTTCACGGGTGGCCAGTGCCCGGCTGGATCGGAGCGATCCGATTCCGGCGGAGTACATGCTCGAGGTGTCGTCGCCCGGCATCGATAGGCCGTTGCGGCGCGTGAAGGATTTTGAACGGTTCATCGGCGAGCCCGTGAAAGTGCGGACCTCGACGGCCGTGGAAGGACGCAAGAAGTTTTCCGGGACGCTTGCCGGGTTAGCGGACGGCATGGTCTTGATTGAGAGTGAGGGCGAGACCTATCGCATTCACTTGGAAAACGTGAAGCATGCGAATTTGGACCGGTAGCCCGTTGCCGAGGAGAGGAGACTGGACATGGACAACAATCTTCGCGTAATCCTCCAGCAGCTTGAGGCGGAAAGAAATATTGACCGGGCGACCCTGATCGAGGCGATCCGCAGCGCGATCGAGAGCGCCGCGCGCAAGAGCATGGTCCACGCCTCCGAGGTGGTGGTCGATGTCGTGCCCGAGAAGCTCGAGTTCAAGGTGTACGAAATCCGCAAGGTGGTCGACAAGGTGACCGACCCTCGCGCGGAAATCTCGCTCGAAGAGGCCAAGAAGCTGAACCCGGACGCGGACATCGGGCATCGCATCAAGTTCGAGACGGCGCCGCAGGACTTCGGCCGCATCGCGGCGCAAACGGCGAAGCAGGTCATCATTCAGAAGATAAAAGACGCCGAACGCGACAACATATTCGAAGAGTTCAAGGGCCGCGTGGGCGACGTGGTGACGGGTATCGTCAAGCGCACGCACCAGCGCAACGTCATCGTGACGGTGGACAAGGTCGACGCGATCATCCCGCCCGGAGAACAGGCCGAACGCGAAAACCTGCGTCCGGGCGACCGCGTGAAGGCGGTCGTCGTGCGGGTCGAAAAAGGCTCGCGCGGGGCTTCCGTGGTGCTGAGCCGGGCGACCTCGGACCTTGTGCGGCGCCTGTTTGAGAATGAAGTGCCGGAGATATTCGACGGCACGATTGAGATTCGCGCCATCGCGCGCGAGGCGGGCAGCCGCACCAAAGTGGCCGTGATGTCCAAAGATCCAAACGTGGATCCCGTCGGCGCATGCGTGGGCATGAAAGGCTCGCGTGTGCGGGCGGTAGTGGAGGAACTCTCGGGCGAGAAAATAGACATCGTGCGTTGGAGCGACGATCCCTTGTCGCTGTGCCGCAATGCGCTCAATCCGGCGGACATCATCGATATCGCGCTGGACGAAGAAACGAAAACGGTGCTGGTGACGGTGCCGCACGATCAACTCTCGCTCGCCATCGGCAAGCGCGGGCAGAACGCGCGTCTGGCCTCACGCCTCATTGGCTGGAACATCGACATCCGCAGCGACGTCGAGTTGCGCGGTGAAGCGCCGGCACCCGGCGATACGGCGCAGACGGGCATCACGGTGACGCCCGACGGCACCGAAGTACCCGAAGTGTCCGCGGACTTCAGCGCGAAGTCCTCGGAACGGCAATAACCCTTTTCGCGGGCCGCGCGACTCGGGCGGCCACGCGCAAGACGTTTAGGAGCAGACACGATGCACACAGTGGCCTCGCTTGCCGGCAAGCTCGACATGAGCGCCGAGGAAGCGGTGGAGACCTTGCGCTATTTGTTTTATGACGTCGAGGGGCTGGAATCGTCCATTTCGGACGAACAGATCGACGTTCTGATCGAGATCGACGACGAACCAAAACTAAGAGACAAGTACCGGACTGAACGCGAGGCCGCGCGCGCGAAAGGCGAAGAACTCGCTGCCAAGCGCATCGCCGCGCTCCAAAAGGCCACCGCCAAGAAGAAAGCGCAGGCCAAGAAAGCGACCGCAGCCAAGAAGCCCTCCGCCAAATCCAAGGCCGCCAAGGGGCAGGCGGCGGAGGAAGTGGCGGCAGACGCCGAAGCGGCTTCGCGCCGGTCCGTCGCGGAAATCCTTCCGGCGGACACCGGCGAGGCGCCCCTGCGGCCGACCGCCGAGATCATGCCGCCGGAGACCGGGCCCACGATCGTGATCGGCTCCGCGATCGAACACGAGACGCACCGCACCGAAGTGATTCGGGCCGACGGCAGTCACGTTGAGCCGGCGGAAATCGATATTATCGAAGAAGTCGTCTCCGCTCCGGTCCCCGAGGACCGGCCTGGCCCGGCGATGGGCGCGCTCGCACGCGCGCAGTTCGAGCAAGAAGCCGAGGAACGCAAGCGCGGCCGGCAAAAGGGTGAATTGAAGCCCGACCCGAAAGTCGTGGCCGAAGTCATCCGGCGCGCGCACGAGAAGAACGCATCCGGCCGGAAGAAGGTCAAGGAAAAGACCCTGACCGTCGATATGGACGAGGGCGAGCCTATTCCGGTCGGCGTGCGCCTGGCGAAGGCGGCGATCGCGCCGAACGCCCCGCGCAAGACTGGCAAGACCGCGCGCAAACGCCAGAAGCGAAACGAGAAGGTACGCCGCGAGGACGACATGCGGCGCGGCGCGGCGGCCACGCTTCGCGAATATCAGTCCGGCGCGATGGACGCCGGCGTGAAAAAGCGCCGCCGCAAGCGCGCCGACGCCGACACCGGGGAGCCCGAGGAAGAGCAGAAGCAGGTGATACAGGTTGAGGAAGGCATGACGGTGGACGCGTTTGCCAACGCGCTTGAAGTGGATTCGACCGACGTGATCCTCGCGCTGATGGAACACAACGTGATGGCGACGAAGAACCAGACGCTGAGCACGGACCTGATGCGCAAGGTGGCGGAGGCCTATGGCCACGACATCGAGGCCGTGATCCCCGAGGAAGAGGACCTCATGGCCGAGGAGCCCGAGGACCCCGCGCTGCTCCGGCCGCGCGCTCCGGTGGTGACGGTGATGGGCCACGTGGACCACGGCAAGACCTCGCTGCTCGACCGCGTGCGCAAGGCCAGCGTGGCCGCGGGCGAGGCCGGCGGCATCACGCAGCACATCGCCGCCTACGAAGTCAGCCTGCCCCAGGGGCGCGTCGTGTTTCTCGATACACCCGGTCACCAGGCCTTCACCGCCATGCGCGCGCGCGGCGCGAAGATCACCGACGTCGTCGTGCTCGTCGTGGCCGCGGACGACGGCGTCATGCCGCAGACGCGCGAGGCCATTGACCACGCGCGCGCGGCCGAGGTGCCGATCGTCGTCGCGATCAACAAGTGCGACAAGCCCGGCGCGCAGCCGGACCGCATCCGCCAGCAACTGACGGAGTACGGCCTGGTCGATGAGGCCTGGGGCGGCACGACCATCATGCGCAATATTTCCGCGCAGACCGGCGAAGGCATCGATGAACTCATGGAACTGCTCGTGCTCGAGACCGAGCTGCTCGAACTCAAGGCCAATCCCGACAAGCGCGCCCGCGGCGCCGTGGTCGAAGCGGAAATGACGCGCGGCCAGGGTCCCGTCGCGTGGGTGCTCGTGCAGACCGGGACGCTGCGCGTCGGCGATGTGTTTCTTTGCGGCGACACGTACGGGCGCGTGCGCGCCATGCAAGACGGTTCCGGCAGGCCCGTGACGGAAGCTGGGCCCGCTCGTCCCGTGATCGTCATGGGCTATCACGCGACGCCCTCCGCGGGCGACCAATTCATAGTCGTGAAAGACGAGCGCATCGCCCGTGCCATCGCCGAGAAGCGCATGCACCGCAAGCGCATGAAAGAAGGCCCCTCGGTCCAACACGTCACGCTTGAGGACTTCCACCGCAGCCTGCTTGCCGGCGAACAGACCGAGTTGCGCGTGGTCTTGAAGGCCGACGTGCAAGGCAGCGTGGACGTGCTCAAATCTACCCTGTCGGAAATCGGTAACGAGAATGCGAAGATCAAGATCGTTTCGTCCGGCGTCGGCCCGATCAACGAGTCCGACGTGCTTCTCGCCAGCGCGAGCGACGCGGTCGTACTCGGGTTCCACGTCGAGCCGACGGTCAAGGCCGCGCACGCGGCCGCCACCGAAGGCGTGTCGATCAAGACGTACAAGATTATTTATGAGTTGACCCAGGAGCTGCACAATTCGCTCGAAGGCCTGCTCGAACCGGAGAGAAAGGAAGTCATCACCGGCCACGCGGAGATCCGCAAGGTGTTCAAGTCCTCCGCGTTGGGCAGCATCGCCGGTTGCATGACGACCGACGGCGAAATGGTGCGCGATTCGGCTGCGCGTCTCCTGCGCAACGGCAAAATGATCTGGGAAGGCAAACTCGGATCGCTGCGCCGGGAAAAAGACCAGGTCAGCTCGGTGCAGGCCGGTTTCGAGTGCGGCATCAAGCTCGGCGGCTTTGACGAGATTCAGGAAGGCGACATCGTCGAGACCTACAAGATCGAGGTCGTCGCCAAGTCCCTCGGCTGAACGCGGCCCAGGCGGGCGCGCGCGTCGAGCGAGGAGTCGGCGATGACCATCGGCTTGCTCAAGATGGATTTTTCCATCCACGGCTCGCGTTCCCTCAAGGACAAGCGCCGGGCGATGAACAGCCTCAAAGAGCGGCTGCGCAACCGGTTCAACTGTTCGGTGGCCGAGATGGACTCCGAGGAGAAGTGGGGGCGGGCGCGCGTGGCGGCCTGCGTGATTTCGACGGACAGCGCGCATGTGCATGAGCAGTTGATGGAGATCGTGCGCTTTTCTTCGAATCACCATGCCACGGAACTAATGGATTACTCGATAGAGACATTCTGACGACGCGACAGGATTGGCGGCGACATGGCAAGCGAAACCCGGGCAAGGCGCGTGGCCGAGGCGATCAAGGAAGAGGTCGCCTCACTGCTCATCAAAGGCCTCAAGGACACCCGCATCGGCTTCGTCTCCGTCGTCGGCGCGAAGGTCTCCACGGATTTGCGCTCGGCCGACGTGTACGTGAGCCTCTACGGCAGCGAGTCGGAGAAGAAGTCTTCGTTGATCGGCCTGCACAGTTCCGCGGGCTTCGTGCGCCGGCACATCGGCAAGGCCCTGCGCCTGCGTTTCGCGCCCGAGGTGCGGTTCCGCGAAGACACCACGCTCGACGAGGTCTTCCGGCTCGAAAAGATTCTCAAGGAAATTCGCGAAGAAGGCGGCGACCAGGCCGGCGAGAAGGCCGGCGACCAGGCCGGCGAGAAGGGCGGCGATGAAGCGCATTGACCTGCAAGGCGTGGTCGAGGCCTGCCGCGCCGCCAATACGTTCCTCGTTACGTCGCACTCCACCCCGGACGGCGACGCGATCGGCAGCATCCTGGCGATGCGTGGGTTTCTGCGCGCGCTGGGCAAGGCGGACATCACTTGCGCTTGCCACGACACCGTGCCCAAGCTCTACGACTGGATGCCTGGCACCGACGATTTTTTACGCGCCAACAAACTGCGCAAGTCCTACGAGCTGGTCATCGTCATGGACGTGGCGCAACGCGCGCGGCTGGGCGACATCGGCAAAGCAATCGGCCCCGGCCAGACTGTCCTCATCGTCGATCATCACCCGGAAGAGGAACCCTTCGGCACGCTCAATTTCATTGATCGCAGCTACGCCTCGTGCAGCCAGATTGTGATTGACCTCTACGAGACCGCCGGCCTGCGCATGTCGCTCGACGCGGCCATCGTGGCCTACGTCGGGTTGACGACCGACACCGGCTCGTTCCGCTTCAGCAACACCGACGCGCGCGTGCACCGGCACGCCGCGAAGTTGATCGAGCTGGGCGTCGATCCTTCGGACGTCGCCTCGCGCGTTTTCGACGTCATCACACCGGAAAAACTCAGCCTGCTCAAGCATGTGCTCGATCGCATGCAGCGCAGCGCGTGCCGCCGCGTTGCGTGGTCGATCCTGACCGCCGTGGACCTCGTCCAGGCCCGTGCCAGCGCGGAAGACGTCGAAGGGCTCGTAAATTACGTGCGAAATCTCGAAGGGGTGCAGGTTGGGATTCTGTTTCGCGAGCTCAAACCGGGCCGCATCAAAATCAGCATGCGCGCGCGCGGCTCCATCGACGCCGGCCTGCTCCTCAAGCCGCTCGGCGGCGGTGGACACGCGGGCGCGGCGGGGGCGATTCTGCTGCTCTCCTTGGACGATGCCGTGCGCGAAGTCGTGGGGCGCGTCGATTCGGTGCTCGCGGAATCCGCCGGCGCGGCACAGCGAAGCTGATCATGGCGGCCGGCGAAGGACTCAAAGGCGTGCTCCTGGTGGACAAACCCGCCGGCATGACTTCGCACGACGTCGTCGATCGCATCCGCGCGGCTTCGGGCATCCGCCGCGTCGGCCACACCGGCACGCTCGATCCCGCGGCGACGGGCCTGCTGATTCTGTGCATAGGCCCTGCGACGCGGCTCTCGGAGTATCTCACCGGGCTCGACAAGGTGTACGAAGGCAATATGCGCCTGGGCGTGTCGACCGATTCGCACGACATGGACGGCGCCGTGCTCGAAGAGCGCCCGGTGCCGCCGCTGACGCTCGCGCGCATTCAGGAAATGCTGGACGAATTTACCGGCCGGATCGAGCAAATCCCGCCGATGGTCAGCGCGGTCAAAGTCGGCGGCCAGCGCCTGTACAAGCTCGCGCGCAAAGGCGAGACCGTCGAGCGCAAGCCGCGCCAGATCACGGTGAGCGAGTTTCGGGCGTTGGATTTCGCGCCGCCGCTCGTGAGGTTCCGCGTGCGCTGCACCAGTGGCACCTACGTGCGCAGTCTGTGCCATGAAGTCGGACAGCGCCTGGGCTGCTGCGGCGCGCTCGATACGCTGCGGCGCGTGGCGGTCGGAAAATACACGGTGGCCGACGCCGCGCCGCTTGACGCGCTGGCGAACGTGGCCGACGTGCGCGCGCGGCTGCTGCCGATGGGCGATGCACTCGATCTCCCTGTGGTGATCATCCGGCGCCAAGGCGAGCGCGTGCTTGCCACCGGCGGCGCGCTGGGCCGGGTCGAGCTGAAAACCGAATGCCCCGTGCGCGAGGGTTGGATCCAGATCAAGTCGGAGTCCGGCGAACTCCTCGCGCTGGGCCAGGTCAAGGAAGGTCCCGGTGAACTGCAGGTGCTCCCGAAGCGCGTCTTCGTGGACGCCGACTAGCGGGCCACCGGCCGATGGAAATCATCCCCGATATTCGCGCCGGCGCGAGCGAGTATCGCGATGTCGTGCTGACCGTCGGCAGTTTCGACGGCATCCATAGAGGCCACCGGCTGATTTTGGATCGCGTCACGGCGATCGCCCGCGAGCGCGGCGGCACCGCGGCCGTGCTGACGATGAAGCCGCATCCCCGGGAATTCTTCTCCCCGGACAACGCGCCCAACCTCCTCACGAGCGACGCGAAAAAAGCGCAGCTTCTCGCCGAAGCCGGGATCGACGTCCTCTTCATGCTGCTTTTCGACCGGCGCACGGCGGACATGGAGCCCGAGCGCTTCATTGAAGAGATGCTTCGCCGAAATTGCCGGGCGAGCACACTTGTCGTCGGCCACGACTGCCGTTTCGGCAAAGGCGCGCGCGGCGACGTGACGATGCTGCGCGAGTTGGGGCGGAAATTCAGCTACACCGTCGAGGAAGTGCCGCCGCTAATTCTCGGCGCGGAGCGCGTCAGCAGCACGCTGGTGCGCGAGCGCGTGCTGCAAGGCGACCTCGCCGCGGTTGAGGCGCTGCTCGGGCGCAAGTACTCGCTCACCGGCGTCGTCGTGCGCGGGCGCGGCATC
>JBCLBO010000044.1:0-25061 GCA_038916785.1 Candidatus Hydrogenedentales bacterium | reverse complement strand
CGTGCCCCCGCCGGGCTGCGGCAACTCCGTCACTTCGCCGATGTGCACACCCACGCGCACGCCGGGCAGGTCCGCCTCCGCCGCATGCGCCTGCTGCAAGGCCAGCGCAAACAACACCGCCGCGCTCGAAGTATCAAACGTGAGAAAGCAGCCGTCCCCCGCCCAAGTAATCGCCCGCCCCTCGTGCAGCCCGGCGAGCCGCTCGATGTGCGCCCGGTGCCGAGCGATCAGGCCCAAAACCGCGCGGTCCCCCAACTCGGACTTGAGCGCGGTCGATCCTGCGAGGTCCGTGAAGACCAGCGTAAGCACACGCGCTTTGGATGCTACGATATCTGCGGCCATTGCAGTGGATCCCAATCCGGAGGGCTAGCGTCATGGTTACGAATAGGCGCTACCCTATCAGGGTGGCCGCTGGAGAAAAAAACTCGTTGACCTGCTTCCCCCTGGGTTTAATAGGGACAGCGGAGCTGTTGAAAAAGCCCAGTTCTCCATCCAAATGGCACCTACATGACGAACTCGCTTGATGAAAACACCAACGAAAACAGACTTCTCAACGGTCGAGCGAACGTGACAGACGCGCAAATTCGACTTTCTCAACGGCTCCGCTGTCCCCGTTTAACCCGCCGTTTAACCCCGATGCAGACCCATCGAGTTTCGGCACGCGCCGGCGATGCGAGTGTTCGAATGCGACGTTATGTCGTGACCCGAAGATTTTCGTGGAGAAACTCTGGGGCAAAGTCTGCACCGTTTTCCCATACGATCGTGCGAATTTCAGGATCGATATGAAATGACTTAAAGGACTTGAGGTCGCGAAGGGGGCCAAACACGTCCCCCTCGAGCTCAGCCTCCAGGTCTATTTCCCCTTCGGTTCCATCGTTGAATCGCGCCCAAATGGTGTAGTCGTGCAGGTATCTGGCTTCCGTTACGTGCAGGAACATGGGTCTACTCCAACGGCTCTATGGGATTGATCGTCTCTTTGTTGACCGCGCGACGCCAGTCTTCAAGAAGCTCGTCCTACTGTAGAACTCTCCACTCTTCAACTAGGCTGAGGGCCCTCCGGGACATTCGCCCCGTGATCCTTCCAGTCTCAATCTCCACCGTCACTTCGTCGTCTTGGTAGCGCGCGTGAAAATGGGCCGGCGCGTGGTCGCGCCAATACATGTAAACTGCAATCCCAAAGAACCGGCTAATTACGGGCATCGGCCAATTCCGATTGTATCCCCTCAAACACTTCCTTCGGGAACCTATACCCAAGGGCGGAAAACGGTGTCGCGTTTAGGCGGTCACAGGCATCGGCCAATGTGCACTCCGCATTCTCGACGTAGTATTTCGCGTTGGCGACCAGATCGTTGATCGAACCCGTAACCGTACGACTTAAGGTCTTCGAGAACCGCCACTCGGTCAGCCGTCCAAGGATATGCTCCTCCCAAATGCGGTGATATCCGGCTCGAACCATCGCGCTCTGAACACGCCACGTAAATGTCGAGGCGAACGACCCTATCGCCCGGTCCTGGCCTACGAGAGCAAGAACTGAATATAACGAGCGAGTGTTCGTGATGATTAGATGTTTCCTTCGGTTGCAAACAAACCTCCGGCATGTCCAATCCAAGTAGCCGTTTTTCTCCAGGGGCAGCGCCTCTTCCAGGACGACGCCCAAGCTCTTGGCTAGCTCGGAGGATAGTCGGACAATCATTGTTTCGATTTATGCCGTTGGACGATGGCTTGCCGAATCGCGGCTTCTAACAGTCAATACTATATCGTCTTCGGTTCACTAAGCACGTGGAGGGAGGATTCGAGGTGGACGGCATAGGTTTTTCGTTGATAATTAATTAGGGACAACTCGGCTGTCCCCATTTAACCCGGATTCACAATCGAACCGCCGCGGATACTTTTCCGCACCGCTCAGGCATAAACGTCGCACGTCCAAAGACTCGCCGATCGCCGGACCGATCGCCGGGCGCGTTACTTTGTAGCGGGCTTCGAGTCCGTGGTCGCGGTGTCTGACGCGGTGGCCGAGTGCTGAACTGCCTCGCGGGTTGATTTGTGCTCGGCGATTTCGCTGGGTCTCCAGCCGAATGTGAGCATGAGGACCGCAAAACCAACGACGTAAGCCAGCGAGACGGGCCAGCCGTGTTTGATCCACGCGCCGACGGACCTGGCGTGCGGATACTTGTTCGTGAGCGCGACGCCGGCGGTGGAGCCGAACCAAATCATCGATCCGCCGAAGCCGACCGCGTAGGCGAGCACCGCCCAATCGTAGCCGTCCTGCTTGATGGCGAGCGCGGTCAGCGGAATGTTGTCGAAGACGGCGGAGAGGGCGCCGAGCATGAACGTGGTGACCCACGAGGCGGGGGGCAATTCTTCGACGGGCATCATCGATGCGCAGGTAACGAGCGACAAGAGAAAGATCGTGCCGCGGATCGAGCCGGGAATTTCCGCCCACGGCGTCTTCGTGAAGAGCGCACCGATTAGGATGGCGGCCCAGACGCCCGCGGCGGGAAAGCCCCACCTTAAATTGGCGGCGATGGCCCCGGCGAGGATGAGTGCGATGACGCCGAGATTGGCCCAACCGACTTGGTGGTGCCCGATTTCGTCTTTTTGAATGGGCTGGAACCGGTGCTGTTTGCGGGCCAAAATCACGCCAAAGACGAGTAGCGCGGGGATGCCTGCCGCGAAAGCCCGGAGCACTTCGAGCGCGGGGACGCCGGCGATCCACATCATCGTCGTGGTGGTGTCGCCCAAGACCGTGGCCGCGCCGCCGGCATTGCTCGCGGCGACGATGCCCGCGAGATAGCCGATATCGACTTTGCCCTTGAACACGACGAAGGCGATGGTGCCGCCGATCATCGCCGCTGCGATGTTGTCCAGGAAGGCCGACATCGTGAACACGAGGACCAGCAGCACGAATCCGCCGCCCCATCCGTCGGGCAAGAACCGGGGCAGAATGTCCGGGATTTTCGATTCCTCGAAGTGTTTGGCGAGGATCGCGAATCCGAGCAGCAGGCCGAGCAGATTGAGGAGCGTGCGCCACTCGCCCTCGTGGCCGCCGCCCCCTACGAAATGCTGATAGAGATCGAAGTGCGGGTCGAAGCCCAGCTTGAGTCCGGTGATGGACGCCATGCCGATCAGGGCGACGTACATGGTGTATTCGTGGAAGAGCGCGACGCCGAGCAGCGTGATGGCGAAGAGATAGAACTCGGCGCGGATGGTGAGAACTTGGGGCACGTCCGCGGAGGTCTGGGAGAGCAGGACGAGGACGAAGACGACGAAGATGAAGAAGACGCCGAGCGCGGCCATGATGGTCTTGCTGATGTACATGCCGGGTGCCCTCGGGGAGTGGCCGCATGTGCGGCGGTGACCGTAGCATAGAGGCGCGGCGCACCGGTTTTCCAGAGGACAGGAGATGGACGGTCTGGGCTTGATGGACGAAGTGATCGTAATGGAGGCGCAGAGTGCATTGGGATTGTGGCAAGGCGCGGGGTTAAATGGGGTCAATGCGGACAGCGACCTATTTATGAATAGAACAGGTGTGTCAATAAATAGGTGGCTGTCCCCGGGCCATACGCCCACAAAGCCAAATGGACCATCGCGTGGCTGAATACGCACCCACGCGACCGATCATGCGCCGCGAGACTCGGGTGAACCGGAGAGGCGCTCTTTCATCCAGTTGATCAATCCCCCGCGGAGCAAGAGCTGCACTTGCCGCGGCGACATGAAGTGACGCACCTGGAACTTTCGCTGGCGCGTGACGTTCTCGACCACCAGTTCGCCCCCCTCTGTCAGCACGCGCCGCAGGTCGGTCAGGCGCAGCACGTCGCCGGCCTGGATGCCGTCGTAGTCGGCGGGATCGACGAAGGTCAGCGGCAGCACACCGAAGTTGATCAGGTTCTGCGAGTGGATCCGCGCAAAACCCTTGGCTAGAACCGCGCGCAGCCCGAGGTACTGCGGGCCTAGTGCAGCGTGCTCGCGGCTCGAGCCTTGTCCGTAATTGCTCCCGCCCACCACAACGTGGCCCTTCACCTGCCTGGCCCTTGCCGCGTAGGTGGGATCGATCATATCGAAGGAGAACTCGGCAATCTTGGGGATATTGCTCCGGAACGGCAGCACCCGCAACCCTGGCGGCATGATCTCATCGGTAGAAACGTCGTTCGCCACCTTGAGTAGAACCGACACTTCGATCTCATCGGGCAGCGGCTCGAACGTCGGCAGCGAAGCGATGTTCGGGCCCTTCACGAGGTCCACGTGCAGCGCCTCCTCAAGCGGCAACGGCGGCATGAACATCGCGCGGTTGATAATCGGGTGGTCCGGGTCCGCGATGCGCGGGTAGGGGATGCCAAGTGTGCGCGGGTCGGTGATCACGCCGGTGAGCGCCGACGCCGTGGCGGTCTCCGGGCTGACCAGACACACCTTGTCCTCGCGCGTGCCGGAGCGGCCGGGGAAGTTGCGCGGTACCGTGCGCAGAGAGAGTTCATGCGTGGCTGGCGCCTGGCCCATGCCGATGCAGCCGTTGCAGCCGGCCTGGTGCAGCCGCGCGCCGGCGTGCAGCAGGTGGGCGATGTGCCCGTCGCGCACCAGCGTTTCGAGCTGCGCCCGGGACGTGGGGTTGACGTCGAACGACACGCGGTCGTGTACTCGCCGGCCCTGCACCATCATCGCGGAAACGGCGAAGTCGCGGTAGCCGGGATTGGCCGACGAGCCGATATACGCCTGGTAGATTCGCTCGCCTGCGACTTCGCGGACCGGGCGCACGTTCCCCGGGCTGGACGGCATGGCGATCAGCGGCTCGAGGCTCGCGAGATCGATCTCGTCGTGCATGTCGTAGGTCGCGCCGGGATCCGCGGCCAGCTCCACCCAGTCCTCTTCTCGCTGCCACGCGCGCAGGAAGCGGCGCACCTCCTGGTCGGAAGGGAAAACGGTGGTGGTCGCGCCCAGCTCGGCGCCCATGTTGGCGATCACGTGCCGATCCATCGCGCTCAGCGCGTCGAGCCCCGGTCCGTAGTACTCGACGATCCGGCCCAGTCCGCCCTCCACGCCGTGGCGGCGAAGCATCTCGAGGATCACGTCCTTGGCGCTCACCCACTCCGGCAGGTTGCCGGTGAGCTTCACGCCCCATATCTGCGGCATGAGCGTGAAGAACGGCTCGCCCGCCATGGCCAGCGCCACTTCCAACCCGCCAGCGCCGATGGCCAGCATGCCGATCGCGCCGCCCGCCGGCGTGTGGCTGTCGGAGCCAAGGAGCGTCTTGCCCGGCTTGCCGAAGTTCTCCTGGTGGCACGGATGGCTCACCCCGTTTCCAGGCCGCGAGTACCAGACCCCGAATCGCTGGCAGGCGCTGCGCAGGAAGAGGTGGTCGTCAGGGTTCTTGTAGTCTTCCTGGATGATGTTGTGGTCGACGTACTGGACGCTAAGCTCGGTCTTCACCCGGTCCAAGCCCATCGCCTCCAGCTCCAGCATCACCAGCGTGCCGGTGGCGTCCTGGGTGAGCGTCTGGTCGATGCGGATCCCGATCTCCTCGCCGGGCTTCATGTCGCCGTGCACCAGATGCGACTGGATCAGTTTCTGCGTGATGTTCAAGCCCATAGTTCTTCTCCCAAGTGTAGTGCTCCCCGGTTCGTGAAGCCCTGGACCGGAGCGACGTCGGACACGATGTTGCTCAGCAGGAAGTGCCACAGCAGAAGCGGCGGCAGCGGGGTGGCGACGTGAGGGGCAGGCGGGTCAACCATCTGGATGGTCTTTTCCTCAACCTCTTTGGGGAAACTAGGGACAGCGGATCTGTTGAGAAAGTCGAATTCACGCGTCTGCCGCGATCCCTCGACTCTTGAGAAGTCCATTTTCGTTGGTGTTTTCATCATGCGAGTCCGTCGTGTAAGTGCCCTTCGGATGGAGAACTGGGCTTTTTCAACAGCTCCGCTGCCCCTAATTAATTCCTAATTAATTCACGCAATCTCGCAAGTCAATGTCCCGTAATAAGTACGAGTTTTCGGGAGGGACAGCACAGATTTTCAAGATGGACAGCGCGTTGTCCGACCACTCGCAGGAGTTTTTCGGGTTGACGGCGAGTGCGCGGTATCCGCGTCACTCGCGGGTGTGGCGGCCTCCGAGGACCGACGCCAACTGGGCGTTGCTACTTATGCCGACGAGCGCCTGCAATCGGGCGATCGAAGTTGGGTGATCGACGAGTTCCTGTCTGTCCTTCACGTGTTTGAAGTCGTGGCCGCGCGCGTTGTACCACTTCTGGATCGCGACGACCAAGTCTCGCCGGGTCACGCAGCCGACCAGTTTCGAGCGTTCGATCACGGGCAGCAGCAGGAAATCGCAGTCGAGAAAAACGGTCGCCGCCGACAGGATGTCGCTGTCGGGGCTCAGCGTAATCTTGATGCTGGACATCATGTCGCGCACGGTGCGGCCGGTCATGTTGTGCTGGTGGGATATCACTTGCAGCCGCAGGCAGTCCTTCATCGTCAGAAAGCCGACGAGGGCGCCATTCGCATCCACCACCGGGCTGCCGCCAAATCCCAGCTTCTTGTCGACGAGTGCGTCGAGCGCCTCGAAGGCGTCTAAGTCCGCCGAGATGCTATCAACGCTTTCTTGCATGACTTGCCGAACTAGCGGGACGGGGTTCATAGCCTTCCCTCCAGGATCGCAACTCGCCGAGCCATAGCCGAGCAACGTCCAAGTCTATCTCAGATTTGGCATTTTGTGTAGGAAATATACTTCAAGTCATAAGGACTTATATTTCAATAAGTTATGTGTGTCTCAAAGCGGAACTCCTGCGACGCTCCCGTCCAAAGGCTTGTGAACCGGCTTCGCATGGTCGCGCTGGCGTGTTCTCACTGAGGCGGAACAGCTCCGAACTGTCGTGTAACTGCGGGTTTGGCCCCGCGGAAGACCTTCGGGAGTTCGATCGCTCGAAACGGGTTGAAAGGCTTTGGTATGCTCTAAGGCGCGCTTAACCGAGTTCTTCAGCCTTGCTCTATGCTCATATCGCTCGGTTGGCAGACGAAGCGCAACCCGTCGGGGTCTTTCCAACGGCAATAAAGACGACAAATCAAAGATTATAGAACGTAAGGCAGTGTGGGGGCGGTAGGAAGATAGCGGGGGCCTACGAGTGTTTCTCGATCCGCTTTCCATCTATCCCGCGCGTAATGCGACGAGCGTCTGAGATTACCATGGCACTCCACGCGATTCGAAAGGGTCTCGACCTTCCCATCCTCGGCGCGCCCGAGCAGGTGATTTACGCCGCGCGACCTGCGACGCACGTTGCGCTCCTGAGCGCCGATTTCCACGGAATGAAGCCGGCCATGCGCGTGGCCGAGGGCGACGCGGTCAAGCGCGGTCAGCCGCTCCTCGAGGACAAGAAGCTTGCGGGTGTGCTGCACACCTCGCCCGCCGCGGGGCGCGTGATTGCCGTGAACCGTGGCGAAAAGCGGGCGCTCCAGTCAATCGTCATTGAACTCTCGGAGCGCGAGCGCGCCGGTGCGCCGGGCAGCGACGAGCATCACCCCTTCGCCAGTTACGCGGGCAAGCCCATTCCGGTACTGAGCCGCGACGACGTGTGCGCCCTGTTGATCGAATCGGGATTGTGGACTGCGTTCCGCACGCGGCCCTTCAGCCGGACGCCGGCCCCCGAATCCACGCCCGACGCCATTTTTATCACGGCCATGGACACGGAGCCGCTCTCGGCCAAGCCCGAGGTCAGCGTCGCACAGAATGCGGACGCGTTCGACGCGGGGCTGGCCGTGATTGCCAAGCTGCGCGAGGGCGCCATCTTCCTGTGCGTGGCGAAGGGGTCGCCCATTAAGGCCGGGCCGTATAGCGGGTTGTTGGTGGAGCAATTCGCCGGGCCGCATCCCGCCGGCAGCGTGGGGGTCCACATTCACACGCTGCGGCCGGTCGATCGCAGCAAGACGGTGTGGCACATCGGATATCAGGACGTCATTCGCATCGGAAAACTGTTCACGGCCGGCCAGCTCGATGTCGAGCAGATCGTCGCGCTCGCCGGCCCGGCGGTGAAATCGCCGCGGCTCCTGCGCACGCGGCTGGGCGCGTCGATCGCCGGACTGACCGAGGGCGAGCTCGGGGATGGGGAGGTGCGCGTGATTTCCGGCTCGGTGCTCACGGGCCGCGCGGCCAGCGGCGAGGTGTTCGGTTATCTGGGCCGGTTTCACCAGCAGATTTCGTGCGTGCGCGAAGATCGCCGCCGCGAGTTCCTTGGCTGGTTGGCCCCGGGCCTCGATAAATTCTCAATCCTCAACGTGTTCACGTCGGGCCTTCAACGCGGCCGCAAGAAGTTTGCCATGACGACCTCGACCAACGGTTCGGAGCGCGCGATGGTGCCCATCGGGCTGTACGAAAAAGTGATGCCGATGGACTTGATGCCCACCTTCCTGCTGCGCGCGCTGATCATCGGCGACATCGAACGTGCGGAGCGGCTCGGCGCGCTCGAACTCGACGAGGAAGACCTCGGCCTGTGTACTTTTGTGTGTCCGGGCAAATACGATTACGCGCCCTACTTGCGCCAGGTCCTGACGCAAATCGAAGACGAAGGATAGTTCAACCCCGATGAAGATTCTGCGGGCAATCCAGGACAAGCAGTACCAGCTTCTGTTCAAGAAGGGCCGGCCGCTCGAGAAGTTGTATCCGGTGTATGAAGCGAATGACACCTTCTTGTTCACGCCCGGCAAGGTGACCCGCGGCGCCGCGCACGTGCGCGACGGCCTCGACATCAAACGCATAATGATCACCGTCGTGGCGGCGCTGGGACCGTGCATGCTCTGGGCCATGTACAACACGGGCTACCAGGCCGCGCTGGCGGTCGAGGGCGGCTCGGCGCCGTCCACCGCGTGGCAGGCTTCGCTCTTCCACGGGATGGGCTGGGGCTATGACCACACGAGCATCTTTGGAAACCTCCTCTTCGGAGCGCTGTTTTACGTCCCGGTGTATATCGTCACGGTGGCGGCGGGCGGTTTCATCGAAGTCCTCTTTGCGGTCATCCGTAAACACGAGATCAGTGAAGGTTTCCTGGTGACCAGCGCGCTGCTCCCGCTGACGTTGCCGCCCACGATTCCGCTGTGGCAGGTCGCACTGGGGATCATGTTCGGCATCATGGTTGGCAAGGAGATATTCGGCGGAGTGGGGATGAACTTCCTGAATCCCGCGCTGGTCGGCCGCGCGTTCTTGTTCTTTGCGTACCCGGCGCAGATGACCGGAGATTTTGTGTGGATCGCGGCCAGCAACACGCCCGACACCTATTCGGGCGCGACGCTGCTCGCGCTGGCCAAGACCGGCGGTGTCGAAGCGCTGCACGCGGGCCACCATTCGTGGATGGACGCTTTTCTCGGCCTGGTCCCAGGTTCGATGGGCGAAGGATCCAAGCTGCTATGCCTGCTCGGCGCGGCGGTCCTGATCGTTACCGGCGTCGGCTCTTGGCGCACGATGGCGGGGTGTATCGCCGGCCTCACGTTGTGGGCGCTGTTCTTCAACTTCGTAGGCTCGAAGACGAACCCGATGTTTGCCGTGCCGTTCTACTGGCACTTCGTGATGGGCGGCTTCGCATTTGGCACGGTATTCATGGCCACCGATCCGGTCTCCTCAGCCTTCACGAACACAGGCAAATTGATCTACGGATTCGGAATCGGTACAATGCTGATACTGATTCGGGTCATCAATCCGGCGTATGCTGAGGGTATGATGCTCTCGATTCTCTTCATGAACATGTTCGCGCCGCTGATTGACCACTTCGTCGTCCAGGCGAACGTGCGGCGGAGGCAGGCGCGCTATGCAGCTTAATTCGACGAGCTACATCATCAAGTTTGCCATTCTGACCTGCGTCCTGTGTTCCGTGATGGTGTCGTCGGCCGCGGTCCTTCTAAAGAACAAACAGAAACAGAACGTACAGATTTACCGGCAGAGCAACGTATTGGCCGTGGTCGGACTGATCAAGCCGGGCGAGAAACTGGGCCCGGCGGAGACGCAGAAGCTTTTCGCGGAGCGCATCGAGTTGCGTCTGATCGACTTCGACACGGACGCGCCCGCCACGGCCGATGCCGGCATCGATGCAGCGACCTACGACCAGCGGCGCGCGGCCGGCGATCCGGCGATGAGCACCGTCGCGCCGCCCAACCCGGCGGCCGTCGCGCGCATTCCGAAGTACGCACTTATCTACGAAATCTACCCCTCAGCGGCGCGCGACCAGGCAGACCTCTATGTGCTGCCGGTCGAAGGATTAGGGCTGTGGGGCATGCTGTACGGCTATCTCGCGCTCGATAAAGACGTGCAGACCATTCGCGGCCTGACCTACTATGCGCATATCGAGACGCCCGGCCTCGGCGGCGAAGTGGACAATCCGATCTGGAAAGCCAAGTGGCCGGGCCGCAAAGCCTTTGACGATGCCGGCAAGCCGGTCATCACCGTGATTAAAGGTTCGGCGGGCACGGCCGCGGAAGATCCTCATCACGTGGATGGACTCTCCGGTGCGACGATCACCAGCCGGGGCGTCACCTATATGTTGCAGTTCTGGCTGGGCGATGGGGCCTTTGGCCCGTACCTGGCCACCCTGCGCGAAAAACGGAGTGCATCCTAATGGCGGTCGTGGGCAAGGAAATGCGGAAAACGGCCACCGGCGCGCCGGTGCCGCTCTTGCAGGTCATCATGGGCAAGAAGGAGCGGAAAATCCTTTTTGATCCGATGTTCAACAACAATCCGATCGCGCTGCAAATGCTTGGCATCTGTTCCGCGCTCGCGGTGACCACGAAGATGGACAAGGCCCTCATCATGTCGATCGGCCTGACGGCGGTCGCGGCGTGTTCGAGCTGCGTGATCAGTCTCATACGAAACTACATCCCGGCCAGCATCCGCATGATCGTGCAGATGTGCGTCATCGCGTCTTTCGTCATCGTGGTGGACCAGATCCTCCAGGCCTACGCCTTCGAACTCAGTTTGCAGCTCTCCGTGTTCGTCGGTCTCATCATCACCAACTGCATTGTGATGGGGCGCGCCGAGGGCTACGCGATGCAGAACCCGCCTTGGGCGAGTTTCATCGACGGATTCGGAAACGGCCTGGGCTACAGCCTGGTACTAATGGGCGCCGCCTTCATCCGCGAACTGCTCGGCTCGGGCAAGGTCTTCGGGATGGTGGTGCTCAAGCTGGTCACCGAGGGCGGCTGGTACGTGCCGAACGGCATGATGCTGATGCCGCCGGCGGCGCTCTTCCTCATCGGGTTCTTCATCTGGGCGCTGCGCAGTTGGAAGCCCGAGCAAATCGAGAAGGAGGGTTGACCGATGGAGGCGTACCTCAACATTTTCGCCAAGTCCGTGTTCATCGAGAACATGGCGCTGGCGTATTTCCTCGGTATGTGCAGTTTTCTGGCCTGTTCGAAGAAGATCGAGACCGCGATCGGTCTCGGCCTCGCCGTGATCCTCGTGCAGGCCAGCACGGTCCCGCTCAACAATTTCCTGTACAACGCGCTATTGCGCGAGGGCGCGCTTTCGTGGGTGCCGTTTGTGGGCGGCAACCTGAAGACGGTGGACCTCTCCTTCCTTGCCTTCATCACGTTCATCGGGGCGATCGCGGCGTTCGTGCAAGTGCTCGAGATGTCGATGGACAAGTTCACGCCCGTGCTCTACACCGCGCTCGGCGTATTCCTCCCGCTCATCACGGTGAACTGCGTGATCCTGGGCGGCTCGCTCTTCATGCAGGTGCGCGACATGAACTTCCCGGAGAGCGTCGTGTACGGCGTGGGCAGCGGCGCGGGCTGGGCGCTGGCGATTGTCGGCCTCGCGGCCGTGCGCGACAAGTTGTCGTATAGCAACGTACCGCTCGGGTTGCGCGGGCTGGGCTTGGCCTTCATCGCGTCCGGGCTGATGGCGATCGGGTTCCTGTCGTTCGGCGGCATCCAGCTCTAAGGCCGCCGTGGGAGAGTAGCGCTCATGGTTTCATTGTTCGGCGTGATCAGCCTGGGCATGGTGATGTTCACCACCATCATCCTGACGCTCGTCGCCGTCATCTTGGTGACGAGGGCCAAGCTGGTCACCAGCGGCGACGTGTTCATCATCATCAATGGCGAGAGGGACAAGCCGCTGCGCACGCGTGCCGGCGGCACGCTGCTGGGCGCGCTCGCGGAACAGAAAATTTTCATCCCCTCGGCCTGCGGCGGCAAGGGCAGTTGCGGCGTGTGCAAAGTCACGGTGAAGGAGGGCGGCGGCGCCATGCTGCCGACGGAACTCTCGTACATCAGCCGGGGCCTGGCGCGCGAGGGCTGCCGCCTTTCCTGCCAGGTCAAGGTCAAGCAGAACATGGAAATCGAAGTCCCGGCCGAGATTTTCCATGTGCGCGAATGGACCTGCAAAGTCCACTCGAACCACAACGTAGCGACCTTCATCAAGGAACTCATCCTCGAACTGCCCGCGGGCGAGGCGGTGCCTTTCCGCGCGGGCGGCTACATCCAGATCACCTGCCCGCCGCACACGGCCTCGTACAAGAATTTCGTCATCGAGGACGAATACCGCGAAGACTGGGACAAATTCAACCTCTGGCAGTACGAGTCGGTCTGCGCGGAACCAGTGACTCGCGCGTTCTCGATGGCGAATTGCCCGGCCGAGCGCGCGATCATCATGCTCAACGTCCGCGTCGCCACGCCGCCGCCGCGCGCGCCCAAGGGCAGTTCGAGGATGAGTTCCTTGATGAAGGTCGCTACGTTGTGGTTCGAGTGGACTTTGCAGGTCCATTCGCGCACATGGAAAATCTCGGCCGGGACTTCGATTTCCATGTTCTGCTTGACCTTGACCTGGCAGGAAAGGCGGCAGCCCTCGCGCGCCAGGCCCCGGCTGATGTACGAGAGTTCCGTCGGCAGCATGGCGCCGCCGCCCTCCTTCACCGTGACTTTGCACACGCCGCAACTGCCCTTGCCGCCGCAGGCCGAGGGGATGAAAATTTTCTGTTCCGCGAGCGCGCCCAGCAGCGTGCCGCCGGCACGCGTGCGCAGCGGCTTGTCCCTCTCGCCATTGATGATGATGAACACGTCGCCGCTGGTGACCAGCTTGGCCCTCGTGACCAAGATGACGGCGACGAGCGTCAGGATGATGGTGGTGAACATCACCATGCCCAGGCTGATCACGCCGAACAATGAAACCATGAGCGCTACTCTCCCACGGCGGCCTTAGAGCTGGATGCCGCCGAACGACAGGAACCCGATCGCCATCAGCCCGGACGCGATGAAGGCCAAGCCCAGCCCGCGCAACCCGAGCGGTACGTTGCTATACGACAACTTGTCGCGCACGGCCGCGAGGCCGACAATCGCCAGCGCCCAGCCCGCGCCGCTGCCCACGCCGTACACGACGCTCTCCGGGAAGTTCATGTCGCGCACCTGCATGAAGAGCGAGCCGCCCAGGATCACGCAGTTCACCGTGATGAGCGGGAGGAATACGCCGAGCGCGGTGTAGAGCACGGGCGTGAACTTGTCCATCGACATCTCGAGCACTTGCACGAACGCCGCGATCGCCCCGATGAACGTGATGAAGGCAAGGAAGGAGAGGTCCACCGTCTTCAGGTTGCCGCCCACAAACGGCACCCACGAAAGCGCGCCCTCGCGCAATAGCGCGTTGTACAGGAAATTGTTGAGCGGGACCGTGCTGGCCTGCACGAGGATCACGGCGAGGCCGAGACCGATCGCGGTCTCGATCTTCTTCGAACAGGCCAGAAAACTGCACATACCGAGGAAATACGCCAGCGCCATGTTCTCGATGAACACGGACTTGGCGAAAATGTTGAGGTACGCCTCCATCGGTCAACCCTCCTTCTCGATTTGCTCGGGCTTCCAACTGCGCAGCGCCCAGATGAAGAACCCGATGAGGAAGAGCGCCGCCGGCGGCATCAGCATCATGCCGTTCGGCACGTACCAGCCGCCCTCGGTGACCAGCTTGAGCACCACCATCCCGAAGACCTTGCCCGAGCCGAGCAGTTCGCGGATGAAGGCGGCGCCCATTAGTACCAGGCTGTAGCCCAGGCCGTTTCCGAATCCGTCGATGAAACTCGCCCAAGGCGGGTTCTGCATCGCGTAGCCCTCGGCGCGCCCCATCACAATGCAGTTGGTGATGATGAGACCGACGAACACGGAGAGCTGCAAACTGAGTTCGAAGGCGTAGGCCTGGAGGATCTGGTCCACCACGATGACGAAAGACGCGATGACGCACATCTGCACGATCATGCGGATGCTGGCCGGGATGTAGTTTCGTATGAGACTGATCACGCAGCTCGAACACGCCGCGACCGCCGTCAGGCCGATCGACATGATGAGGGCCTTGTCCATCTTCGTGGTCACCGCGAGCGCGGAACAGATGCCAAGCATTTGCAGCGCGATCGGATTGTTGTTGAACATCGGATCAAAAAGGATTTTCCGCTCCTTCTTGCCCATGATGACCTGCAAGAGCGGCACCGGCGCGCCGGTGGCCGTTTTCCGCATTTCCTTGCCCACGACCGCCATTAGGATGCACTCCGTTTTTCGCGCAGGGTGGCCAGGTACGGGCCAAAGGCCCCATCGCCCAGCCAGAACTGCAACATATAGGTGACGCCCCGGCTGGTGATCGTCGCACCGGAGAGTCCATCCACGTGATGAGGATCTTCCGCGGCCGTGCCCGCCGAACCTTTAATCACGGTGATGACCGGCTTGCCGGCATCGTCAAAGGCTTTGCGGCCCGGCCACTTGGCTTTCCAGATCGGATTGTCCACTTCGCCGCCGAGGCCGGGCGTCTCGATATGCGCATAGTAGGTCAGGCCGCGAATGGTCTGCACGTCTTTATCGAGCGCGAGATAGCCGTACAGCATGCCCCACAGCCCTAATCCTTCGACCGGCAGCACATAGAGGTCTGCCTGGTCGCGCGCCGCTGAGGGGTAGATTTCGTAGATAAGTGCGTACTTCGGAATGCGCGCGACGGCCGCCGGGTTGGGCGGCGCGACGGTGCTCATCGCCGGATCGCCGGCCGCGCGCCGCTGGTCGTAGGTCGCTGCATCGATGCCGGCATCGGCCGTGGCGGGCGCGTCCGTGTCGAAGTCGATCAGACGCAACTCGATGCGCTCCGCGAAAAGCTTCTGCGTCTCCGCCGGGCCCAGTTTCTCGCCCGGCTTGATCAGTCCGACCACGGCCAATACGTTGCTCTGCCGGTAAATCTGTACGTTCTGTTTCTGTTTGTTCTTTAGAAGGACCGCGGCCGACGACACCATCACGGAACACAGGACGCAGGTCAGAATGGCAAACTTGATGATGTAGCTCGTCGAATTAAGCTGCATAGCGCGCCTGCCTCCGCCGCACGTTCGCCTGGACGACGAAGTGGTCAATCAGCGGCGCGAACATGTTCATGAAGAGAATCGAGAGCATCATACCCTCAGCATACGCCGGATTGATGACCCGAATCAGTATCAGCATTGTACCGATTCCGAATCCGTAGATCAATTTGCCTGTGTTCGTGAAGGCTGAGGAGACCGGATCGGTGGCCATGAATACCGTGCCAAATGCGAAGCCGCCCATCACGAAGTGCCAGTAGAACGGCACGGCAAACATCGGGTTCGTCTTCGAGCCTACGAAGTTGAAGAACAGCGCCCACAACGTGAGGCCGGCGATACACCCCGCCATCGTG
Organism: Candidatus Hydrogenedentales bacterium; assembly: GCA_038916785.1. Lineage (GTDB taxonomy): Bacteria > Hydrogenedentota > Hydrogenedentia > Hydrogenedentales > VFKU01. The sequence continues at coordinate 9,431 of JBCLBO010000044.1, read as the reverse complement.
CGCCAAGAGCCGACGCCGGTAACGATCAGGACCGCCGCGCCGAGCAGGCATAGCAGCTTGGATCCTTCGCCCATCGAACCTGGGACCAGGCCGAGAAAAGCGTCCATCCACGAATGGTGGCCCGCGTGCAGCGCTTCGACACCGCCGGTCTTGGCCAGCGCGAGCAGCGTCGCGCCCGAATAGGTGTCGGGCGTGTTGCTGGCCGCGATCCACACAAAATCTCCGGTCATCTGCGCCGGGTACGCAAAGAACAAGAACGCGCGGCCGACCAGCGCGGGATTCAGGAAGTTCATCCCCACTCCGCCGAATATCTCCTTGCCAACCATGATGCCGAACATGATCCCCAGTGCGACCTGCCACAGCGGAATCGTGGGCGGCAACGTCAGCGGGAGCAGCGCGCTGGTCACCAGGAAACCTTCACTGATCTCGTGTTTACGGATGACCGCAAAGAGGACTTCGATGAAACCGCCCGCCGCCACCGTGACGATATACACCGGGACGTAAAACAGCGCTCCGAAGAGGAGGTTTCCAAAGATGCTCGTGTGGTCATAGCCCCAGCCCATCCCGTGGAAGAGCGAAGCCTGCCACGCGGTGGACGGCGCCGAGCCGCCCTCGACCGCCAGCGCGGCCTGGTAGCCCGTGTTGTACATGGCCCAGAGCATGCACGGTCCCAGCGCCGCCACGACGGTGATCATTATGCGTTTGATGTCGAGGCCGTCGCGCACGTGCGCGGCGCCGCGGGTCACCTTGCCGGGCGTGAACAAGAAGGTGTCATTCGCTTCATACACCGGATACAACTTCTCGAGCGGCCGGCCCTTCTTGAACAGAAGCTGGTACTGCTTGTCCTGGATTGCCCGCAGAATCTTCATCGGGGTTGAACTATCCTTCGTCTTCGATTTGCGTCAGGACCTGGCGCAAGTAGGGCGCGTAATCGTATTTGCCCGGACACACAAAAGTACACAGGCCGAGGTCTTCCTCGTCGAGTTCGAGCGCGCCGAGCCGCTCCGCACGTTCGATGTCGCCGATGATCAGCGCGCGCAGCAGGAAGGTGGGCATCAAGTCCATCGGCATCACTTTTTCGTACAGCCCGATGGGCACCATCGCGCGCTCCGAACCGTTGGTCGAGGTCGTCATGGCAAACTTCTTGCGGCCGCGTTGAAGGCCCGACGTGAACACGTTGAGGATTGAGAATTTATCGAGGCCCGGGGCCAACCAGCCAAGGAACTCGCGGCGGCGATCTTCGCGCACGCACGAAATCTGCTGGTGAAACCGGCCCAGATAACCGAACACCTCGCCGCTGGCCGCGCGGCCCGTGAGCACCGAGCCGGAAATCACGCGCACCTCCCCATCCCCGAGCTCGCCCTCGGTCAGTCCGGCGATCGACGCGCCCAGCCGCGTGCGCAGGAGCCGCGGCGATTTCACCGCCGGGCCGGCGAGCGCGACGATCTGCTCGACATCGAGCTGGCCGGCCGTGAACAGTTTTCCGATGCGAATGACGTCCTGATATCCGATGTGCCACACCGTCTTGCTGCGATCGACCGGCCGCAGCGTGTGAATGTGGACCCCCACGCTGCCGGCGGGATGCGGCCCGGCGAATTGCTCCACCAACAACCCGCTATACGGCCCGGCCTTAATGGGCGACCCCTTCGCCACGCACAGGAAGATGGCGCCCTCGCGCAGCTTGGCAATCACGGCCAGCCCCGCGTCGAACGCGTCCGCATTCTGTGCGACGCTGACCTCGGGCTTGGCCGAGAGCGGCTCCGTGTCCATGGCCGTGATAAAAATGGCGTCGGGCGTGGATTCGGGGGCCGGCGTCCGGCTGAAGGGCCGCGTGCGGAACGCAGTCCACAATCCCGATTCGATCAACAGGGCGCACACGTCGTCGCGGCTCAGTACCGGAATGGGCTTGCCCGCGTAACTGGCGAAGGGGTGATGCTCGTCGCTGCCCGGCGCACCGGCGCGCTCGCGCTCCGAGAGTTCAATGACGATTGACTGGAGCGCCCGCTTTTCGCCACGGTTCACGGCAATCACGCGCCCCGCGGCGGGCGAGGTGTGCAGCACACCCGCAAGCTTCTTGTCCTCGAGGAGCGGCTGACCGCGCTTGACCGCGTCGCCCTCGGCCACGCGCATGGCCGGCTTCATTCCGTGGAAATCGGCGCTCAGGAGCGCAACGTGCGTCGCAGGTCGCGCGGCGTAAATCACCTGCTCGGGCGCGCCGAGGATGGGAAGGTCGAGACCCTTTCGAATCGCGTGGAGTGCCATGGTAATCTCAGACGCTCGTCGCATTACGCGCGGGATAGATGGAAAGCGGATCGAGAAACACTCGTAGGCCCCCGCTATCTTCCTACCGCCCCCACACTGCCTTACGTTCTATAATCTTTGATTTGTCGTCTTTATTGCCGTTGGAAAGACCCCGACGGGTTGCGCTTCGTCTGCCAACCGAGCGATATGAGCATAGAGCAAGGCTGAAGAACTCGGTTAAGCGCGCCTTAGAGCATACCAAAGCCTTTCAACCCGTTTCGAGCGATCGAACTCCCGAAGGTCTTCCGCGGGGCCAAACCCGCAGTTACACGACAGTTCGGAGCTGTTCCGCCTCAGTGAGAACACGCCAGCGCGACCATGCGAAGCCGGTTCACAAGCCTTTGGACGGGAGCGTCGCAGGAGTTCCGCTTTGAGACACACATAACTTATTGAAATATAAGTCCTTATGACTTGAAGTATATTTCCTACACAAAATGCCAAATCTGAGATAGACTTGGACGTTGCTCGGCTATGGCTCGGCGAGTTGCGATCCTGGAGGGAAGGCTATGAACCCCGTCCCGCTAGTTCGGCAAGTCATGCAAGAAAGCGTTGATAGCATCTCGGCGGACTTAGACGCCTTCGAGGCGCTCGACGCACTCGTCGACAAGAAGCTGGGATTTGGCGGCAGCCCGGTGGTGGATGCGAATGGCGCCCTCGTCGGCTTTCTGACGATGAAGGACTGCCTGCGGCTGCAAGTGATATCCCACCAGCACAACATGACCGGCCGCACCGTGCGCGACATGATGTCCAGCATCAAGATTACGCTGAGCCCCGACAGCGACATCCTGTCGGCGGCGACCGTTTTTCTCGACTGCGATTTCCTGCTGCTGCCCGTGATCGAACGCTCGAAACTGGTCGGCTGCGTGACCCGGCGAGACTTGGTCGTCGCGATCCAGAAGTGGTACAACGCGCGCGGCCACGACTTCAAACACGTGAAGGACAGACAGGAACTCGTCGATCACCCAACTTCGATCGCCCGATTGCAGGCGCTCGTCGGCATAAGTAGCAACGCCCAGTTGGCGTCGGTCCTCGGAGGCCGCCACACCCGCGAGTGACGCGGATACCGCGCACTCGCCGTCAACCCGAAAAACTCCTGCGAGTGGTCGGACAACGCGCTGTCCATCTTGAAAATCTGTGCTGTCCCTCCCGAAAACTCGTACTTATTACGGGACATTGACTTGCGAGATTGCGTGAATTAATTAGGAATTAATTAGGGGCAGCGGAGCTGTTGAAAAAGCCCAGTTCTCCATCCGAAGGGCACTTACACGACGGACTCGCATGATGAAAACACCAACGAAAATGGACTTCTCAAGAGTCGAGGGATCGCGGCAGACGCGTGAATTCGACTTTCTCAACAGATCCGCTGTCCCTAGTTTCCCCAAAGAGGTTGAGGAAAAGACCATCCAGATGGTTGACCCGCCTGCCCCTCACGTCGCCACCCCGCTGCCGCCGCTTCTGCTGTGGCACTTCCTGCTGAGCAACATCGTGTCCGACGTCGCTCCGGTCCAGGGCTTCACGAACCGGGGAGCACTACACTTGGGAGAAGAACTATGGGCTTGAACATCACGCAGAAACTGATCCAGTCGCATCTGGTGCACGGCGACATGAAGCCCGGCGAGGAGATCGGGATCCGCATCGACCAGACGCTCACCCAGGACGCCACCGGCACGCTGGTGATGCTGGAGCTGGAGGCGATGGGCTTGGACCGGGTGAAGACCGAGCTTAGCGTCCAGTACGTCGACCACAACATCATCCAGGAAGACTACAAGAACCCTGACGACCACCTCTTCCTGCGCAGCGCCTGCCAGCGATTCGGGGTCTGGTACTCGCGGCCTGGAAACGGGGTGAGCCATCCGTGCCACCAGGAGAACTTCGGCAAGCCGGGCAAGACGCTCCTTGGCTCCGACAGCCACACGCCGGCGGGCGGCGCGATCGGCATGCTGGCCATCGGCGCTGGCGGGTTGGAAGTGGCGCTGGCCATGGCGGGCGAGCCGTTCTTCACGCTCATGCCGCAGATATGGGGCGTGAAGCTCACCGGCAACCTGCCGGAGTGGGTGAGCGCCAAGGACGTGATCCTCGAGATGCTTCGCCGCCACGGCGTGGAGGGCGGACTGGGCCGGATCGTCGAGTACTACGGACCGGGGCTCGACGCGCTGAGCGCGATGGATCGGCACGTGATCGCCAACATGGGCGCCGAGCTGGGCGCGACCACCACCGTTTTCCCTTCCGACCAGGAGGTGCGCCGCTTCCTGCGCGCGTGGCAGCGAGAAGAGGACTGGGTGGAGCTGGCCGCGGATCCCGGCGCGACCTACGACATGCACGACGAGATCGATCTCGCGAGCCTCGAGCCGCTGATCGCCATGCCGTCCAGCCCGGGGAACGTGCGCCCGGTCCGCGAAGTCGCAGGCGAGCGAATCTACCAGGCGTATATCGGCTCGTCGGCCAATCCCGGCTACCGCGACTTCGCCGTTTCCGCGATGATGGTGCAGGGCCGGCGAGTACACGACCGCGTGTCGTTCGACGTCAACCCCACGTCCCGGGCGCAGCTCGAAACGCTGGTGCGCGACGGGCACATCGCCCACCTGCTGCACGCCGGCGCGCGGCTGCACCAGGCCGGCTGCAACGGCTGCATCGGCATGGGCCAGGCGCCAGCCACGCATGAACTCTCTCTGCGCACGGTACCGCGCAACTTCCCCGGCCGCTCCGGCACGCGCGAGGACAAGGTGTGTCTGGTCAGCCCGGAGACCGCCACGGCGTCGGCGCTCACCGGCGTGATCACCGACCCGCGCACACTTGGCATCCCCTACCCGCGCATCGCGGACCCGGACCACCCGATTATCAACCGCGCGATGTTCATGCCGCCGTTGCCGCTTGAGGAGGCGCTGCACGTGGACCTCGTGAAGGGCCCGAACATCGCTTCGCTGCCGACGTTCGAGCCGCTGCCCGATGAGATCGAAGTGTCGGTTCTACTCAAGGTGGCGAACGACGTTTCTACCGATGAGATCATGCCGCCAGGGTTGCGGGTGCTGCCGTTCCGGAGCAATATCCCCAAGATTGCCGAGTTCTCCTTCGATATGATCGATCCCACCTACGCGGCAAGGGCCAGGCAGGTGAAGGGCCACGTTGTGGTGGGCGGGAGCAATTACGGACAAGGCTCGAGCCGCGAGCACGCTGCACTAGGCCCGCAGTACCTCGGGCTGCGCGCGGTTCTAGCCAAGGGTTTTGCGCGGATCCACTCGCAGAACCTGATCAACTTCGGTGTGCTGCCGCTGACCTTCGTCGATCCCGCCGACTACGACGGCATCCAGGCCGGCGACGTGCTGCGCCTGACCGACCTGCGGCGCGTGCTGACAGAGGGGGGCGAACTGGTGGTCGAGAACGTCACGCGCCAGCGAAAGTTCCAGGTGCGTCACTTCATGTCGCCGCGGCAAGTGCAGCTCTTGCTCCGCGGGGGATTGATCAACTGGATGAAAGAGCGCCTCTCCGGTTCACCCGAGTCTCGCGGCGCATGATCGGTCGCGTGGGTGCGTATTCAGCCACGCGATGGTCCATTTGGCTTTGTGGGCGTATGGCCCGGGGACAGCCACCTATTTATTGACACACCTGTTCTATTCATAAATAGGTCGCTGTCCGCATTGACCCCATTTAACCCCGCGCCTTGCCACAATCCCAATGCACTCTGCGCCTCCATTACGATCACTTCGTCCATCAAGCCCAGACCGTCCATCTCCTGTCCTCTGGAAAACCGGTGCGCCGCGCCTCTATGCTACGGTCACCGCCGCACATGCGGCCACTCCCCGAGGGCACCCGGCATGTACATCAGCAAGACCATCATGGCCGCGCTCGGCGTCTTCTTCATCTTCGTCGTCTTCGTCCTCGTCCTGCTCTCCCAGACCTCCGCGGACGTGCCCCAAGTTCTCACCATCCGCGCCGAGTTCTATCTCTTCGCCATCACGCTGCTCGGCGTCGCGCTCTTCCACGAATACACCATGTACGTCGCCCTGATCGGCATGGCGTCCATCACCGGACTCAAGCTGGGCTTCGACCCGCACTTCGATCTCTATCAGCATTTCGTAGGGGGCGGCGGCCACGAGGGCGAGTGGCGCACGCTCCTCAATCTGCTCGGCCTGCTGCTCGGATTCGCGATCCTCGCCAAACACTTCGAGGAATCGAAAATCCCGGACATTCTGCCCCGGTTCTTGCCCGACGGATGGGGCGGCGGATTCGTGCTGCTGGTCCTCGTGTTCACGATGTCGGCCTTCCTGGACAACATCGCAGCGGCGATGATCGGCGGCACCATCGCCTTCGTCGTGTTCAAGGGCAAAGTCGATATCGGCTATCTCGCGGGCATCGTCGCCGCGAGCAATGCCGGCGGCGCGGCCACGGTCTTGGGCGACACCACCACGACGATGATGTGGATCGCCGGCGTCCCCGCGCTCGAAGTGCTCCGGGCTTTCGCGGCAGGCATCCCCGCGCTACTCGTCTTTGGCGTGATTTTGGCCCGCAAACAGCACCGGTTCCAGCCCATTCAAAAAGACGAAATCGGGCACCACCAAGTCGGTTGGGCCAATCTCGGCGTCATCGCACTCATCCTCGCCGGGGCCATCGCCGCCAATTTAAGGTGGGGCTTTCCCGCCGCGGGCGTCTGGGCCGCCATCCTAATCGGTGCGCTCTTCACGAAGACGCCGTGGGCGGAAATTCCCGGCTCGATCCGCGGCACGATCTTTCTCTTGTCGCTCGTTACCTGCGCATCGATGATGCCCGTCGAAGAATTGCCCCCCGCCTCGTGGGTCACCACGTTCATGCTCGGCGCCCTCTCCGCCGTCTTCGACAACATTCCGCTGACCGCGCTCGCCATCAAGCAGGACGGCTACGATTGGGCGGTGCTCGCCTACGCGGTCGGCTTCGGCGGATCGATGATTTGGTTCGGCTCCACCGCCGGCGTCGCGCTCACGAACAAGTATCCGCACGCCAGGTCCGTCGGCGCGTGGATCAAACACGGCTGGCCCGTCTCGCTGGCTTACGTCGTTGGTTTTGCGGTCCTCATGCTCACATTCGGCTGGAGACCCAGCGAAATCGCCGAGCACAAATCAACCCGCGAGGCAGTTCAGCACTCGGCCACCGCGTCAGACACCGCGACCACGGACTCGAAGCCCGCTACAAAGTAACGCGCCCGGCGATCGGTCCGGCGATCGGCGAGTCTTTGGACGTGCGACGTTTATGCCTGAGCGGTGCGGAAAAGTATCCGCGGCGGTTCGATTGTGAATCCGGGTTAAATGGGGACAGCCGAGTTGTCCCTAATTAATTATCAACGAAAAACCTATGCCGTCCACCTCGAATCCTCCCTCCACGTGCTTAGTGAACCGAAGACGATATAGTATTGACTGTTAGAAGCCGCGATTCGGCAAGCCATCGTCCAACGGCATAAATCGAAACAATGATTGTCCGACTATCCTCCGAGCTAGCCAAGAGCTTGGGCGTCGTCCTGGAAGAGGCGCTGCCCCTGGAGAAAAACGGCTACTTGGATTGGACATGCCGGAGGTTTGTTTGCAACCGAAGGAAACATCTAATCATCACGAACACTCGCTCGTTATATTCAGTTCTTGCTCTCGTAGGCCAGGACCGGGCGATAGGGTCGTTCGCCTCGACATTTACGTGGCGTGTTCAGAGCGCGATGGTTCGAGCCGGATATCACCGCATTTGGGAGGAGCATATCCTTGGACGGCTGACCGAGTGGCGGTTCTCGAAGACCTTAAGTCGTACGGTTACGGGTTCGATCAACGATCTGGTCGCCAACGCGAAATACTACGTCGAGAATGCGGAGTGCACATTGGCCGATGCCTGTGACCGCCTAAACGCGACACCGTTTTCCGCCCTTGGGTATAGGTTCCCGAAGGAAGTGTTTGAGGGGATACAATCGGAATTGGCCGATGCCCGTAATTAGCCGGTTCTTTGGGATTGCAGTTTACATGTATTGGCGCGACCACGCGCCGGCCCATTTTCACGCGCGCTACCAAGACGACGAAGTGACGGTGGAGATTGAGACTGGAAGGATCACGGGGCGAATGTCCCGGAGGGCCCTCAGCCTAGTTGAAGAGTGGAGAGTTCTACAGTAGGACGAGCTTCTTGAAGACTGGCGTCGCGCGGTCAACAAAGAGACGATCAATCCCATAGAGCCGTTGGAGTAGACCCATGTTCCTGCACGTAACGGAAGCCAGATACCTGCACGACTACACCATTTGGGCGCGATTCAACGATGGAACCGAAGGGGAAATAGACCTGGAGGCTGAGCTCGAGGGGGACGTGTTTGGCCCCCTTCGCGACCTCAAGTCCTTTAAGTCATTTCATATCGATCCTGAAATTCGCACGATCGTATGGGAAAACGGTGCAGACTTTGCCCCAGAGTTTCTCCACGAAAATCTTCGGGTCACGACATAACGTCGCATTCGAACACTCGCATCGCCGGCGCGTGCCGAAACTCGATGGGTCTGCATCGGGGTTAAACGGCGGGTTAAACGGGGACAGCGGAGCCGTTGAGAAAGTCGAATTTGCGCGTCTGTCACGTTCGCTCGACCGTTGAGAAGTCTGTTTTCGTTGGTGTTTTCATCAAGCGAGTTCGTCATGTAGGTGCCATTTGGATGGAGAACTGGGCTTTTTCAACAGCTCCGCTGTCCCTATTAAACCCAGGGGGAAGCAGGTCAACGAGTTTTTTTCTCCAGCGGCCACCCTGATAGGGTAGCGCCTATTCGTAACCATGACGCTAGCCCTCCGGATTGGGATCCACTGCAATGGCCGCAGATATCGTAGCATCCAAAGCGCGTGTGCTTACGCTGGTCTTCACGGACCTCGCAGGATCGACCGCGCTCAAGTCCGAGTTGGGGGACCGCGCGGTTTTGGGCCTGATCGCTCGGCACCGGGCGCACATCGAGCGGCTCGCCGGGCTGCACGAGGGGCGGGCGATTACTTGGGCGGGGGACGGCTGCTTTCTCACGTTTGATACTTCGAGCGCGGCGGTGTTGTTTGCGCTGGCCTTGCAGCAGGCGCATGCGGCGGAGGCGGACCTGCCCGGCGTGCGCGTGGGTGTGCACATCGGCGAAGTGACGGAGTTGCCGCAGCCCGGCGGGGGCACG
>JBCLBO010000043.1:0-25554 GCA_038916785.1 Candidatus Hydrogenedentales bacterium | reverse complement strand
TGCGAAATCCTGGCCTGAGACGCTGGAAACGCAAGTCGCGGCACACAAGACAGCGCCAAAGCGCGCGAGCAGTCGCACGTGGTTTCCCCCTACGATGCGCCCATACTAACAGCTTGGCAGCCATTCGCGGTAAACCCTGCCCTCGCTCGCTGAGAAAAATCGGCTCTTAGGCCGCGAAATGCGCTTGAAGCGATCGCCCGGCGGTGTTAGACTCCCGTTGACTTTCGGGTCTCACCCTGCTGTGTTCGACGGGCCCGGCTGCTTTTTACCTTATTTTTGGAACCGGGAGCTCGATATCTGAGCAGCGGACGACATGCCACCTCGAGTGGACGTCGGGAAGCTGCCGTGAGAGCACCCACCTAGTGGGTTAAGGTTTCAAAGCTGCCCGGCCACCGGCATAAGCGGGGCCATGAATCACAGGCCGACTTCGCTCGGCCTGTGGTTTTTTGGTCTCCCCTCCGGCGCTTCCCATAGCGCAAATACGGAAATTATGTAAAACATTCATTACATTTCTTGAAACCGCGGATATGCCTTTTAACTCTCATCAGCGTAACGGCTTAGCGCTTATGGCTTTATGACGCAGTAATAAGTAATCATTTACCGTAAAGTGAGAAAGACGTGTTGTCTTATGTTGACAACTTCGCAACTCATTGATAGAATTGGAATAACGTAAGCCACTGATCGGGGGACTGGGGGAGCTTACGAGCCACGGGGGAGTTCTCGGTGCGTTCGCTCGCACCACGTCCCGCCGTGCATTTGGCTCCCGCCGGCTCCTGCATGGAGCACGCGCGCCGTGAGATTTACTAAACCAAAGAAAGTCATCGGAATAGACATCGGCACCCACGCCGTGAAGGCCGTGCAGATGTCGCGATCAGGCAATCGTCTGATCGTTGAAGATATGGGCTATGCGCTCGTGGACCGCACCAGGGTCGGGTCTGATCCTGTCGGCGCGCAGGCCGAAGCCATGCGCGAAGCGCTCGAAGGCATGCCCGTCAGTCAGTGCCTCGTCGTCGGCGCGCTGCCGGGACAGACCGTCGTCATCCGCTATCCTCGCCTCAAGCGCATGGCGGCCGGAGAAATGGACGCGGCGATCGGGGCCGAAGCGCGCCACAATATCCCTTACGATCTCGCCGAGGTTTTCCTGGACTGGTCCCTCCTCGATGAAGAAACCGAGGGCGGCGAAACGAATCTCAAAGTGCTCCTCGTCGCCGCCAAGCACGAAGTCATCGAGACTCGCCTGCGCATCGCGGAAGCCGGCGGTGTTCAATTTGGCGTGCTCAGCGTCGACTCGCTCGCGCTGGCCGATGCCGCCGAAGGCGCCAACCTGCTGACCGGCGAGGGCACGACCGCGCTCATCAACATCGGCGCATCGTCGGTAAGCATTCACTTCACGAAAAACGGCACATCGAATTTCATTCGCGACATTAATTGGGGCGCCAAGGACTTGGTCCAGGCGATCGCCAAGGCGCGCCGCTGCGATAACGAACACGCCGAGGCGCTCCTCATGGACTACGACTCCGAGGCCTCGCGCAGCAAAGCGAAAACGCCGTCGCCGATCGCCAAGCCCGAACAGAGCAACGCCTCGTTGCTCGACCCGCTCGAGGAGGAAGTCGAATCCAGCGGAGCCGAAGACGTCAACTCGCCTACGCCGCTGGACGACGTGCTCGCGATGCCCATCGGGCGCCTGGTCTCTGAAGTGCGCCGCTCGTTTGACTACTACGAACACCAACTCTACGAGCACCCGGTCGATCGCATCGTGCTGAGCGGCGGCATCGCCCACCTCAAGCCGATCCGCGAGGCCTTGAAGAACGATCTCGATATCGAAAATGTGGTCCTCGCCAATCCGGTCGAAGGGTCCATCAGCTTGGGACGAAAAGCGGCCATCCCTCAATTCGAGGAACGCCCGGCGCAATTCATGGTCGCGGTGGGCTTGGCCGCCCGGGGAGCGGCGGACCTATGATTAACATCAACTTACTTCCACACCAGTACCGCCCGATTAAGCGGACGCTGCTGCCCTACCTGATCAGCGGCGCGATCTCCGTCACCGCGCTATTTGTCATTGGTGTCGTCAGCTTGGTGAACATCGCGGACATGAGGGCCGCGAACCGCTGGCTGGCCGAGCACAAGGCCGCGCTCTCTGAGCTCCAACCCGTCGTCGAAGAGTACAACAGTATCTCGGCCAAAAAGATCAAGCTGGCCGAGCAGGTGAACACGATCAACGAAATCGTCAGCGACCGAATCCTTTGGTCGCGCCAACTGTTCAACCTCAACCGCTTGGCCACCGAGAACATGTGGTACGAGGGAATCGAAGTCGCGCACCGGGAATTCAGCCAGAAGAAGGAAGTCTATGACCCCAAGACCAAGCAAATGAAGGCGGTGACCGAGAAGGTCGAGCGCCGCGTGCTCACGCTCAGCGGCTATGTCATCCCGGGCGACGACGGCGTCGCATCGGTGAATCCGTTCACGACGGCCACCGAAAGCGATGAAGAGTTCTCTGAGCTCTTCCAGCTCGACCTATCGACGTTCAAGGACACGTTGTTCGAGGACGTGGGCGTGCGCGAGTTCAAGCTCGAGTACGTCATCCTCGGGGGGGAGAAATCGCTATGATGGACTTACTCAAAGGCACCATAACTCCCAAAGACTGGGCGATAAACGCCGGTACGCTCGCGGTGACCGCGGCGCTGGTCGTGGCCTTCTACTTCATGGTGCACGACGGCCAGCGGGTCAGACTCGCTGTCGTCCTGGCCGACGACAAGCAAGTATCTACGGACCTCGCCGAAGCCGAGCGCATCAACGCGGCGATTGGTGCGCTCCGCGAAGACACGGCGAAAATCGAAAAACTCGTCGGCGACTTCGAAGAGCGGCTGCCGTCGCACCGCGAAATACCCACGCTCCTCAAGGAATTCGAGACGATGGCGGCCGAAGAGGACATTGACGTCGAACTCTCGCCCATGGCGCGCAGCCAAGACGACCGAAAAGAGACCATCCCGTACAAGATAGCGGCGCACGGCTCCTTCCATCAGGTCGCTGGATTCATCAATCGGCTCGAGCGGTTCAAGCGCTATCTCAAGGTCAGCGATCTGAGCATCGGGCCCGCCGAGGACGGCGTGACAACCGCCCGATTCACCCTGAATACCTACCGGTTCATTCAAGAATCGAAGGATGACGTGTCATGACTCAATCCGATTCCGGCGGCAAAAAGAAGAAGCAGACCATCGTTCTCGGCTCTTTGGGAGTGGTGCTCGCGCTCGTGCTCGGCAGCCAGCTCATGGGCGGCGAGCCGAAGCACGAGGCCCAAGCCGAGCAGACCGGCGCGCAGCAGCCCGCCCGTAATTCAGCGAAGAACCTGCCCGCCGCCGCGCCCCGTGTCGCGTCGGTGTTTCAGCGCACGGACGTCGATCTTGACACGCTGGTCCAGGAAATCAAGGTTGTCGAATTCGAATACGACAAGGGGGCCGAGGCTCGCGACCCGACCCTCCCCCTCGCTGGCGACAGCATGAAACTGCGCGCGCGCACTGCGATTGCCAAGCGCGACTTGACCCCGGAGAGCCTGCTCAATTCCGCCAAACAAAAACGGGTGACCGGGATCATCTGGGACGACCGGACGCCCTATGCCGTGATCGACAACGACGTCGTATCGGTGGGATTCACGTTTGACGAGCCGATTTTTGTGAAAGCAATTGAACGCGACCACGTCGTCCTGGGCATCACGGGCCAGGACACCGAAGTGGTCAGCGCACTCAAGGAGCAATAACCTATGCGCCGATCCTTCCCCTGCCGAATCCTCACGCTGCTGCTGGCTACGATTCTTGCCGCGCTACCCGCGATGGCGTCAGACCCCGTGGCGCAGCGATCCCAGATACTCGCGGCCGTCTCCGATGCCGTCGCCCAGGGTCTTGCTCCGGCGCCCGCGGCGGCGATGGATGGCGCGTTCAATCGCGCCATTGCGCTCTCCGCCCTCAACGTCGATGCGACGGGCCGCGCGGCGGAGTTGCGCCTGCACCTGTCCGCGCCGGCCGCCTTCGACGCGTCGTTTGACCTCTCCGGCGCGCTGCACGTCTCGCTGGCGAACACCGTCGTCCTGCCGTCCATGCAGCCCATGGCCATGGGCAGCGGCGGCCTGGTGTCCGGCATCACGACCGAGCTAGTCTCTGTGCATCCGCAATTCGTCACCCGTGTCAGCGTCGCGCTATCGGCCCCGGCCGGCGCCGCGATTCGCGCGGACGAGGGCATGCTCATCGTCACGCTGACACCCGGCCGCTCAGGTATCGAAGGCTCGCAGAGCGCCGCCAACGCGTTCGCGCTCTCGACCATCGAGGAAACGGTCCGGCGCGACGACGACGGTTTCGCCGCTAGCAACACGCTGATGAACCTATCCATCGAAAACGCGTGCGAAGCGGTCGAGGCCGCCGGTCTCGGGTTACTCCAGGCCGAGCTCATCCGCGCCGTTTCGTCGGCGAAGAACACCGGCTCCACCGATGGCGTTCGCAAAGACTTCGATGCCATCCAGTCACAGACGGCCATGCTCGAAACCGAGCGCGCTACCCTGCTCGCCCGCCGCTCGGACGCTCTAGAGAGCGCGCGCGCGTCGATCGCCGCTGCCAAGAATTCAGATACCGTCCTCGCGGACTTCACGGCCGGGGAATCCGACTACGCCGTGGCGATTGGGTCGCTCGCGGCCCGCGCGAATCAGCAGTCGGAGTTGAACTCGCTGCTCGCGCAGCGTATTCAGAGCACGGTCGCCAGCGCCACCGGCGGTTCATCCGAGACCTCGCTCGCCCAGATGGACAGCGCCCTGGCCGCCGTACGCACCGCTGCGTCGGCCGAGACAACGGCCACGCTTGCGGCGAGCGCTCAGGTCGCGCAGGCGGAAGTGGCCCTGGAAGTCCAGCCGACTGACGCGCTGGCCACGATTACCAAAGACGAAATCGCGGCTGTGCCTCCCGCGCCCCGCGCGCGCCCCGCGCAGCAGCACCACCTCAGCATGAACGATATCTCGCGCGGTGGCGCCATGGCGGTGTTGCGCTCCACTCCGGACGAAGTGCTCGAGGCCGAAGACGCCGGCGTGATCCGGCTGGCCCAGGCGCAGGCCGACGGGACCGGCATCACCGAGGTCAAACCGGCCGCGCCAGCCGCCGCCGCCAAGTCCTCCGGACCGCGCAGCTACAGCGTGCCCAAGACGACAGGCACGCGTCCGTCGTATAACCTCTACAATCCCAATCTGCCGGCCTCCGAAGACCCGCTGCGTCAGATCGTCACTCTCGACTTCCAGGGTATGGATCTGACCAACGTAGTCTCTCTGCTGGCGGAAAAGGGCCAGATTAACGTCATCGCGAGTACCGAAGTCGCCGGTAGCGTGACCGCGAACCTCAAGAACGTGCCGCTCGGCCGCGCGATCGAAATCGTGCTGCGGATGCACGGCTTGGGCATCGTCGAGGAAGCGGGTGTCTATGTCATCACGACCTACGACGAAGCCGTTGCGGCCCAGCGGCAGACGCGCATGATTTTCCTGGAAAACGGGCGGGCGGCTGAAATCAAGAAGACCCTCGATGACATCATCGGCTCCGACGAGCAGAGCGATCTGATCTCCGTGTCCGCCAATCCGAGCACCAACGTGATCATCCTCGCCGGCCCGCTCGAATCCATCGAGGAACTCGAAGGCGTTGTGTCCGAACTCGACGTGGCCGATCAAGTCGTGCCGACAATGACCATGTCGATCAAACTCAACTACAGTGAACCGGTGCAACTCCTGCCGATCGTGGCGCCGCTGCTCAGTCCTGACGGAAAAGTCAGCGCCGATACGCGCACGCGCCAACTCATCGTCACGGACATCCCGATCAAGGTCCAGGAAATCCAGGCGCTCGTGAACACGGTCGATCTCCCGGTGCGCTCAGTGAGCATCGACGCCCTCGTTGTCGACGCGCAGCTCGAAGACGGCGCCCAGACCGGCGTCGAGTGGATCCTCAATACCAACTCCACGCAGGCCGACGGTGATCCCGACTTTTCAGCCGCCTCCATCCTGCCGATCACGAATCCTCAGGCGGGCTTGGGCCTGTTGACCTGGGGCTTCATCTCCGACAGCTTCAACTTCCGCGCGCAAGTCCAGGCACGCGTGGAAAGCACCAACTCCGAGCTGCTGGCGAACCCGACCGTGGTCACGGTCGAAAACCAGCCGGCGATCATCAACATCTCGCGCGAAATTCCTTACCAGGAATTGACGCAGACCAGTGAAGGCGGCCAATTGGCCACCACGAAGTTTAAGGACGTCGGTATGATTCTGAAAGTCACGCCTCGCGTGACCCACGACGACCATATCCTGATCAACGTCGACGCCAAACATAGCAACACGACGGGCGAAAGCGTCACCGGTGTGCCCATCGAATCCAAGCGCATGGCCAGCACGAACCTCCGCATGAAGAACGGCCAGAGCGTGTACATCGGCGGCCTGCGCAGCTTCAACAGCAATCTGAGCAACCGCAAGGTACCGATCTTGGGAGACATCCCGGTGCTGAACACGCTCTTCAAGAGCCAGGACGTGAAAAAGCAGCACACCGAACTGCTCATCTTCCTGACGTGCAATATTCTGCCGGACGATCTATTCCCGGATCTGACGCCCTTCCAGCAGGAAAAGTTCGATCAGTTGGGTGGCACGCCGCGCAGTGTAAACGGCACGCGCGACCTGGTGCGCACCTACACGCACCCCGAAGAGCAGCGCGACCCGGTCTATAAGTGGCGCCGCTCGAAGTAAACTCGACTCCGCAACGTCCATCCAGAGCCGCGGGCGATCGCGCCCGCGGCTCTTGCGTATTTGGAGGCCCGGCGGCCCGGCCCGTTTTGCTACCATAGCAGCGCACCGGGGACCCGCAGATTCCGCCATGCTCGGCAAGCACACTCTACGATTCGCGCTCATCGCGGTCGGACTCGCCCTCGCCGCGCGCGCCCAGGAACCATCCCCCGCCGCTCCGCAGCTGTTTCGCGCCGACGTCGAAACTGCGATCAAGCGCATCGAGGAGAACGCCGCGCTCGACAACAACGTCAAGGCCCGAATCATCAGCACCTACGACCAGGCACTGGCTGAAATCCAGTCCGCCGAAGACTACAGCGCGCGTGCGAAGGCCTCGGTGGAAGCCAGGGACGCCGCGCCTGCCCGGGCCGAGGAACTAAAAGATCTCATCGCGGCCCCCCAGAGAACCAAGAAGTACGGCCTCGACGACGATTCAAACCTGGAAGAGGTCTCTGCCGCTCTCGCCGAAGCCAAGCGCCGGCAAGACGCCGCCGACGCCGCGCTGCTCGCACTTCGGCAGGAGGCCGACGACCGAGTCGGCCGGCGCCAAGAACTCTCCGATCTCACGGCAGCGGCGCGCGCGCAACTGGATCAGATTCGCTCCGCGCCTCCTCCGCAAGGCGCCGGCGCCGAAGAGCTCGATGCCAATCGGATCTATTCCCTTGCCCGTGCGCAATCGATCGAGGCGGAAATCGCCTCGTACGACCAAGAACTGGGCAGCTTCGAAGCCCGCGGACCCCTGCGCACGCTCGAAGAAGACCTTGCGCAGAAGAATCTGACTGCCGCCCGCGACGAGGTCGATGCCCTCAGCCGCCGGGCTTCTCTCAATCGTGAGGAGCAGGCCGAGATCGCCGCCGCCCGTGCCGGCGAAGACCTCGGCGAGGCCGAGCGCGCCCCAGACAGTATCCGCAGATACGTCCGGACCGTGGCCCAGGAGAATCAAGTCTACGCCGAGCGACGGATGGGGCCAGACAGCCCCAGCGCCAATGCGGAGCAAACAAGGGAGAATTCCGAGGAGATCAGGACCGAATACAACCGGATTTATTCCGAATGGAAAAGCGTCAATCAGCGCGAAAACGCCGCCGGGCTAACCGATGCCGTGGGCAAACTACTCCGGCTCAATCGGGCCCATCTGCCCAGCCGCCGCGAACATCTGACCAATATCCAACTGCGCGAGGAAGTCATCGGCCGGGTGCAAGTGGAGCAAATCGATTTACAAGAATTGCGCGGCGAAGAACTGAGCGAGACCCTCGATCACGTCGTGGGCGATTCCGCTCTCGATCCCGCCGACGACGAGCAATTGCGGGAATTCCTCGGGCCGCTTCTCGCTGCGCGCCGGGAGACCTTGGACGCCTTAATCCTGGAGTACGACGAATACATCGGGGTTCTATACAAACTCAACGACGAAGAGCACAATCTGGTCACCCAGCGCGACACTTTCTCCCAGTACATCGATCAGCGCGTCCTCTGGGTATCCAGCGGCGACGTTATTTCCACGTCCGATTTTCGAGACGCGGCCGACGCGGCCCGATGGCTGGTGAGCTGGCGGAATTGGAGAGATGTCGCTCGCGCCGCTCTCGATGACGTCCAAAAAAACCTGCTGTTCGAGAGTTTCGCTCTGCTGGTCTTCGCCGCTCTGGCCCTCGGCCGGCGCTGGCAAATCCGGCGAATGCAGCATCTCGCGGATTTGGCCGAAAAGCGCATCGCGACGAACTACTCGTGGACGGTCGAGACGCTGCTCCACACCATCGCCATCGGAGGCTACGTCCCGCTGCTACTGCTCTACATTAGTTGGCGGCTAAACTCCGTCCTCAGCCCCGGCGAATTCAAGGGCCTGCTGGCCAGCGCCCTGGTCTGGGTCGCCGCCATCCTGGCGTCGGTCGAGATTCCGCGGCAGATATTCCGCTCGCGCGGTCTGGGAGAAGTGCACTTCGAGTGGCAGCCGGACGCGACGGCTTCGAGCCGCCGCGCGCTGACGTGGGCGATTCCCGCCGCGCTTCCCTTCCTGCTGCTGATCGCGATGATCGAATCGCAGGAGTCCGGCGAGTGGCGCGAGTCCGCCGGCCGCCTTGCTTTTTTTGTGCTGATGCTCGTGTGGGCCGCTCTCGGCCACCGGCTCACGAACCGGAACGCTCCGAGCGTGATGATGTACTTCCCGTTAAAAATTCCCGGGGAGCGTTCCCGCATCCAGCGCACGCTTTACTTTCTCGCCGCCGGCGCGCCGGTGTGCCTCGCCATCGCGGCGGCCCTGGGCTACTTCGACACTGCGCTGCGCATCGCCGTCCGCATCCACATGACGCTCATCTTCAGCTTCATCGTGAGTATCGGCGTCGGCCTGGCCATGCGCGCGCTGCTCGTCACGCGCCGCAGGCTCGCCATCGAGCAGGCCCGGAAGAAGCGGGCCGAGTTGCGCGAAGCGCAACTGAAATCCTCCGGCAGCGGCGCCGACCCCGCGCTCACTGCGGAGTCGCAGGCCACCGAGATCGATCTGGCCGCGATCGACACGCAGACCACTCGCCTCACCCGCAGCGCCGCCATCGTTGCCCTGTGCGTCGGAGTCTGGTTCATCTGGATCGATTTCATGCCCGCACTGCGCGTACTGGATGAAATCACGATCGGCGACACCACCGCCCAAGCCAAAGGGTTCATCCCGGGCGCGGGAGGCCCGCCGGCGGCCGCCGGTGGCGCGGACGAGTCCGCGACGCAGCCAGGCTCGGGAGTGGCCGCCGCGCCCGCCGAGAACGCCATTCCCTCGCCGGACGACGTCGTCAAAAGCGTTGAGAAACTCACATACGCCAACGTGTTACTGGTGATCGTGATCGTCGCGCTCACGATCAGTTCGGCGAGAAACCTTCCGGGGCTTCTCGAAATCGCGATACTGCAGCGGCTTTCCCTCTCCCCCGGCGAGCGGTACGCGATCAAGGCGGTGCTGGGATACGTTTTTGTCGTTATCGGGGCGTGGCTCACCTTCGACACGCTCGGCCTCAAGTGGAAGAACATCCAGTGGTTGGTCGGCGGTCTGGCTCTGGGGATCGGTTTTGGTCTGCAGGAAATCTTCGCCAATTTTGTTTCGGGCCTGATCATTTTATTCGAGCAGCCCGTCCGCGTGGGCGACACGGTCACCGTTGGCGGCATCAACGGCACGGTGACGCGCATCCGGATGCGGGCGACGACAATCCTGGATGGTGATCTCAAGGAGCTGATCGTCCCCAACAAGGAGTTCGTCACGGGAAAGCTGGTGAACTGGAGCCTCTCGGACACGACCCTGCGCACCACGATTTCCGTGTGTGTCGCGTATGGCAGCGACACGCGGCGAGTGCGCGACCTACTGACCCGAGTGGCGTTTGCGAATTCCCGCGTACTAAGGGAACCGGCGCCGCAGGTCGCGTTGACGAAGTTTGGCGACAACGGCCTGGTGTTCGAGGCGCGCGTGTACGTGGCCAATAACGAGCAGCTCAGCGCCTGCCGGGACGAGTTACACGACGCGATCAACGACGCGTTCCGCGAAGCGGGCATCGACATGCCGCTGCCTCAGCGGGACCTCCACATCCGAAGCATGCCATCGCCCGAGGGCCTGGGAGGGGCGTCCCGGCCCGGGGCGATCGAAAAGCCCTGACGAGAGGCGGCGTCAGTACCACTTCTTGCGCAGCAGGTAGACCACCATCGCCACCGAACACGCCGTCATGACGCCGAGGATTTCCCAGAAGGTCCTGGCGCCGCTGGGCTCAGGCCAGAGCTGCATGTTCATACCGTAGACTCCGGCGATGAACGAGAGGGGCAGAAAGAACGACGAGAATATGGTCAAGACCTTCATGATTTCGTTTAACCGGTTCGCGAGCGTCAGGTGATAGTTTTCGCGGATGGCGTGCAATATTTCCCGATGGGTGTCGATGATGTCGAGCGTGGTCGTGAGATGGTCGCGCACGTGAGAAAAGTGGACGTCGAGGTCCTCGGAGACATAGTCCATTTCTCCCCCGGCGATCGGCAGCAATAGCTCCCGCTGCGAAGACGCGATGCGGCGCAAGTCAAGCAACTCACGGCGCAGACCGATTAGCTCGGTCAGCATCGAAGCGTCCCCGCCGTCGGTCAGCGAACGCTCCTCGAGCGCGTCCAGCCTCTTGGCATACTCTTCGGCAACGAGCGCGTAGTTCGAGACCATCGTTTCGACAATGTTGTGCAGCAGGTGATCGAGGCCCTGGCGCAGCGTCGGCTGCGGGTGCTTCTCGCACCGGATCAATTGCGCCTCGATCGAGCGGTGCGCGTCGCGGTGCACCGTGATCAAGAATCGGTCGCAAAAGAATATCGACAACTTGCGCGGCAGGAACTCATGAAACGGCTCCGTGCCCACGGCGCCATAGAGCACCAGGAAGATGTAGTCCTCGAACTCATCGACGCGCGGGCGCTGCTCCCCCTCGATGCAATCGTCCAGGGCGTCCGCATCCAGGCGGAACAGGGCCCCGAGGCCCTCCATCTCCTCGCCGGCCGGCGCGCCGACGTCCACCCAGAGCCGCGCGCCGTCCTGCGCCCACGCCGCTTTCACGTCGGCAAGCGAAGACAGCGCCCGCGTTGTCCCGTCCGCGTGCAGCACATGTCCACGAATCATCCGCGCATCCTAACCGCAACGGCCCCTCGATAGCACCTGGACCCGCACAGCCCTCTGCGTGTCTCCGCGCCTCGACGTGAGCGGCGACGTTTCCTACCTATGTATTCGATTTGTTGCACTCTCTCGGGAACAGGCGGTTGCCAAACAGGGGAGAATGAGTGGACACAAGTGTGAGCGCTGGCGCTGGCGGAGAAAACGCGGTTGCGGGACAAGGGTAAAATCGTTGTCAAAAGCGAGAAAAACCGGTTGAAATGGCAACAGACGCCGCGCATCTTTAGAGGGTATGCACGGGAGGGAAGTGTATCGACGGGTGGCGGGGTGCAGTTCGGCTCACGCGGAGACGCGGAGGGTCTTGGTGGCGTGGGTTTCCAGCCTATGCGGGGTGGGCCTGAACGTCGAGCGAGGAGGACCGGTATTCGGCGGGAAACGGAGATTGCGGTTCACTCTCCATCGGCTGGAAGCCGATGCCACCGGAGGACGGGATCATTCTTCATCGGCTGGAGACCGATGCCACCGGAGGACGGGATCATTCTTCATCGGGTGGAAGCCGATGCCACCGGAGGACGGCAATTGCACGTCCGGCTCCGCTTTGTTAGCATGATTCCGCCGATGTCCGGACATGCCCCGCCACTCGATCCCCTTCAGCGCGAGCGCCGCTTGCGTTGGACCATCGCTGGCGTCTACACCCTGCTGCTCTATACGCTGGCCTGGTTCGTCAATCCCCTCTGGCTCGCACTGACCCGCGCGATGGGCACGGAAGCCGGCGGCGACTTCGTCAACACGGCAGTGCCTATGCTCGGCCTGCTCGTCCTGGCGGCTCTGCTGCTTCGCCGCCGTTTGCCGACGTGGCTCTCCTACCTGTGGCTCGTAGCGGTTGCCGCGGGCTACGGCTACGTCCTGACCCTGCACGCGGACTTCCCCGTCGAGCGCATCCACCTGCTTCAATACAGCCTGGTTGCCTTCGTCTACTTCGCGGCGTTGCGCCTCGACCGCCCGGACCGCCGCGCGTATCTCGGCGCCGCGATTGCCGTCCTCGTCATCGGGGTAACGGACGAGGTGATCCAGGAATACCTCATCCCGCGCCGCTCGGGCACGATGGGCGACGTCCTGATCAATTGGTTCTCGGGCGGTCTCGGCTTGGCGGGCCTCGTCGCGGTGCGGCGCGGTGGATTCTGGGACTTCCTCCCGCGGCTGCGGCCGTCCCTGCGTTGGATGGCTGGCGCGATTGCGCCGATCCTGCTCGCGACGTTCAGCGCGTGGCGCATGTACACCGGCTATTTCTATCCGCCCATAAACCTGCTCATCATCACTGTCGACTGCGCGCGCCCGGACTTTTGGGGCATCTACGGCAAACAGAGCGACCCGCCCGCCACGGAATATCTCGACCACTCCGCTGCCGCCGGCGCCGTGTTCACCAGCATGTTCAGCCAGGCCACGTGGACGAGCCCAGGCGTGGCTTCCGTCCTCACCGGCCTGTATCCGCCGACGCATGGCGTGGTCACTCAGGAACGCACGGTGCCCGCCGTGGTGACGACGGTGCTGGACGCGTTCAAGCAGCACGGGTATAGCGTCCCGCGCTTCTCCTATCTCATCAATGCCGCGCCAAACTTCCTCAATCTCGGCGAGTTCGACGAAGATGTCATCGACGTCACCGTCACCAACGAAATGACCCGCATTCGCCAGTGGCTGGGCGAGAACCATCGTCGACCCTTCGCCCTCTGGTATCACTGGCGATACATGCACCTCCCCTACTATCCACCCGCGAGGCACTGGCTCTACCCGCCGGCGGAGATCGATCCGGAGCGCATGCGCCGCGAGCTCGCGGCGGGGCTCAACCCGCGCGACGAAGTGGCGATGCCGCCGCTGGTCCGCGAGCTCATCACCAAAGAAGTCATCATCCCGTATTTCTCTCAGGAGGCACTCGAAGAAGCCGCGGCGACCGGCCTGCCGCCGCGGTCCGACGCACCGCGCGCGCACGACTTCCCCCCCGAGACCGAGGCCTGGCTGGACGCGCTCTATACGGCGCAGGCCCGCCACTTCGACGTGAACTTTGAGGCGATCCGCTATGTGCTCGCCCTGCACCACAAACTCAAACACACGATCATCGTGATCACCGCGGATCACGGCGAGGAACTGCTCGAACACGGATACATCGGCCACGCGTCCACCGCGGTCCATTCCAGGCACTACGACGAGCAATTGCACATCCCGCTCGTCATCCTGTGCCCGCGGCTCATCAAGCGCGGACGGAGGATTGACGCGATGGCGCAACAGGTCGACATTCTGCCCACGGTGATGGACATGATGGGCTGGCCAATTCCGATGGAGGTGCAAGGCCGATCGCTCTGGCCCGCAATGCGGGGCGAAAAGATGGACGACGTCCCGGTGTTCGCGGAGAGCGTCGAAGGCGGCTACCAGTCAAAGCTCCATCAGCGCACGACATTTGTTCGCAGTGTGCGGACGCGCGACTGGAAGTTGATCGCGCGCATGGGCCCGCGCGGCGACGAATTCGAGCTCTACGACCTCGCCGAGGACCCCGGAGAATTGCGAAATCTTTACGCTGCGCGCCCCGACGTTGCGAAATCGATGATCGATGAGCTTAGCGCGTGGGTCTCCGAGAACGCGCGTGATCGCAGGGCCCTCGAGAAGAAGGAAGAGATTTTCCAGGAGCGGCAGGCGGCCCTGGATCCCAAGAATTTGAGCGTCCCTGAAATCCTCACGCCCCGGCACGGCGACACGATTCGATTCGAAGAACATTCCGGAGGGATCGGTGCCGAATGGACCGGAAATCCCCACGCCGCCTATATCATCGAGTACGACATTGGCGAAGGTTGGCACCGGCTCCAGGGGACCTATCCGGTCGACGAAGGCACCAAACACGTTTTTGGACCGCTGCCCGAGGACGGCTGGAAGCCGCTCTACCAGTGGAACCCGTACAAGCTTCGCGTGCGCCCGCGCGATCTGCCCGACGGCTGGAGTGAATGGATCACGGTGAACGTGGCGCCGCTCGCCAAAGAGGGCGACGTCGATTAGAGGAAATTATCCACCGATGGATACTGATGGACACCGATAAGTTCCGCGAAGAAGGCCATTCCGGGACCCAGCGGTATCGAGCATTGCTTAGAATGTTCCGGGAGCTTCTGACATTACCCGACTCCGGCTGCCATGAACCTGCATGGGCGAGCCGCCCATGCTACGAGTATTGGGATTTGTTACAGGGGTAGATAGCCTTTCACACTCCCGGATCACTTGGTTGGTGAGGAAAGATACGCTTCGGCATGTGCGCGATCATGCACGTTGAAATTTTCCGGCCGACCGACGGGGAGATTCTTCGCTATCGCTCAGAATGACAAGGTGAATGAAATCTTCCGCGAAAACGACATAGTGTCTGGGCCCACCGGCGGGGAGATTCTTCGCTGTCGCTGCCAAGAAAGCAGTGGGTCGTTGTAGGGGCGGCCCCCTCGCCCTGGGATTCCGGCGCGCACCGGGCGGGGACGGGGCCCCGCCCCTACGCTCGCGGGGTACGCTTTCTTGCCACATACTCCGGCCGTGGCCGGAGCGGAACTCAGAATGACAAGGTGAATGAAATCTTCCGCGCGAATGAATAGTGTCTCGGGGATGTGAATGGCTATCTAGCCGGGATTGGGCGCGCGCCATACACCTGTGGCATCGAACACGATCCGGCGCTCTTCGTTGGGCGGGTACCGCAGCTCGACCCACGGCGTAGACGTCGCGTTGTTGGAGTCAGGATGACGGAACGTATACACGCCGCCCCGCTCATGCCGGGCGTAGCCCTCGGACTGGAGCACTTGGCCCTCCGGCGTGCGCAGGAGGATCGGCATGCCGAAGTCGTACGACGCCCAAATGCCTTGAAGCTCGACGCGGACGTCGATCTCGCCGTCCGTTAGCCGGACTTCGGTGGGCGCGCCGTGCCACTGCGCCGCGGGCGTGGCGCCGACCGCCGCTTTGATGTCCTCGCCGTAGTCCTGCCAGACCACCCGCGCGCGCGCGACAAGGCGGGCGAGATCGGTCTGAGGGATTTCGGGGTCGGCGGGAGTCCGCAGCACCGCCCGCACGATTCCCGCCACCGCGATCGCGGCCAATACGAAGCACACCGCGCGGAGGTACCGGGTCAACGATCACTCCGCCGGCGATCGACGAACATCACGCTGGCCCCGTCCGGCTGCGCCATCTGACGCAACTGGGCGAGCACTTCGAACATCTTCTTCGCGCTCTTGAATTCGCGGTTCTGGTTGTGGACGACACCGATGGAGAGCGCCATGAGGCCGTACTTGCCCTCGCGGCCTTTTTTGTCCGTCGCCATGACGTGGCCCTGCGACACCTCCTGCGGCGTGTACAACTCCCGCATGCGGTGGTCGAAGCTATCGATGAGCGCGGTGGAAAAGCGCTCGTAGTCCTCGATGGTGAGCAGCACCGCGAAATGCTCGCCGCCCATGTGGGCGACGAAGCCCTCGTAGATGCCGGTGTTGCGCAGGAGCGCCGGCAACAGCTTGCCCATAAACTCGAGCGCGCGTTTCTGGCCCTCGCGCCCCTTCACCGCGCAATACGCCTTGAAGTGGGCGATGTCGATGTAGCACACGGCGATGCTCGTCCCGCGCGCGAGGCGGTGATTGACTTCGCGTTTGATCGCGTCAGTGCCCGGAAGGTGGGTGATGCCGTTGCGGTCTTTGATGCCTTCGAGCATCCCTCCCAGGAAACCCAGCTTCTCGATCAGCTTCTCGAGCTTGAAGGGCTTAACGATGTAGTCATCGGCCCCCTGCTCGAGTCCATGGACCACCTCCGGCTCCTCGCCGAGCGCGGTGAGCATGATCACGCCCATCAGATACAGCTCAGGGTCCTTGCGGATGCGCCGGCATATCTGGTAGCCGGTGACCCCCGGCAGCATGATGTCGAGCAGCGCGATGTCCGGCTTCATCTGCTTGGCCAGCTCGAAGGCCCCTTCGCCGGTATGCGTGGTCGTCACGTCGTGCCCCTCGGCCACCAGCTTCGTCTTCAGCAGGTCTGCCAAGTCGTCGTCGTCGTCAACCAGTAATATTCTGCTCATTGCCTCAAGTCCATCCGGCGCGAACGCGGCCGCCGGAATTTCCCCGTTTGAGTATAGCGGACGCGTGCAAGCCGCGCCAGCGCGGTCCCGTCGATCCGTGCTTGACGGGCCCGGAGGCCTTCGATTACGATGCACGGTGCAGGGCGCGTTCCACACATAAGGACTCTATCCATGCTGTATCTCCGTCGATCGATACTCCTTCTCATGCTCATTGCGCTGGTGGGGGGCGTCACTGGATGCGCCGAAAGAGAACCGCCCAAGCCGGCCGAGCCGCCTCCGCCGCCCCCGCCCACGCCCGAGGAAATCGCGACGAAGGTCATCGCGGACTCCGGCTTGAATGAGCCTTTGCCCGCCGCGGGCGCGCCGTTTCCCAAAGAAGCCGCCGACAAGCTCAAACGCGCCCTCGGGACGGCAAAGCGCGCCAACTCGACGAGCCCCGACGGCCAGCGCGCGCTCCAAATCATCAACCAACACGTCGATCAGCGCATCCGCACGCTTGAGGATTCCCAGGCTTGGGAACACGCCTTGGGCACGATCGAGGGGTACGAAGCGCTTAATCCCGGGTCGAAAAAATGGGAAACCAGCAAGGAGCGCGCGCTCACTGAACTCCAGAAGCCGAAAATAGAAATCATCGGATTCATGCAGGACACGGCCATCTTGGAGTACTATCTTCCGATCGCCAAACAGACCAACAGGCGCAGCGTCCGGGCGGGCGAAGAATTCGACGGGGTCACGCTTGTCGAGGTGATCGGCAACAATCAAGGCGTCCGCATGCGCTATGGCGCGACGGGCGAGACCTTCGACGTATTCACCAAGTCCGCCCAGACGCCAAAATAACCGCCACCCCATGTCCACGCCGTCACGCGCCGCCGCGAGTCGAAGTGGCGGCGCGTTGCTGTCGGGGATCGCGGTGGCGGCGCTCGCGCTCGGCGTGTACGCGAACACGCTGAGCGCTGGCTTCGTGTGGGACGACGCCTCCTCCGTTCTGCTTCACCAACACGTAAAGGACCCTTCGAAAGTCCTCGCGCTTTTCACGGAAGATCAGCACGCATTCGCCGGCGGCCAGGGGAATTTCTATCGCCCGCTCTTGGCGGTCACGTTCATGATCGACTACGCGATCGCGCGGATCGGTCAGCCGCCGGTCTCCCCTGTCGAGGTCCCCAAAGACCTGAGCGCGGCCGTGTTTCATGTCTCCAGCGCCCTGTGGCACGCGGGGGCGGCGGTTCTCCTCCTGCTCTATCTTCGCAGGATTCAGTCACACGCCGCCGTCTCGCTGATCGCCGCAGCGATCTTTGCCGTCCATCCCCTGCACACCGAGGCCGTCGCCTATGTCTCCGGCCGCGCCGACTCGATGGCCGCCGCGTTCATTTTCGCCGGTCTGTATTGCAGCACTTGGCGCACATCGCGCGCGGGCCTGTCGACGCTCGGCACTCTACTCTGTTTCTCCGCTGGGCTGCTGAGCAAAGAGTCCGCATTTATATTTCCTGCGCTCCTGATCCTCAGCCGTCTCGTGACGCGCCCAAGCAAGGAGGGTACAGTTGCATCGCGCGTGCGATCGTGGATGCCTGAACTCGCCTCCATTGCACTGCTCGCCCTCTATTTCATACTACGCGCGACCGTTCTCAGTTTCGGGTCGGACACCGTGGCGCGCACCGCGACCTGGGGCGCGCGGGTCCAGGAAACGTTTCAGGCCTTCGCGATCTATCTACGTCTCATGTTCATTCCCTCCGGCCTCCACATGGAGCGCTCGCTCGACGCCACGCCCGCGTGGGTCGCGGTCTGCGGCGCCGCCGCGTGCCTCGCGATCGTCGCTCTCGCCATCGGCGCTTATCGCCGGGGGCTGCCCCGCGCCGCGTTCGGGTTCGGGTGGTTCCTCGCCGCGTGGCTCCCGATCTCCGGCCTGTTTCCATTGAACGCGCCGATGGCGGAGCACTGGATGTACGTGCCGCTCGCGGGCTTCTTCTTCGGCATTGCGGAACTCGCGCACGCGGCGCTCCGCGGGGCGCAGCGCCCTGCCTTGGCGCGCGCCGCCACGGCGATCGCCGCCCTGTGGATTGGCGCGCTCGGTGTGCTTACGATGGATCGCAACCGCGACTGGCGTGACGACGAGTCTCTCTACATCGCCACCCTGCGCGAAAATCCGGCGTCGACCCGCGTCCATTTCAATCTCGCGGTCGTCTACCAGGACATCGTGAACAATCCCGCGGGCGCGCGGCGCCACTTCTCCGCGGTCACGCGCGCGTACGAGCAACGCAAAGCGGATCACCCCGCGGAAAAAGACGACTTCTGGGCTGACGAGCTGGAGGCCCGCGTCTCGCTGGGCGATCTGGCCGCGGCGGAGTACCGCTTCGCCGAGGCCTTCGCGCAGTACCGCGTCGCGCTCGGGGTCGAAGCCACCGGGAGCAATACCCTTATCGTCGCGCAGGCTGGCTACGGCGCGGGCCGCTGCTTCCTGGCCACGGGCGATGTCGAGCAAGCGCGCGCGTATCTCGAGCAAGCGGCGAAACTTGCTCCGGCGCTCGTGGCGGAGATACATCGGCTGTTGCCTCCGCCAGGCTCGGAGGCGGGATCCGGCGGCGGGTCTAACCCTTGACAAGGCAGCCTGTTATATCATTTCTCGATTCCCCGTTTGTTCGTTATCAATTCTTGACAGGCCCCCTACCCGGTGCTAGAATCCGGCGATAGCGGGGGAAGTGTGTCCTCGGGTTCGGCGTTCGATGTCTAGGAGGGACCATGGCCGACGTGTCTGGCAAGGGTAAGGGTGAGGAGGGCTTCGGGGACGACGAAGATTTCGGCGCCCTGACTGGCGACTCTTCCAGCGGCGGCAAGGACGAAGGGCTGCATAGCCTGCCTCCGCTGAGCGAATTCGACTCTGCGAGCGATGGCGGCGGCCAAACGGACAGCGATCTACCGCCGCTCGACACGCCAGGCGCGGAGGACGACGAAGGCTTCAGCGGCCTGCCGCCCATCGTCGATATCAGAGTAGACACCCCCGCGGTGCGCCCGTCCGATCTGGATACACCGACGCCGGGCAAACGGACGCCGGCTACGCGGATCCCTTCCAAACGTACTCCCGCCAATCCGAGCGGCGCGAGGACGATGGCAACGCCGTCTCCGGCCGGATTCAAGACGCCGTCCGATTCCGATCTCGCCAGCCCCTCGGACGGCGGATTTGGCTTCCAGGATTTTGCGGCGGACAGCGACTTCTCCCCCGAGACCCCGGAAATCGGACCGGGCCCAGACTCGGACATCGAGACGCCGATGTTTGACAGCGCCTTCGGCGGCGACAGTGACGAATTTACCTCCGGCGCGCGCTCTTCCTCGCCGACGCAAGCGATGCAGACGCCGATGATCGGCAAGCCGAAGAGCTCCGGCGGATTCGACGACGACTTCGGCGGCGCAACGCCCGACGTGGGCACGCCCGTCCCCGACTTCTCGCCCGACACCGGCGCTGGAATTTCACGCGACACCGGCGGTATGACGCCGGCCCCGGTCGGCGGTATACCGCGCGGGGGCGGCGGTCTACGGGGCATATTGTTGGCCGTGGCGGCGCTGATTCTTGGCCTGATCGGCGGGATGTTCGCTGGCCCCTTCGCGATCGGCAAAGTGCCGCTAGTGCCTAATCCGTTCGCCGACGATCTCGCCAAGAAAGACGATGATATCACTCGCCTCGAAAGAACGCTCAGAGACGCGCAAAGGGCTGTGCCGGCGGGGGAAAAAATTAGCCCAGAGGACCTGGAAGCACTGATTGCCAAGTTCAACGAGACCCGCGCGAAGTTGACCGGTGCCACCGACGAACTGGCTCAAAAGCAGGAAGAACTGAATACGCTGAACAACCAGGTCGAATTGGTGAATGCCGACATCGCGGAGAAGAACGACCAGTTCGTCGAGGCGCAGGAAGAGCTCGATGATTTGGTGAACGAGACGGCGATCACCCAGGCCCGCTACGAAGGGTTGCTCGCCGAGAACGAGCGTCTCACGGATGCCGTGGGCGAGCTCGAAGTCGCCGACGCGCGCCGCGCGGCCACCAAGGACACCTTGCAGCACAACGCGGAGCTTCTCATTGTCCAGATTCAAGGCGGCAGCCCGCTGACGCCTGCGCGTTACGGCTACCAGCAGCGTCTGGATCGCGCCGTGGAACTGCGTGACAAAATCGCCAAGGCCAAATGGGTCGACCCCCAACTGCTGGACGAGTACACGAGCCTGTATGTGGCCGAACTCGCTATTGCGTCATCGCGCGAATACTTCTATGCGCGGGTTCCTGTGAATGACGACCTCGGCAATCCCTACTACATTTGGGCCGAATGCCTCATGAACGGAAACTGGAGCGTCTATTTCCGGACGATTGCGGACGACAAGGACGAGGCCGTCGTGGGAAGCTATGAGAACACCGCTGGAAGCGGCCCGCCGACATACGAGTTCCGGCAGGATCTACCCGAAGGCATGCGCGCCGACATTGTGCGGGCCATCAACGCGGCCCGGCCCGAAGGCTGGGAAGCCAAGATCAAGGACTTGCGAGTCAAGCAGGCGATCTATCAGAAGGAAACCGACCTACAACGCAATTTCAGTTCACTGCAGTAGCGCAAACCCCTACACTGTCCGCCGCGCCAGGCTTCAGCGCCCGGCGCGGCGGTTTCGTTTCTACCTCGACTCGCCGCCGCGGGAGAACTCGTAGATCACGATACGGCCCCCTGGGAAGGTAGTCAGGTCGGCGTGGACCGCGCGCAGCGATGCCGGCGCTTCCTTGGGATCGAGCAGTGGCCGAAGCGCGGGGATCAGCGCCGCGGTATATCGCTCGTCCACGACGAGGTACCGCGCGTGCGTTGCGGCCGCGCGCGCGACGATCTCTTCAAGACTCGCGTCTGCTTCCACTCCGATCGCCGGCATGTCCGCATAGAATCCCACCTGCGGCTTGCGCGTCACGATTGGCCCGGGCTCGAGATGGTTCCGCATCCACTCCCCCGCCGTCTTGTATTCCCACGGCTGCGGGGGAAGCCGGCCGGCGCTCCAGCGCTCGCTGGCCACCGCTGCGCCCAAATGCATCGCCATCCACGCCAGCACCACCGCCAGCGGCGCCGTCCGCATCCACGCCACGGAGGCGCGATCGCCGATCGTGCCTGAGACACTCGCAATGCCGCTGGCCGACCAGAGCGAGAGCGCCACAAACGTCGCCATCAGGTACCGGGGCGCCGGCGAGAGCACTGGAATCACGACCAGCCACTGGAGCGCGGCGAAATAGAGCACTATCAACTCGGCGCGCACCGGCCGCGGCGATTGCGTCCGCCGCGCCACCAGGCCCACGCCAAAAAACGCCCAGAGCAGCGGCCCGAGCATCACGGCGGGCACATCGGCGCTCATGGCGATCAGGGTGCGTCCCAGTTCGGCGACGACGGTCGAACCCTCCGGCCGATCGCCGATGAATCCCACGCGGTAGTTCACGGTCCAGTAGCCGACGA
This sequence comes from Candidatus Hydrogenedentales bacterium, assembly GCA_038916785.1. Lineage (GTDB taxonomy): Bacteria > Hydrogenedentota > Hydrogenedentia > Hydrogenedentales > VFKU01. Next base: position 3,646 of record JBCLBO010000043.1, on the reverse strand, counting down.
GTTGGTGTAGGTAGACCGCATGGGCCGCGAGGAGTACGCCCGTGGCGGCGACATACACGCCGAGCTTGCGCGCCGTGCGCATTGAATCGCTACGCCACCCGGCTATCGCCCCTGCACCGAGTGCGCCGATCAACACAAACGTGCCCTCGGCCCGCGCGAGGTGCAACGCGCCAAACGACAGCGCCGCGCCCGCCATCCAGGCCGCGTGCCCTTTGGCATCGAGGCCCTGCACCATGCACAGGGCCCCCATCATCCAGAAAAATACCGCTGTCGGCTCCGTCGCCACGCGATTGCTGTAATCGATCAGCCAGGGCCAGGTCGCCACGAGGCAGCCCGCGATGGGCGCCACGCGCGCGCCGTGCAGCCGCCGGGAGAGAAAATAGACGGGGACGACGAGTAGCACCGAGAAGACAAATGAGACCGCCTGGCCCGCCGCCTCTAAGTTTTGGAAGGCGAGACTGAACGCGGCTGTGAGCGCTGGATACAGCGCCGGAATTTTCGGATCGACGCCGAGAAAATCGCCGTGGGAAAATGCGCGCGCGGTCTCGAGGTAGCGGACGGCGTCCGCGCTGTCGAGCATCCGCGGGACAGCCCAGGCATAGGCCAAACGCACCCCCGCGCTGAGCAGCACCAGCGCTGCCGCCTCAGTCCACGCGCGCTGCCGGTCCGATGTCTGCGCCATGCCGCGCCCCCGCCGGGCGCCCGCGTCCCCCGGTCAGTTATTGCCGGTGAATCCGACGAAGGGCTTCCGGCCGCGGGAGGAGAAATAGGAAATGAAGCTGCGCAACCCGTGGAACTTTGCTTTGGCGTCGGCCAAGTCTCGGATGTTGAACGCCATGCGCGCCATCTGGCGCGGGCGTAGATAGAAGCGCCGCAGGCCTTCGTCCACCAACTTGCTGATCTGCTCCTGGTTCAAGGTCGGCAGACTCACCGTGCCCTGCTGCTCGTAGTCGGCGTCGACCCAGTTGCGCCAGTTGTCCTGCGTCAACGCCCCGGATTCCTTCGCCCACTTATAATACGTCGTACCCGGATACGCCACGACGCCGGTGAACTGCGCCGTATCGATCGGCAATTCCTCGGCCATCTTGATGGTCTTCTGCGCCGTCTCGGGCGTCTCGCCGGGGCCGCCAAACATGAAGCAGCCGTGGATGCGCAGGCGCGCGCGCGCCGCGTTGTGCGCGAAGGTGTACATCTGGTCGACGGTGGTGCCCTTCTTCACATTGTTCAGTATCTCCTGGTCGCCGAATTCGAATCCGACGCAGAGCATCCGGCACCCGGAGCGTTTCATCAGCTTGAGCGTCTCGAGATCGTTCAGGTCTACGCGCGCGTTCGCGCTCCACGACAGCGGCAGGTCGCGCCGGATGATTTCCTCGCAGAGCAGGATCAGGCGATCGCGCGCGACGCGCATCGTCAGGGTGTCGTCCTCGAACATGATTTCTTTGAGATCGGGGAACAGCTTCAGGTTGTGTTCCATCTCGTCGACGACATTCTCGACGCTCCGCGTGCGGTAGCGGTGGCCGTTCATGACCTGCGGAATCTGGCAGTAGGAGCAGCGGTAGCGGCAGCCGCGCCCCGTGATCGAGGTCAGGAAGGGATACAGCTTCGCGCCGTCGCGGTAATCGTAGATGCTCAGATGGTGCCACGCGGGAAAGGCCATCTCGTCGAGGTTTTCGATGTAGGGGCGAGTGGGATTTCGCGCGATCGTTCCGTCGTTCCAGCGGACAAGGCCGAGACAATCCTTGAGCGACACGCCATCGGCGAGATCGCGGATGGTGTAGTCGAATTCCGCGACCGCACAAGCATCCACCGCGCCCGCCGCGTCGGTAAGTACTTCCTCTGGCATGGCGGACGAATGCGATCCCACGAAGACGGTTATCGCGCCGGTCGCCTGCTTGAACAAGCGCGCCGACTCGATATCGGCATAAATCGAAGGCGTGCTCGTCTGGCACACGACCATGTCCGGCTTGAAGCGCTTGAGTTCCGGAAGAAACTCTTCCGAAGAAAGGTTCTTCGCTTGATTGTCGACGAAGAGAATTTTGTGTCCGGCCTTCTCGACGCATCCCGCGCAATATGCAAGATAGTCTGGATGGCGCTGCACCCGGCCGCGCGACCGCGCAAACCACCGGGCGGACTTTGTGAAGTCCTTGCCAAACATTGGATTCAAAATAGCAACGCGCATAACTCCCCCTCCCACGCACCATGTGCGACAAAAGAACTTAGCGGCAATTCCGGGGCGGGGACGATTTAGATACGGGCAGCGCGATGCCGCCCGATCGCAACGCACACCTCAACCACCTTGGCGTCACGATTCGGATCCCCGTTTCCACCGCCCCCGCGGTGGCCCCCGGCAAACCGGTCAAGCTCAGAAAACCCGGTTCGATTACGGCACCAGTATAGCACAGTCTGTCAACGGCGGCAATCCGTCCAAAAAAAGTCCGGGACGGGCCGCCGATTGGCCGCCCGTCCCGTGAAAACTTGGTGTATACCGGTCTAGCGCTTGGAGAACTGGAAGCGCTTGCGTGCGCCGGGCTGGCCGTACTTCTTGCGCTCGACCTCGCGCGAGTCGCGCGTGAGCAGGCCGGCGCGGCGGAGCGCCGGCTTGTAGCGCTCGTCGTACTCGACCAGCGCGCGCGCCAAGCCGAGCCGGATGGCGCCCGCCTGACCCGAGAGCCCGCCGCCGATCGCGCGCACGCGCACGTCGAATTTGCCCTTCGTCTCCGTCGCGTCGAAGGGCTGGTTCGCGACCATCACCAGCACGTCGCGCTGTAGGTATTCGCGCAGCGGCTTACCGTTCACGATGACGGTGCCCTTGCCCGGTTTAATCCGGACGCGCGCCGAAGCTTCTTTGCGGCGGCCGGTCTTTACGTACTCTTTGGTGTTCGCGTCGATCACGTGTGTCTCTCCTGATCAGTCGATCGGATAGGGTACGGGCTGTTGGGAGGCGTGGTCATGCTCCGCGCCGGGATATACGCGCAGGTGGCGCAGCAACGCGCGGCCGAGGGGACTGTGCGGCAGCATGCCCTTCACGGCGAGTTCCATTGGGCGTGTTGGATGCTTCGCCAGCATCTTTTCATAGTTCGTCTCTTTCATGCCGCCCATGAAACCCGAGTAGTTGTAGTACATTTTGTCGGTCCGCTTCTTACCCGTCACGCGCGCTTTCGCGGCGTTCACGATAATGACAAAGTCGCCATTCTCGGCGTGCGGCGTGTAGTCCGGGCGGTGCTTGCCGCGCAATACGCGGGCCGCCTCGACCGCCACGTGCCCGAGCACCTTGTCCTCGGCGTCCATCACCACCCAGGTGTGGTGCATCTCTTCCAGCTTTGGAAAGTACGTGTCCACCGGTCGACCATCCTCCAGAAAATCCGTGCAGGGCGCAGGGCTATGCCTCGCGAAGAGCCGGAAGTCTATCAAATAAAGCCGAAGCCCTGCAACCTCGTCCCGCCGGTGCTATCTCCCAACGCCAACCTCTTTTGAACGCGGTCGTGGCCGCACGATACGATAGCCCTTCCCGCGAGGTATTCGCCCTGATTCGAGCCGCAACGCGCGCGAAGGAACATCAGGTCCGGCCCGCTTCGTGAACGTGGTGTCCTTGGTGGCGAGTCTCAAAGCTTCTTGCTCTGTTGAAATGGTCCCCCCACTTGGACGG
>JBCLBO010000042.1:0-25661 GCA_038916785.1 Candidatus Hydrogenedentales bacterium | reverse complement strand
TCGATCGCTGTGCACCCGCATGGGCGAGCCGCCCATGCTACGGACGTGGGGATTGGTTACAGGCTTTTAGGAATCAAGTGATCGCGAACGTGAAAGGCTGTTTAGGCGCGGCGCGCGGCGACGTGCGCCGCCAGATAGCTGTGCAGGAGCAATTTCAGCTCGTCGATGATCATCAAGTCCTGCCGCTTACCGCCGCGCATCGACAGGTCGAGCATCAGGTTGCTCGTCTCGAGCATCACCCGGCCGATCGACGCCACTTCGGCGTCCGGCGCGCGCGGCAACAACGCGCGCACAAAGCGCGCCAGCGTCTCGCGCAGCAGCACGTTGCGATACTGTTCGCGCGATTCCCGCAGCTCCGCGGTGTTCTGAATCGCCAGCCACACCGAATGAAAGGCCCAGTCGTTCCGCCACATCTCCGCCATGCCGTCCAGCGTCTCTTCGAGCGCCACTTCCCACGAGCGCGACGGCGATATACTCAGGTGAGACTCCAGCGAACGCGCGATCTTCTCGCGGTAGCGCTCCGCCAGCGCGTTGAAAATCGCAAAACGGTTCGGAAAGAACTGATACACCGAGCCGATCGACACGTCCGCGCGCCGCGCGATCGCGTTCGTCTTCACCGCGTCGTAGCCGTCCTCGATTAGGAGCTGCACCGCCGCGTCCAGGATTTTCTTCACGCGCTCGCGGCTGCGCGCCTGCACCGGCTGCCGGCGCGGCTGGATGCCCCGCTCCGGGGACTTCGTCTCCATGCCTTCCATGTGCCGGCCTCCGGACTCGATGCGTCCCGTATGCACAGCATTCTATATCAGATTCCCGCGCCGGGCAAAGCCCTGCGCGCGCCGTGTTTCGATTGGCCGCGGGAGGCCCGATTTGGTAGAGTGCGCGCAGTCGGGGCCCGTCGTGGGGGAGGTCTTTCGCGGCGCGGGGCGCACCGTCGCGCGGCAGTCGTGCCGCCGGTCCACTCACCATGATCGATCCACATCCACGCTTGTCGCTCGTCATTCCCGCCTACAACGAGGCGACCCGTGTCGTCCACACACTGGAAAAAGCGACCGCATATTTCGCGCGGCAGTCCTACTCCGCCGAGATCATTGTCGTCGATGACGGCAGCACCGACGGCACCGCAGCCGCCGTCCGCGCGCGCTTTCCGCAGTTGACCGTGATCGAGTCGCCGTGGAACCGCGGCAAGGGTCACGCCATGCGCCTGGGCGCGGCGCGCTCAGCGGGCGACGCGGTCCTCGTCTATGACGCCGACGGCTCGACGCCCATCGAGGAGATCGACAAGGTCTGGCCGGCCTTCGCGCACGGGGCGGACGTGGTCATCGGGTCGCGCGCGGCGCCGGGCGCCCAGATCGACAGGCCGCAGCCCCACTACCGCCGCTTCATGGGCCGGGTGTACAACCTGCTCCTGCGCGGCCTCGGTCTCACCGAATTCCGCGACACGCAATGCGGCTTCAAGGCCTTCACCGCGCGCGCAAGAGACCTCGTGTTCCCGCGCCTTAGCATCAAGGGGTTCGGCGCGGACTGCGAAATGCTCGTGGTCGCGCGGCTGAACGGGCTGCGCACCGAGGAAATCCCCGTCCGCTGGACCAACTCACCCGACACGCGCGTCCGCGCCGTACGCCACTCGATCGCAATGTTCCTCGAAGTACTTCAGATCCGCCTCAGGGCGTGGACCGGCGCCTACACGAAATAATCGGCGTTCGCGCCGTTATTTTCCGCCCTGGTGCTTCTCGAAGAAGGCAAAAATCGCCGGCAGGTTGTCCATCGCCACGTCGACGTGGTTGCCGCCGGCCACTTCGATGTACTCGCAGGGCATGCCCAGTTCTTTCATCTTGTCCGCCCACCGCCGCGTGACCTCGACCCGCACCAGCCGATCCGCATCGCCCTGCACGAGAATGACCGGCATCGCGGGGATGCTCGATAGCTGGTCCGGGCTCGAGTAGATCGCCGGCGCGATGGGGGCCAGCCCCGCCCAAAGTTCCTTGTGCTTCATGCCCAAATACAGCGTGCCGCCGCCGCCCATCGAGTGGCCCATCAGATAGGTCCGATGCGCGTCGATCTTAAATTCCGTCTTGACGATGTCGAGCACGTTCAAGACATCTTTTTCGCTCAACTCGCCGAGGTTTTCCGGATCCGGCACCTTGCCCTCGAAGCGCTCCGAGAAGCGGTTCTTTCCCGGGCCCAGGCTGCCGTACCACCCGTGACTGTTGTATCCCTCCGGCGCGACGATGATGTAGCCGTACTCCTCGGCGAGGTCCGTCAATCCGCGATAACGAATCATCTGATCCGCGGAACTGCCCAGCCCGTGTAACGCCACAATCAGGGGACAGGGTTTCGCCCCGTCATACGACGAAGGCACGAACAACGAGTAGGGCATGTCCTTGCCGGCCTCGTCGAAGCGATACGACCGCTCCTGGATCTGCTTGGCCTCGGCAGTCTTGGCGCGCAGCGCCTCGCGCACGGCGCCCTGCCCGGCGGCAGGCACCGCCAGAAGCAGCACGCAAAGGAACGCGATGGCCAAATTGATCGGCCTGAAGTAGAACAACTTTACGCGTTGCGTAGTCATAGACATCTCCCATGTACGTCGCGATACGATTTACCACTCAGCCGAATCACGTCAGCCGTCCCTACGGGACTCATTTTTTTCAACTTCCTGAACCCGGCACTAAAGTGCCGGGCTACTATCAAATGCCCCTCCGGGGCAAACAACCGTGGCTTACAACCGCTGCGGGGCAAACAAGCGTGCCTTACAACCGCTCCGGGGCGAACAACCGTGGCTTACAACCGCTCCGGGGCAAACAACCGTGGCTTAGACCCGCAGGATTCACGGCTCTTCGATACTGAGTATCCGCAAGACGTAGATGACCTCCGAGCGGGCTTGGTTACAGGCCCGCGGCTGGCGTCTGCCGCGCGGCCATGAACGCATCCCACAGCTCCTGCCGCACGTACAATTCGCGGAGCACCGCCGGACGCAGGCTGTACAGGGCCGGGCCGAAGTATGCGCCCTTCAGCCGCGCGCGCAATTCCTCCCCGATGCGCGGGCTGGAAATGATGACGTCCGCATCCGGATCCTCCGCAATGGAGTTCCAGTAGCCCACGTTTGGATAGCGCCGGAAATACCACGGCAACGGCCAGTAATCGTTGTCCGGTTGGACGACCTTGATCGTGAGCAGGCGTCCGCCCGCGTGGAACGCGGCGAGTTCGTCGACGCGATTGACCAGCTCGACGAGATTGGTCGAGGTGTGCGCGTAGACCCACGGATTGCGCCGATCGGCGGCGTATTCGGTTTCGCTGCGGTAGGTCTGGATGCCGAGATGCGCCACCGCCACGCCAAACGCCGCGACGACCGCGCCGCGCCGCCACCCTCCGGGCGCCAGCGCAATGCCGCGCGCCGCCGCGACGCCCGCGAGCATGACAATCCCAAAATAAAAACTGAGGAGCGACCACGGCGTCTTGTACGGGACCGCGGAGTACAGCGCCGCCAGCGCGAGCGTATACAGCGCAAGGAAGCGCAGGAACCACGGATCGCCCCGGTCCGGCCGCGCCAGCGGCACGCGCGGAAGTCTCCACAGCGCGATCGCGGCGCCGGTGGCGCCGAGCACTAAGACGATCGCCTCGCTCCACCGGGGGCCCGGCCCGCGGTGCGCGTGCCAGAGCCGCGCGAGGTAGTAGTACCACGGTTTGTCGTGCATGCCCGCGCCGTCGGCCCGCTTGACGTAGCTCGCATACGTGAGCACGCTGTCGAGCGGGCCGCGCAGGTTCGTGCCGAAGGCGCTGAACAAGGTCACCGAAATCACCAACGCAACGCCGATCGCGATCGCGGCCTGGCGCGGCACGAAGTGTGCCCGCGCGCGCTCGAATGCGGCCCTCGGGCCGAAGCGCCAGGCGAGTGTTGCCGCGAGTGCAAACGCCATCGCCGCGAAGGCGAGCGCAGCGGTCTCCTTGGTCGCGTGCATGAGCGCAAGCGACACGGCCAGCCCGGTAGCATTCCACGCGCTCGCGCGGCGCGAACAGCGCCAACCAAAGAGAATCGCGGCGAAGGTGAAGAACACCAGCAGCGATTCCTGGATGTAGTATCGCGAATAGAACGTGAACGCCGGCGAGGCCGCGATCAGTATCGCCGCGCACAGGCCCGCGCCAGGCGGCAAGGCCCGGCCCAGCGGAATGAACAGCAGCAAGGTCGCCGCGCTAAATACCACCGGCACGGCGCGGAGCATCCACGTTTCGATGTCCGCCATCGAGTGGACGCCGCACGCGGCGAGCGGCGCTAGCGAGAAATAGTAGAGTGTCGGACCGTGATGATCGTGCGGATCGTAGACGTAGCGCCCGGTATCGAGGAGCCGCCCGGTCTTGTAGGCCTGGTTGGCCTCGTCGCCGTGGACCGGCCGATGCTCGAGGCCGATGCAACGCACCGCCAGTGCGGCCGTAGCGATCAGGATTATCCCGAGGGCCGGTCCGCGCCATGCTGCGCGCTTTCGGATGGACCGGCTCACCTAGCGGTGTCCTGTGGAGCCAGGTTACTCGGCGGCGTTGCCGAAGACCTCGGCCTCAACGTAGTGGTTGAAGTCGTCCGTCGTGTTTCCCTTGCTGTAAAAGCGAATCGCGCGCGCGGTGACTCCGGCGAGATCCGCGAACTTGCTGCGGTAGCTCTCGATGTATTCCTTGTTCTTCCCCACGCCCAGGCCCGCGGTGTTGTCGTGGTCGTTGCTGAACACCGTCCGGACGTTCTTCGTGAATTCCACGTCGTCCGCGACCTGCACGATCACATCGAAGTACACCCGGTCGCCCTGATGGAAATGCCAAAGCGCCAACGCATACAGCGCGCTCGGCGCGCCGAGGTCGATCTGAATCCACTGCAAGCCGCGGTCGAGCCCCAGCAGACTGTCGTCCTTGTAGCTTTTGTCGCCATCGACCAACATCTCCAGCGTGCCGAATTTCGGCGCGGCCTGGCCGGTCACCGGCTTGCCCTTGGAAATATTCGTGACGCCGGCCGGCACCTGGAACGGCGGACGCGGCTTGTAGTCGGGTTCTTCGAGATTCGGCCCGAAGTAGTCCAGCGGCGTGCCGCCGAAGTACGGCTCCGGCAACTCCAGTTTCAGTTCGACCTTTGCGCCTTCAGCAAACGCAATCGTGAATACCGGCAGCAACACTACGGCCGCCGCGATGATAATCCGCATGAGTGACCTCTCGTTCGCCACGCTTGGCGTGGCCGCTCAACCCAGTTTCAGGGGCGGCAGTCTACCACACGGCCATCGCCCCGATACAAGATTAGACGGGGCCGCGCACGCGGTTATTCATCCGATGGGCGTGGCCCGCGAACTGCGCAAACGGCGCTGGTTGTTCGGCGAGAACGGCCGATGCTAGACTCGTGACACTGGTGCGGGCTGACTGCCGGGGAGCTTCGATTCTCGTATGACATTGGCGCGCGCGGTCCATCCCGCGGTACGCGGCTGTCTCGATGCCTGCGGCCGCTGCGAGCGAATCCTTGACGCGATTCCCGCCGAACTCTACGCCGCCGCCGCGCCCGGCCGGACCCCCATCGGCGCGCACTTGCGCCACGCGGTCGAGCATTTCACTTGTTTCCTGCGCGGACTCGAAGGCGGCGTCGCGGACTACGACGCGCGCGACCGCGACGAATGTATCGAGCGCGACGCCGATCGGTTCCGCGAGGTCCTCGCCGGCGTCCGCCGCGACCTGGCGGCGATCCCGGACGCAACTCTGCGCAAGCCGATCGTGGTCTGCCAGACCGCGGCGCTGGACGCCGCGCCCAGCCGGCTTCACTCCACGGTCGAGCGCGAGTTGGTCTTTCTTTCCGGCCACACGATCCATCACTTGGCCGTAGTGGTCAATCTGTGCCGGGAGCAGGGCATCGATCTACCCGATGACCTGGCCATCGCGTTCTCGACCGCGGCACACCGGCAGGCGGCGGCGAGGTAGTCGCCTCGGCGATCCCCATGTGTACCGTCACCATCTTCCGCTCGGAGTCCGCATTCACCGCGACGATGAATCGCGACGAGGCCTTCGCGCGCGCGCCGGAACGCCGGCCTGAACTCCGCAGCTCGTCGTCCGGCCCGGACTGGGCCGCGCCTTTTGATGGCGAGAAGGGTGGCACGTGGATGGGCGTGAATGCCTTCGGTGTGGCTGCGTGTTTGCTGAATGCCTACCAGCCCGGCGAAAGTCTGCTCCCGGATCCAAACAGCCGCCACCGCACGCGCGGCGAGATCGTGCCAGCCGTGCTGGGCGCGGGCGACGCTCACGCCGCGCAGCGCTGGGTGAAACATTCGCTCGACCCGGCGCAGTACCCCTCCTTCAGCTTGATCCTCGCGACCCCGGCCGACACCGTCTGCTACGAATGGCTCGGCCGCGGCCCGATGCGCGCGACGACGCTGGCGTCTCCCTGGGCCCTGCGCTCGTCGTCAGGCTGGGACAATCTCGACATCATCCGCTGGCGCGAGGAACGATTCGCGGAGTGGATCGAGGCGGGCGCGGCGCACGCCGGCACGCTGCCTACGTTCCATCTCTTGCAGGAGCCGGGCCACGCCGAGCGCTCGCCGCTCATGCGCCGCGAATGGTCGGCCACGCGCAGCATCACGCAGGCCCGCGTGCATCTCGCGCAGGGCCGCGCGGAGCTGCTCTACTGGCCCGAGCCGGCCCCCGAGTCGCGCGCGCCCGCGGCGCATTGCTCTCTGCGCATCGTCCGCGCGGCGGCGGCCGCGGGGACCCGCTGACGTGGAATCGCTGCTCGACCGCGCGCTCACCACGCTCTCCGGCGATCCAATTCTCCAGGCCCTCCTGACGATACTCGGCACGTTCATCCTGGAAGACGCCACGCTGATCGCCTGCGGCCTGCTCGTGGCCGACGGGCAAATGGCCTACGCCACCGCCCTCACGGCCCTGGCGATTGGAATCGCCCTCGGCGATTGGGGGCTCTACGTCGCCGGACGATACTTCGGCCCATGGATCGTCTCGCGCCGGCTCGTCTCGCAGCGCCGGCTCGACCGCATCAAGACCTGGTTCGACGACAACATGTTCACCGCGATCATGGTCTCGCGCTTCGTGCCGGGGCTGCGCCTGCCGGCCAACATCGCCGTCGGCATGGCGCGGGCCAGCCTGCGGCGCTACCTGCCCGCCGCCTTCATCGCGTCCTGGCTTTGGACCCTCATCACGCTCACGCTCGTCGTCAAGCTCGGCGCCGCTTTCATGCCGCTGCTCGGCGGGCTCAAGTGGCCCGTAGGCATCACGCTCATCCTCGTCGTGATGTACGTCCAGCGAAAATCGTACAAGCGCATGAGCGTCGATCCCGAAAGCGCCAGCGCCGAGGAAGCGCCCGCCTCCTTCTTCGAGTTCTGGCACCCCTGGCTGTTTTACGCCCCGGTCGCGCTCTATTATTTTCTGCTCGCCGCACGGTTTCGCAGCCTCACCCTGCCGACCGCGGCCAATCCCTGCATCTATTCCGGCGGGATGATCCGCGAATCGAAGAGCCAGATTCTCGGCCTCGTCCCCGATCCTCTGCGCCAGTGGGTCGCCCCGCATACCACCTATGAGTTCACGCCCGAAGGCGCGATCGACGTCCATGTCGATGGCGCGATCACGGCGATGGCCGCCGCCGGCCTTGTGTTGCCCATCGTCGCTAAGCCCGATTTCGGCCAACGCGGCGCAGGCGTGCGCCCGATCTACTCCGCATCGGACCTACGCGCGTACTTCGAGTCCATGCCCCGCGGGACCACGATTGTGCTGCAAGCCCTCGCGCCGTTTCGCCACGAAGTCGGCCTGATGTACTACCGGCTGCCCTCCGAGGATCGCGGGCGCATCGTCTCCATCACGCTCAAGGAATTTCCCTTCGTCGTCGGCGATGGCAAGCGGACCCTGCGCGCATTGATCGAAGCCGGCGATCGCGCCCGCCTGATGTCCGAGGTCTATTTCAAGCGCCACGCCGCCTCGCTCGATCGCGTGCTCGCCGAGGGCGATCGCTTCGCGCTCGTCTTCGCCGGAAACCACGCGCAGGGCTGCATTTTCCGCGACGGTCTCCACCTGCTCACGCCCGCGATGTCCGCCCGGATCGACGAAATCGCCCGCGCACTCCCGCAGTTCTATTTCGGCCGATTCGATATTCGTTTTCGGGACCTGGAATCGTTGCAGCGCGGCGAGGGATTTATCATCGTGGAGATCAACGGCGCCGGCGCGGAGGCCACGCACATCTGGGACCCCGAGGCGCGGCTGACCGATGCGTACCTGACCTTGTTTGAACAATACAAGGTGTTGTTCACGATCGGAGACGCGAACCGGCGCGCGGGCCACCGCCCCCTCGGGCCGATACAGTTCATTAAGGATGTGCTATTCTATCGGCGTCTTTCGCGGAAGTACCCGCTGGCGGGATGACCGGGGCGCGCGAGCGCCGAGACGGGACCATGGCACGAGTCGAGCACGGAGATCACGCGCTGACGCTGGCGCCCTTCGAGGGTGCTTCGGACTTCAGCCACCGCTGGGGCCAGGTCGATTTTCTCGCGCTGCCGCACCGTCCCGCGGATCGTTACGTCGCCGGCTTCGCCAATTCTCCGCGCTGCGTCGAGGCCGCGCAGCGCCTTCGTTTTGAAGTCTTCAATCTCGAATTGAACGAAGGCCTCGCCTCGTCCATCGAAACCGGACTCGACCGCGATCGCTACGACGACCAGATGACTCACATCGTGCTCTTGGAGCAGGCCACCGGCCGGATTGTCGGCACCTACCGCGTGCAGGCCGCCGGAGAAGCCGCGCGCGGCGCCGGCATTTACTCCGCGGAGGAGTACGATCTGGCGCCGATGGCGCCGTATCTGGATCAAAGCGTCGAGCTCAGCCGCGCCTGCCTCGCCGCCGATCACCGGAGTTTCCGCGCCATGATCGCGCTGTGGCTCGGCATCGCCGCCTACATGAATGCGCGCAGCCTGCGCTACGTGTTTGGCTGTTGCTCCCTGACGACCCAAGACCCGGACGACGGTTGGCGCGCGCTCAAGACCATTCGCGGCGGCAACTGCATTCATCCGGAGCTCTGGCTGCGCGCGCGGCCCGCGAACTCCTGCGGCGCGCCCGATCGCGAGCACGCGCCCGATCTGGGACCGGCGCTGAAGCTGCCCAAGCTCTTCCGCACCTACCTCAAACTCGGCGCGCTCGTTGTATCCGAGCCGGCGATCGACACCGCCTTCGGGACCGTGGATTTTCTAATTTTCATGGACGGCAAAGGCGTGGCGCTCTCCAGCCTCGACGTGCTCGACTAAAAATGAGCGAAGTGCGCACCGAGATCGACGACACCGCCGACGCCCAGCGCGCCCGTTCCAGTCCCGCCCTCGCCGTGTGGCGCATCGCGCGTTTCGCCGTCTGGACCACCTACTGCCACTTCGCGCACCTTCGCGCGCGATTCGCCACGCGCGACCCCGCCGAACGCCGCCGCCGCGCCGCGCTCTGGACGCACCGCTGGCTGCGCGGTGTCGTGCGATTGAGCGGAATCGATGTGCGGGTCGAAGGCGAGCCCCCGGCCTCGGCCGTCCTACTCGCGCCCAACCACATCAGCTATCTCGACATTATGGTCGTCGGCGCGGCCACGCCCACGATGTTCGTATCGCGCGCCGACGTTCAACATTGGCCTATCTTCGGCCATATTTTCAAGTCATCCGAGCACATCGGAATTGCGCGCGCCGATCGCCGCGGCGTCGCCAAGGTGAACGAAATGATCGGCGAGCGCTTCGACGCCGGCGTGCCGGTCTGCGTGTTTCTCGAAGGCACCTCCGGGTCCGGCCAGGAGGTCATGCCCTTCCATGCCTCCCTGGTCCAGCCCGCCATCGAGCGCGGCGTACCGATCATGCCGGTCGCTCTGCGCTGGGAGGCCACGGCGCCGGGCACCTGCGTCATCGAGGACGTCGCCTATTGGCGGCAGGAGCACGTCATCGGGCCGCACCTGTGGCGCGTCCTCGGCCTGAAGGGGATCCGCGCCAAGGTCGCCTTCGGGGCCCCGATTCCTCCCGGCGAGGTGGATCGCAAAGCCCTCGCGGCGCAGACGCGCGAACACGTCGTCGCGCTGCTGGGGGCCGCGCAAGCGGGGGAGTGACATGCGCCGCCGCGCGCTCCGAGTCATCGGGATTGGCCTGATCCTCTTCATCATCGTCGACATCGGTTCCTGCCAGATTTACGACGCCGTCGTCTCTCCGGTCGTCGCGGACGGACTGGTGAGACGCCAGGTCCAATCCTCGAACGGCTACACCGTGAGCTATCTCGCCAACGCCGTCGCCGCCCCCGAATTGCCGCGTATCCTCTACGTGCACGGCACGCCCGGCGACGCTACCGCGTTTCAGCGATACCTGCTAAATCCAATCTCCGGGTTCGAATCGCTCACCGTCGACCGCCCCGGATTCGGACGTACCCAGCCGCGCACGATCGCGTCGAGCCTGGCCGATCAGGCGAAGTGTCTCGAACCCTTGCTCGTCGGCCGCGGGGGACGCGGCACGATTCTCGTCGGGCACTCCCTCGGCGGCCCCATCATCGTGGAGGCCGCGCTCGACTACCCGGATCGCGTCTCTGGCCTGGTAATTCTCTCCGGATCGCTCGATCCCGCCCTCGAATCCGTCGCGTGGTATCAGCGCCTCGCCGAGTTCGCATTCGTCCCTTACATGATTCCCGGCGACTGGCGGCGGGCGAACCGCGAGCTCATTCCGCTCAAGGCCGAGCTCGAAGCGCTGCGTCCGCGGCTAAAGGACCTCAAGTGCCCCGTTGTGATCGTGCACGCCCCGGACGATATGCTGGTGCCCGCGGAGAACGTGGACTACATGCTCGCGGAATTCCCAAAGGACCGCGTCATCGAAGTGATCCGGCCGGCCGGCAAGAACCATTTCGTGCCGTGGAACGCCGAAGCCGACGTGCGCCGCGCGATCCAGCGCGTCGCCGATGCGGCCCTGAAGAATTGAACGCGCAACACCCGTAGCATGGACGGCCCGCCCATGCCTGCGAAAGAAAAACCCTCATTCATTTACACTCGAACGCCAAGGAGAACCTCATGCGCAAAGTGGCCTTCATCACCGGCTCGTCGCGCGGCATCGGCAAGGCCTGCGCGCACCGCTTCGCGCGCGAAGGCTACGATATCGTCGTCGCCGCCAAGAGCACCGAAGAAAACCCGCGGCTCCCCGGCACCATCTTCACCGCGGCCGATGAGATCGCGCAACACGGCACCGGCGTGTTTCCCGTCCGCTGCGACGTGACCGATCTGGGCAGCGTCGAGTCCGCCGCCCGCGCCGCGCTCGATCGCTTCGGCCGCGTCGACGTCGTCATCAACAACGCCGGCGCGCTCTGGTGGAAGACCATGGATGAGACGCCCATGAAGCGCTTCGACCTCATGATGGACGTGAACGCGCGCGGCGCCTTCGCAGTCACCAGCGCGTTTCTCCCCGCCATGAAAACGCAACAGAGCGGCCACGTAATCCTCATGTCTCCGCCCATCGACATGAAAATGCTCCCCGGCCACATCGGCTACTGCATCAGCAAGTTCGGCATGACCCTGATCGCCCACGGCATCCCGCTCGAGTTCGGCCCCTACAATATCCGCGCGACCGCGCTCTGGCCGAAGACGCTCATCGAGAGCTTCGCCACCATCAACTGGAAGCTCGGCGACCCCAGCGTCTGGCGCAAAGCCGACATCCTCGCGGACGCCGCCTGGGAAATCGTGCAACACCCCGAAGCTTCCAACGGCCGGGCGCTGATCGACGAGGACTTCCTGCGCGCCGTGGGCCACACTGATTTCGATCGGTATCTGTGCGTCCCCGATGGCCAACCCAAGGTGATCGCATAAAGCAGATGTGGGTGCCACGCCCGTAGCATGGGTGCCCCGCCCATGCGTGGCGAACGCGCTCAGGAATTGGCGCGGAGCAAGAAGTAAATCACGACACCCGTCACCGAAACATAGAGCCACAGCGGCACGGTGAACTTGACGACCCGCTTGTGAAGTTCAAACCGGCGCGTCACCGCGAAAAAAACCGCGCTCATAATCAGCGGCAGCGCAAATACCGTGCAGATAATGTGCGAGATCAAGACAAAGAAATACACGTACCGGATCGCGCCCTGGGTCAGGAATTTTGTGTCGCCATGCAGCGTGTGGTACGTGACATAGCTAATCAGAAAAACCACCGACAGCGTAAGCGCCGTGATCATGAACGTCACATGGACACGCTTGCGGCCAGTCTTGATGGCGATGACCCCCGCTGTGATGCAGGTCGCGGCCAAGCCGTTCAGCGCAGCGTTCACCGCCGGCAGAAATGAGAGCGCGTCGGGATTGGTGTCGTCCCCACCCTTCCTGAAGTAAAGCAGCCAAAGCAAGAATAGGAACGCGGCCCCGCTCAACGCCAGGATGCGGGCAATCGCAGGACGCAGGTTCTCGCGGGGTGCAACAGTTTCGCTCATGAATGGAATCCTTACAGGAAGGTGACGATAGCACATTCGTGGCGCTGCGCTAAACACGACGCGCCGAGACGCAGCGTAAATCGCCGCGCCTTGGCGAGTCGAATTATCGACCGATAATAGGGCTAGGGGAGAAACACTTCGGGAACTTCATGCAGGATCAGCGCCGCGCCGTTCACCGGGAACTCGCCGTTCAGATTGCCTGGATTCGGCACCCACTTCTGAAACTCAACGTGCCCATCAAGATACAACACGTTGGCGCCACCGGGCACGTGATTGAAGTGTTCCGGTTCGGGGGAAACCGCATCGTGCAGGATCACGACATCTGACGCCGCGCGCGAGCTCGCGCCGGGATTGTTGATGTCCGTGATGAAGATACGCTCAATGCCCTCACGCAAGCGTACAAGGCGGTCTCGGCCGGCAATCTCGCCGAAAGTGTTGGCCGCGGTTTCGAGTGGATAGTCTTCATCGACAAAGTCCCGCATGCCCTCGATGTCGTTCGCGAGCGCGAATCCGTTCACAACTTTGTCTTGGAACTGAAAGATGAGCGCATCTTCGAGCGTCAGAAATTCGGCCGGGTCGGTGAACATACGGCGATGAAATGCCCAGCCGTAGTAGTAATACGGTTCGTTCACCACCTCGCACGGCGTTACGGTGCCGTCGTTCGACACTCCCAAGGCCGGGTTCGCCGACACCTGCCAGTGGAGCGCGACGGTGTTGCCCTCGTCCCATTGTTCGACTGCGTCGGCGCCTGCGAACGTACTTGGACATACCATTACGTTTAGATCTGGGAGGTACTCTGGATACATCACACGTACATCGAACATCCAATTGTATGTCGGAAAGAGTTCAGGAACGCAATTGCTTACCTGAATGTGAGGAAACCGTTCGCCGCGCTCCTCGCTGGCGTACATCTTCAGCGAGAGGGCCATTTGTTTGAGGTTGTTCGCGCAACTCGCGCGCCGCGCCGCCTCGCGCGCCCGTGCGAGCGCGGGCAGCAGTATGGCGGCGAGGATGCCAATGATTGCGATGACCACCAACAGTTCGATTAAAGTAAAGCCGGATTTCCGGCGATAGGTAGACATGATGCAATACTCCCGTTTGAAGTCCTGGTGAAGTCCGCGGCGGCGCGCCTACGCCATCGGGGCCGGGCCCGCGATGCGCGAATGCACCGTGGGGGCCGTGAAGCGTTTGTGGTTTTTATCCGAGGACTTGCGAGGGAGGGGCGCGGGGAGACCAGGGCGCTTCCGGAGCGGTGCAGCTTGGCGCGCGCTCGGCCGCGACTGTCAACGGGGCGGGCGGAGGCGGAAGCAACGAGGCGGACGGCGCCGGCGCAGCGACAAAGCTGCCCGCGCCCGCCGCGTGGATGGCGCAACGCGCCGTGTCGCTGGCGTTAGCGTGGGAGTGGGGGATGGAGACGTGCGCCAAGGCGGTGGCGAGCACCGCCACACCGACCCATATCCACCTGTGAGGCACGGGGCCCTTCACTACATCGTCTCCGCGGCATGCCGCTGGCACAGGGTCGCCAAGCGGCACGCCGGTAGTCTAGCACCGCGCCCGCAAGGTGTCAACGCATATGCGTGCTAACGTCTTACTCGCCTTCGCCACGACTTCCTTCGCCTCGCGGATGTCGTAGCAAAGCGGTTTCTCGCAGTAGACTTGTTTGCCCGCCTCCAGCTCGGCCATGGAGAGGTAGTGGTGCGTGTGTTCCGGCGTCGCAATGACGACGTAGTCGATCTCCGGATCGGCCAGCACGTCGCGGTAATCCGTCGAAGCCCGCGCTTTCCCGCCGGCATCCGCGATGCAATCGCGATACGCCAGCGCCCGCTCCGGGTTCACGTCGCAGGCCACGCCCAACGCGATGTTGTCCTCGCCCGCCAGCGCGATCAGCGTACCCAAATGGTTGCCGCCCATCCCGCCGCAGCCGATGACGCCTGCTCGCAATCGGTCGTTGGCGCCAATCGTCCGCGCGCAACTTTTCGCGCTCAAGCTGGCCGCGCCCGCGGCAGCGGCGAGAGTACCGGTGTGAATAAAGCTGCGGCGGGTCAGACGGGTCTCAGGCATGGACTCGGCGGCGCCTCGCGGTTGGTGGATGATACCGGCGGCCTCACGCCTCCGGGAGAACCGTCAGCATAGCGCCAGCGGCGCCGCGACTTCAGTTTTTCGCGGCGCGCGTGCGGCTGGGCTTGCGATGCGGCGGCGCCGGCTCCACGGTCTCCGCCTCGACCGTCCCCTCGCAGATGGGGCAGCCCTCGATGTCTTCGCGCTGCTGCTTGCCGGATTCGAGAAACTCGTCCATCTGTCCGTGCACTTTGGCGTTTGCCTCGACGAAGTGCATCAACCCAAGCAGGCGCTTGCCCGTCTCCAGGCTCAGCAAGTGCTCGATCTTGCACGCGTCCGCGAATGCGACGTCTTTTTCGACCTTCAAAAAATCCGTAAAGAAGCGCGACACGATCCGGAAATTGTGTTCCACCAGATTGACCACGGCCTCGCCCCGGTCCGTGAGCAGCAAAAAACGGTTCGGATCTTCCTTCACCCACCCGCGTTTCTTCAGTTGCGTGATGAACATCGAAGCGGCCCCGCGCGAAACTTCGAGCTTCTCGGCCACATCCGTCACGCGCGCGTAGCCCAACTCCTCGCGCAGGCTGTCGATCGCCATCAGGTAGTGCGCCGCGGAGTGGGTGAGTTCGTTCTTCTCAAATTCGCGCCAATAGGCGGAATCGTTGATGGTCTTGCTCATGCATGCCTCCCACGCGCCGCGCCAAGGGGTCGAAGCCCCCTCATTCTAATGCACCGCGCCCGATCGTTCAACCCGAGTTTACTTCGGTTAATTGTTCGTGAGTTCACCGCCGCAATCGCCGGAGTTTACAGATGGAACAACGCCGCCCCCGTAGCATAGGCCTCCGGCCGATGAAGAATGAACCGGAACAACCACTTTCCGCAACGAACCGGTCCTCAGTTCTCATGAATCAATCCGGATCCGCGATCATGCGCGGCGAAGCGCATTTCGTGTAGTCTGAGTTTCGCCGATATCTTGAAGGGACAACCATGCTCGGAAATCTGCGACCTCTAATCTTCTTGCCGATCCTGTTCGCCGCGACTTTCGCCCGGGCCGACAAAGCCGCACTCAACACCGCGATCGACGCGCGTCTCGAGGACACCTGGCAGAGCGCGCTCAAGATTTGGGACTGGGCCGAACCTGGCTACCAGGAAGTGAAGTCGTCCGCCTTGCTCGCGCAAACGCTCGAGGACGCGGGCTTCAAAGTCGAGCGGGGTGTCGCCGATATCCCGACCGCCTTCGTGGCAACCCTCGGCAGCGGCAAACCCATTATCGGCATCTTGGGCGAATTCGACGCGCTGCCTGGACTCTCGCAAGAAGCCGTGCCGCAGAAAGAGCCGCGCCCCGGCAACTCCTACGGCCACGGCTGCGGCCACCATCTCTTCGGCGCGGGCTCCATGCTCGCCGCGCTCGCGCTCGCCGAACAGATCAAAGCGGGGGAGATGCCCGGCACGATTCGTTACTACGGCACTCCCGCCGAGGAGGGCGGCGCCGCCAAAGTGTTCATGGTCCGCGCCGGGCTCTTCCAAGACTGCGACGCCGTGCTGCATTGGCACCCCGGCGATCGAAATACCGCCGGCGACCCGACGAACATGGCCCGCATCTCCGCAAAATTCCGGTTTCGCGGAAAGGCCGCCCACGCCGCCGGCGCGCCCGAGCAGGGCCGCTCCGCGCTCGACGCCGTCGAGCTCATGGCCCACGCCTCCGAGTTGCTCCGCGAACACACGCCCGACTACACGCGCATCCACCACATCATCACCGCCGGCGGCGACGCGCCCAATGTCGTGCCCGCATTCGCCGAGATTTATTATTACGTCCGCCATCCTGACGCCGCGGTCGTGTACGAGCTCTACCGCCGTCTGCTGCTCTGCGCGCAGGCCGGCGCGATGGCGACCGAGACTCAACTCGAAGTCGAAAACCTCGGCGGCACCTACAATCTGCTCTCGAACGACGCCCTCACCGACGTGACCCTGCGCAATATCCGCGCGCTCGCGAACATCACCTACACGGATGAAGAAAAACGTTTCGCCGAGCAGATCCACCAGACCCTCGACGCGCCCGCCGACCTCGGTCTGAGCGCGAAAGTGCTGGATCGCGACGGCGAAGTGAGCAAGGGATCGACCGACGTCGGCGATGTGTCCTGGGTCACGCCGACCACCGGCTTCCGCACCGCCTGCTGGGTCCCCGGCACGCCCGCGCACTCCTGGCAGGCTGTGGCCGCCGGCGGCACGACCCTCGGCCGCAAGGGCATGGAGCTCGCCGCGCGCGTACTCGCCGCCACCGCCTGGGACCTCGCCCACGATCCCGATACCCTCGCCCGCGCCAAGCAGGAACTCGAACGCCGCACCAAGCACCTGCCCTACGCGCCCATGATCGAGAAGAACCAGAAGCCGCCGCTCAACTACCGCGACGCCCCCGAGCCGCATTGACGCGCGAGCGCGTGCTATTCTCCAGCGCGTCCGAATCCGGAGTGGTGAAAAAAATCGCAATGGCCGACACCAGCAGCGAGGGACTCCCGCGCAAACCCGCGCGCAGCGTCATCGGATGGTCCGAGCCGGTCGACTTCGTCGACTGGGGAATCCGCCGCCTGAACGCCAAGGTCGACACCGGCGCCAGGACCAGCGCGCTTCACGTCGAAAACGTCGAGTATCTCTCCGAGAGTCAGGTCCGCTTCGATGTCGTGCTCTCCCGCAAGAACTCCCACCGCCGAAAGAGCGTGACGGCGCGAGTGTCCCGCTGGGGCCGGGTGCGCAGCAGCAGCGGCGACTATTCCGAGCGCTGTTTTGTGAAGACGCGCGTCCGCATCGGTCCCGTGGAGAAGCGAATCGAAATCTCGTTGATCTCCCGTGAAACCATGATCTACCGCATGTTGATCGGCCGCGAGGCGCTCGATAGCGACTTCCTCGTCGACGTCTCCCGCCGCAGTGTTCACGCGCCGAAGAAGAAGCTCAATAAATTGAAGAAGACGAAGCGATGAGAATCGCGATCCTGAGCCGCAATCCCCGGTCGTACAGCGTGCGGCGCCTGCGCGAGGCCTCGCGCCAGCGCGGCCACGAGGCGCGCGTGCTCGATACGCTGCGCTTCTCCATCATGATCGAGCACCAGAAACCGGGGCTCTACTACCGCCACCGCAGCCTGCCGCACATCGACGCCGTCATCCCGCGCATCGGCGCCTCGATCACTTTCTTCGGCCTCGCCCTGGTGCAACAGTTCGAGCAAATGGGCGTCTACGTCATCAATCCCGCGCTCGCCATCGCGCGCTCGCGCGATAAGCTGCGCGCCATGCAGGTCCTTAGCAAATACGACATCGGCCTGCCCGCCACCGCGTTCGTGCGCGACAAGGACGAAATCCTCCCCGCCATCAACCGCCTCGGCGGGCCGCCGGTCATCATCAAGGTCCTCGAAGGCACGCAGGGCATCGGCGTGATCCTCGCCGAGACCACCAAAATGGCCGAAGCCATCATCCAGACTTTGCAGCTCGCGCGGCAAAACGTGCTCATCCAAAAATTCGTCGCCGAGAGCGGCGGGCGCGACATCCGCGCCTTCGTCGTCGGCGACCGCGTCGTCGCCGCCATGCGCCGCATGGCGCGGCCGGGCGAGTTCCGCAGCAACATCCACCGCGGCGCGACGGCAGAGGCCGTGCAGCTCGACGCGGCCTACGAGACCACCGCGATCCGCGCGACGCAAATCATGGGCCTGCGCCTCGCCGGTGTGGACATGCTGGAATCGAACGAAGGCCCGCGCGTGCTCGAGGTCAATTCGTCGCCCGGCCTCGAGGGCATCGAAAAGGCCACGCAGGTGGACATCGCCGGCGCCATCATCGAAGACATCCAACAGCAGGTGCTCGTGCCCGACGTAGACCTGCGCCAGCGCCTGCGCCTCACCGGCGGCTACGGCATCGCGGAATTCGCCCTGCACAACATGCCGCACCTCGCCGACAAGGCCCTGCGCGAGACCAACCTCACCGCGCGCAACATCCACGTCATGAGCATCACGCGAAAAAGCGCCGTCATCCCGAACCCGAAAGGTGACGAAGTCGTCCGCGAAGGCGACGTCCTCCTGTGCTACGGCGAACTCCGCGAACTGCGCGGGCTCATGCCGCCCAAAGAACCCCGCCTCGAAGACACCGCCCCGCCAACCGCCCCCGACGTCTTCGACGAAGAAGGCGCGGACCAGTCAGGCGACGACGCAAACGATGGGGAAAAATAGCGACGGAGGCTCCAGCTCATCCTGAGGCGATTCCGTTGCAATTCGTCCCAGAACACACCCTTTGTCATTCTGAGTTCCCACCGGCCATCGCCGGAGTTTGCAGAAAGAAAACGAGTCCCTTGGTGGCATCGGCTTCCAGCCGATGGAGAATGAGCTGGAATCTCCGTTTCCTGCCGGATACCGCTCGTCGTACCACAAGAGTCGGGCCCGCCCCGCACGGGCTGGAAGCCCGCGCCACCAATACCCTCCGCCACCAATACCCTCCGCGCCTCATTTCCTCCGCGTGAGCCGAATTGTTCTTTTAGCAGCGAAGCGAAGAATCTCCCCGTCGGTGAACCGGAGACTGGCCATCACTTTCGGCGACTCCGCGATGTGAAGCCTGAACGCACCATCGCCCTGCACACGATTCGCGTCAGAATGATCCCGCTTTCGCCCGAATCCTCAAAAAAAGAGACGGGGCGGTGGGTCGAAACCCACCGCCCGTAATTGCGGGGTGTGTCTTTGAGGCGACTTCGTGACCTGGCGCAAGGCACGAATTCGAGCTATAAACGACGGGCGGGTGGGCTGCGGTCACCGCGCTACGTCAACTCGTTGCAGAGCTTTTTACCGGGCGTGAGTGGTTCCTACGGCTGCTAGGCTGTGGAGAGGTGTAGGCCCCGACCCGATCCCCCTGCTGTGTCACCCCCTGACACCGCAACCTTTATACTACAACCTGTAGTGGATGTCAACACAAATTTTCTAGGTATCGAAAATAAGCCTTTCACGCCAACTACATATAGACACATCGCGTTGGTCACCCAATACCCACCACCCCTGATCCCCTCGATGAAATAGCACGAAAACACCGAATTTTGGACGCCGATCCAGCCCGATTCATGCCGAAGTTTTCGCCGCATCCTGCGGAGCGAACAGCAGAGTCTCCCGGGCCAATGTGGACTCCGCGGAAAGCTAGAGCATTTTAACAAATCATCGATACGATCGGGACCAGACTTCTTTCCATTTTATTGCGGTCATCGGTGTCCATCTGTATCTATCGGTGGATAATTTGCTTTAGCAATTCCGAAAACTACGGGCATGATTCACACGATTTACAAGATAATGAAATCAACTCTTGTGAATCGTGTAAATCATGTCCAAATTATCCTTGGCCCTTCGAACGGGGACCAGCGTCCCGGTCGTCGTCCTACTCCGGCAGCGCGAGCGCCACCAACTCCGGCGGATTCCCGCCGCAGGTCAGTGCGATGTACTGCT
Source organism: Candidatus Hydrogenedentales bacterium (assembly GCA_038916785.1). GTDB lineage: Bacteria > Hydrogenedentota > Hydrogenedentia > Hydrogenedentales > VFKU01. The sequence goes on along the minus strand of JBCLBO010000042.1, from coordinate 5,728 downwards.
TGCCCTCGTGCAGATAGGTCATCGGCGTGCCGATCGGTTTTCCTGGCAACTCGACCGCACCCACGACGGCGCCGGTCTTCTTGTCGTAGGCCGTCAGCGTCGGCGTGCCTTCCGTCGGCGCAAGCCCCAGAAACAACAAAGTCTTCGTCAGCAGCGGCCCGGTCTCGCCGTCGCCGCCGAGCGGCGGCAAATTGAGCGCCTTCAAGTCCTCGTGATTGCGAAATACGTCGCCGGCGCCCGTCGGCGCCATCCACACCTGCTCGCCGGTATTCATGTCGATCGCCGTCACGCGCGAATACGGCGGCTTGAACAGCGGCAGCCCCTTCGGCCCTTGCGCGAGGCCGCCGCGCGCGCCGTGCGTGTAGTCGAGGTCGCCGCCAAGGTCCGCACCGGGCGTGTAGAAACGCACGACGGAGTATCCGGCCACCGAAGGGACGTAGAGGACGCCCGTCTCGGGATCCACCGCAGCGCCCTGCCAGTTCGCGCCGCCCCCAAGCCCCGGCCGCATGATCGTCGCCTTCTCCAGCATCGGCGGCGTGAACAGCGGGCCGATCGTATAGTCCTTCACAATGTCCAGCGCCATCTGGTGCAATTCCGGCGTGAAATCGATCAAGTCGTCCAGTGACACACCCTGATATTCAAACGGCGCCGGCTTCGACGGCACCGGCTGAGTGGGGGAGAGGCGCTCGCCGGGAATGTTGGTCTCCGTCGAGACCGATGTCTCCGCAATCGGCCACACGGGTTTGCCCGTCGCGCGATCGAAGGTGAACACAAACCCCTGCTTGGTAATCTGCGCCACCGCCTTGATCGGTTGCCCATCCACCACGATGTCGATCAAGTTCGGCGCGGCGGGATTGTCATAGTCCCACACGCCGTGATGTACGGTTTGAAAATGCCACACGCGCTCGCCCGTGTCCGCCTTCACCGCGACCACGCACTCCGCGTACAAGTTGTCGCCCAGGCGGTGCCCGCCGAAAAAGTCATTCGTCGGCGTGCCGGTCGGCAAGTACACCAGGCCCAGCTCCGGATCCGCGCTCATCTGCGTCCACACGTTCGTGTTGCCGGAATACTCCGCCGACCCGTTCTCCCAGGTCTCGTTGCCGAACTCGCCTGCCCCCGGGATCGTCTTGAAGGTCCACCGGAGCGCGCCGGTCCGCACGTCCCACCCGCGCACCCAGCCGGGCGGCGCCTCTTTGGTCACGCGCCGGTCCGCGATCGATTGACCCGTGATCACGACATCGTTCACCACCAGCGGCGGCGACGCGCACGAATACAGCAGCGCATTCAGGTAGTCGCGCTTGTCGCGTTCCGCGCGCGGCACGCCCTGCGTGAGATCGACGCGCCCGCCCTCGCCGAATTCCGCCACCGGCCGCCCAGTCTTCGCATCCACGCAATACAGCCACGCGTCGCCCGTGCCCCAATAGATGCGCGACTGCGTGCCGCCGCTCCAATACGCCGGGCCGCGGTGGTTCCAATAGATGCTCATCGTCGGCGTGCCGGTCTCGTAGCTCTTCGGATTGAAGACCCACAGCGTCTCGCCGGTCTTCGCGTCGATCGCGGCCGCCTGGTAGAGCGCGGTCGTCATATACAGCACGCCGCCCACCATCAGCGGCGTCCCCTTCAGCCCGGCCAGCCGCGGCGCCAGCCCCCCGCGCCAGCGCTTCGGATTGTCCTTCTGCAAGTCGTCGAAGACCGGCGTCGATGTTGTCCACCACTCGCCGCCCGCGACCGTCTTGCTGATCCGATCGTCCACAGACTTCCAGCGCCATGCGACCCGGAGCGTGCCGAAATTTTCCGCGTTAATCTGATCGAGCGGAGAATACTTCCGGCTGTACAAATCGCCGCCGTAGGTGGGCCATTCGCCGCCCGATGTGTCATAACCGCCGGCGAACGCGGGCGAAACGCACGCCGCCGCGCAAGCAATCCAACCTGCGGCGGCGCGCAACCGCATCACTGGGCGAGCGTGAACTGGGCGGACCACTGATGCTCGCCCCACGAAATTTTCATGACGCCACCCTGGTCCTCCTGCGTCAGCTCGAATTTTAGCGCTTCTACCGGCGTGTCGAGCTTGGCATATTCCACCGGGATCTCGCCCACGTTCGCCGCCGGATCGTACATGGTGCCCCACACGTCCGGCTTCTCGTTGAAGATGAAATTCCACCCAGCCGCGGACTTCTTGAGCCACACGCTGTATACGCCGGCGTAACCCTTGGCGACGTTCTCCGTATTCAGCGTCAAATCGCCGAAGGTCAGCGCAAGGTCGGTCTTCAGCTTAATCGCCTGGCTGCGCGTCAGCGCCAGCACCTCGCCGTCTTTCACATTCGCGATTTCCTTGTAATCGTGCCCGCTGCTCTTCAGAATCGCGGCCAACACACTGACGCTCTTGTCGCCGAACTTCAGCAGCGCGGTGGTCGTCGTCTGCACACGCCGCCGCTGGCGCGCCCGCTCGGCCGCCTCGGTGGTATCCTGGCCCGAGGTCTCCAGTGGCGCGTCCTCGCCGCTCGCCGCCGCTTGCGGCGCGTCCGCCGCTGGCTTCTTTTGCTCTTGCGCGCCGCTGTCCGTCACGAACCCGTAGAGCGCAAACGCCGCCGCCATCGTCCAATACTTCGATCTCGCAAACATGAGCGTTGTCCTTTTTATGTGCGCCGCGCCGGATTCGTCGGGGCACCCGCGAATCGCCTACTGTATCCAAGGCAACGCCCCGGAATCCACGATCGCGGGATTCCGGGGCGGGTCGATTGACTCGTGCGCGCGGCTCAGTCCGTGCCTTCGCCCGTCGCCCGCCGCGCCGCCGGCATGGGATTGTCGCTCGGCTCGGTGTTGCAGTACGAAATAAATCCGATCATCATTTCCATAGTCGTCGGGCCGCCCCACGCCATCGAGATCTCCGGGTCCGGGTTATACAGGTTGTCCGCCGAGTTGTCGTAGTGCGCCGTGTATTCGATGCGCGTGCCCGCAGGCACCTTCTTCGGCTCGGCATACGTGTAGTCGAGCTGCCAGTTGAAGTCGAAGGCCGGCACCCACAGCAACTCCTCCGTCGTCCCGTCCGGATAATACGCGATGTAGCGCGCGTCCTTGCCGCGCAAATGCATGTGCGGATGCAGCGAGAGGATCGTCGTGTTCTCCTCGAAGATCATCGCCGCGCCCACCGGCCACGCCGCATGGTTCGGCGGAATTTCGAAGGTGAAATTGCTGATCCCCGATCGCGCCACCGCGAAGCGCACCTTCGGGTCCTTCTCCTCGTCCCAGAAGCGGAAACTCACCATCGACCGGTCCCATACGCCCGTGCCGGGGCCGGCTTCCTTGTGGTAATGCATCGCGAAGTGAATCTTCGATCCCTTCGGCAGGAGTTTGCCGTAGCCCTCGGAGAACACCGTGCCCTCTTCGCCCGGCGCGATCGACTCGAGCTCATACCTGAGCACCTCGCCCTTCTCGTCCTTCACGCTCGCCGCGCCCACGATGTGATGCACCACTTCGCTGTCGCCGCGCCACTCGATCGATCGCAACCACCGGTCTTTCGGCAACTCCTGTTCCGTCAGCGGCTCGGTCACGAAATTCTGGTATAGATCCACGACATCGTCCGCGACAAAGTACGGCTTCGGCATGTTCACCACCAGGTCCGGCGTGCCCGTGAGCCAGCCGCCCGTGTCTTCAAACGTCAGCGGCGCGGGCGCGTCCTGCGGGTTGCCGCGCGCGGCCCCCGATTCCACCCAGGTCGCGATCGTCTTGATCTCCGCCTCGGTCAATACGCGCTCGTTCTCGAATATCCCGTGGAACTGAGGCGTCGTAAACCACGGCGGCATCTTCTTCTCCGACACCGCCTTCGCCACCGCCTTCGCCCACGGCCGCACTTCTTCATACGTCATCAGCGACATCGGCGCGACCATCCCCGCGATGTTGTCGCCGCTGGGCCGGTGACACTTCACGCAGTGTTCCTGGAGGATCGGCAGCACGTCCCTGCTGAACGTGACCCTGTCTTCCGCCTGCGCACCGAAACACAGCGCCCCGGCCAAGAGCGCTCCCGCGATTCCATAGCTTTGAAGCATCGCACCCATCTCCCTGCGGCTCTCGCCGATTGTCATTCCGGATCCAAATCTTCGACGCCCGTCCCCTCGGTGCCGAAGTCGTGATTAAAAATATCCTCGATCGGCTCGGCGTTCGCATACTCCGTCCAGCCGATATTCATCTCGTCCTTCGTCATCGACCCAAAGCTGATTGGCCGCTCCGGGTCTTTGATGTCCGCGTTCTGCGGCGAATTGTCGTACACCATCGTCACTTCGAGCCGCCCGCCCGCGGGCACAAACTTTGGCTCTTTGTACGTGTACGTAGTCTGCCACGCAAAATTGTACCCCGGAACGTCCAGCAGCGTCTCGCGCGTGCCGTCCGGATACACCAGCACATACTTCGCGGAACTCCCCCGCCAGTGCATGTGCGGCATCATGTTGATGATGTAGCTATCCTCGGCAAAAGTCTTCGCCGCGCCCACCGGCCAGTCCGCAGTGTTCGGCGGGATTTCCCAGCCGCGCGAGCTCACCCCCGCCGAGCGCACCACGTGTTTCACCGGCGTCGTCTGCCACTTAATCGCGACCATCGATCGGTCCCACACGCCCGTGCCCGGCCCCGGCTCCTTGTTGTAGTGAATGCTCATCGACAAGCGGGACCCCTTGCGCACCAGCTTGCCGAAGCCCTCCGGCCACACATCCGGACCGTCGCCCTGCGCCGTGCCGATCAGCTTGCCGCCGCTGATCGGATCGACGACCGCCTTGCCGTCCGGGCCCAGCGGCTGCGTGCTCGCGCCGCCGTGATGGATGATCTTGCAGCCCGGCCGAAACTCGATCCATTTCACCCACTTGTCCTCGGCGAGCATGTCCTCCGTCAGGATCAGATCGAAGCTCGGTTGGATGTCCTCGATCTCGTCCGCCACCCAATACGGCTCCGGCAGCGGAATCACGATGTCCGGCTCACCCATCACCCAACCCTGGGCCGACGGGAATTCGATCGGCTCGGGCGCGTCTTTCGGGTCGCCGCGTTTCGCGCCCGACTCCGTCCAGCGCACGATCGTATCTATCTCGTCCTGGGTGAGCCCGCGCTCCAACTCGAAAATTCCGTGCTGCTCCGGAGACGCGAACCACGGCGGCATCTTCTTCGTACTCACCGCCGTCGCCATCGCCTTCGCCCACGGGCGCGCCTCTTCATACGAGGTCAGCGACATCGGCGCCACCATCCCCGAAAGGTTCGCCCCCGAAGGCCGGTGGCAATCCTGGCAATTCTTCTGCAAGATCGGCAACACGTCCTTCGCAAACGTCACCGGGCCCGCCGGCGCCTCCGCGCCCGACCAACCTGCCGCAAATGCGATCCCGGCAGCCGCCACGCCGCGCCAAAGCGCAGTCTGCTTCATAGACACAAGGTTTACCTCCAAATGGACACCGGGCACGACACCGCCGCCGTCAAGATATCACGCCGCCCTCTAGACCCTCTAACACCCCGATAATATCACGGGTGCCGCCAATATCAAAACCAGGCACTAAAATGGTCCTATTCCCGTTCGCCGTCCCTTTGTACCATCGGCCTCCGGCCGATGGAGAATGAGCCAAAATCCTCGTTTCCCGCCGAGCACCAGTCCTAGTACCTCAACGCTGAGGCCCGCCCCACAGAGACCGGAAACCCATGCCACCAAAACCCTCCGCACCGGTCAGCCGGAAAACCCCTGCACCCAAATCCCCTATGC
>JBCLBO010000041.1:0-26163 GCA_038916785.1 Candidatus Hydrogenedentales bacterium | reverse complement strand
TTCCTTCAAGATCCCTGCGAACGAGTGTTCATATGGATCGAGATGCAGACAAGCATAGGGCGCGATCGGGGTGTCGTCGATCATGTAGCGCGAAGTCATCTGCCGCGGATCGACGCCCTCTGCGGCCGCCCAGCCGCAGAGGGCCGCGCCGAGGGACGTGCCTTCCTTGGCTTGCGTGAGCAACCACTCGAATTCCGGGCAGAGTGTCGCCATGAGCCGGCAATAGACCGTGTTTGAGGCGAAACCGCCTTCGATGTACACGCGCGCGCCACGCGGCGCGTCGAGGTGCGCGAGCGAGCGCTTCGTCGCGAGTGCCAGCGCGAGATTGAGCGCGGCGAAGTAGCGCTGGCCGAGCGCGCGAATGGTGTCCGCGCCGCGGCCCGCGCGCAGATCGTCGAGCGTGAAGCGCTCCTTGCCTGCAACGAGCCCCGGCGCCGCGCCGGGGAAGACGGGGACATCCGGCAGTGTGCCCGGTATGACAAACACGTCGCGATCCGAGATGACCCGCGCGAGCGCCTCCTCGTCTTGTGCGTCGGTAAAGGGGGCGAAGGACGCGAAGGTTTCATACTCCATGCCTGCCGGCAGAAGTCCCGTGAGCACCGGCTCCTGAAACGCGCTCTGGTTGAAGAAGACGCCAGCCTTGACCTGAGCGTCCGTGAGCGCGGGCGTTGCCGCCGGGCGCATCAGCACGCACCAGGTGCCCGTCGAGGCGAGCACGAAGTTGGACTGTTCGCGCACGAGGTAAGGGAGCAGGTTCGCGTTCGAGTCGTGAATGCCCACCGCCACGCAGCACTCCGGCCCGACGCCGCAATCGCGGGCCCAGTCCTCGCGCAGCGGGCCAAGCGCGTCCCACGGCGCGCGCATGGGGCCGCCGAAGAGGCGATCCGCGCCGAGCCGCCGCGCGACTTCGCTCCAGCCGCGCGTGTTGAAGTCCCAGAGGTAGGAATGATTGCCGACAAAAGTAGGCTCGAGCGCCATTCGCCCGCTGAGCGCGAACGAAAAATAGGGCGCGTAGAAGAGCCCGTGGCGGCATGGCTCCCATCGCTTGGGGAGGCGCGTGCGGACATAGTAGAGCATTTTCGCCATGTTGACGAAGCCGAGATCCGGCGATCCGGTCGCGCGGTACAGGGCGTCGCGGCTTCCGAATTCGCGGTAGAACTCGTCCTGGACTTCGGCGCTGACGGACGAGGTGTAGCTGACAATGGGAAGCGCGAGATTTCCATCCGCGTCGAGCAGGGCAAAGGTCGCACCGTGCGCCGAGACACTGATCGCCCGAATATCAAAGTCGCGCGCGAACTCCCGCAGTTTTCCGCGGAACCATGCGAGGACCTCGCCGCTGCGTTCGATTTCCAAGCCCTTCCATTCGGCGGTGCCCAGCGCGATGCGATCCTCGGCGAGCACCCGGAAGTCGCGGCCGTACACCGCGATTTTCTTGTTCGTCTTGCCGACGTCGAGAACGACTACGCCTTGAAATTTCATTATTTCATCCCAAGTTTTGCGACCGATTGTACTCCGGCGCGGGCCGTTGCCGCCCTGTTCGCGGCCTGTTAAGATAGTTGGCGGACGCGGCGCGGACTAGGAAAGCACGAACTCCTATGACCTTGGGCAAGAAAATCGGCTCGACCCTGACTGCGGCGCTGTTCGCCGGCGCGTCGCCGCTGTGTTTCGCCGAGGACTCGGTCGATTTCGAGAGGCAGATTCGTCCGTTATTGGCCGATCACTGTTTCAAGTGCCACGGGCCGGATGTCCGCGCGCGCAAGGGGCGTCCAGGCTTCAACAGTTTCGAGAATGCAACGAAGCCGAACCGGAACGGCATCGCGCCAATTGTGCCGGGCAAGCCCGACGACAGCGAGATGATTCGGCGGGTGTCGTCGGACGACGAGAAGTACCGCATGCCGCCGGCCGAAGTCAGCCCCGCGCTCCATGCGGACGAGATAGAGGCCTTGCGCCGCTGGATCGCCGAGGGCGCGATCTACACGCCCCATTGGGCCTACGTAAAACCCGAGCGCCCGGAGTCGCCCGCCGTGAAAGACGCCGCGTGGCCGCGCAACGAGATCGATCGCTTTGTCCTGGCGCGATTGGAAAAGGAAGGGCTCGCGCCCGCCCCCGAGGCGGACAAGTACACGCTCATTCGCCGGCTCTACCTGGATTTGATCGGCCTGCCGCCGAGTGTCGCGCAGGTGGAGACCTTCGCGAAGGCGCGCCGCGCGAGCGCGTACGAGGCCGTCGTCGATGAACTGCTCGCCTCGCCGCGCTTCGGCGAACACTGGGCGCGCGTGTGGCTCGATATCGCGCGCTACGCGGACACGAAGGGCTACGAGAAAGACGACCCGCGCACGCTCTGGCCCTACCGCGACTGGGTGATCCGCGCGCTGAACGCGGACATGCCCTACGACGAATTCACGATTGAACAACTCGCGGGCGATCTGCTGCCCAACCCGACCGAGGATCAGATACTGGCGACGGGTTTCCACCGCAACACGATGGTGAACGACGAAGGCGGCACGGACGACGAAGAGTTCCGCGTGTCAGCGGTGATCGATCGCGTGAATACGACGTATGCGGCGTGGATGGGCACGACGATCCAGTGCGCGCAATGCCACGACCATAAGTACGACCCGATCCCGCAGGCCGACTTCTACCGCAGCTACGCGTTTTTCAACCAAACGGCCGATCGCGATACCAACGACGAGAAGCCGCTGCTCGTGTTTGCGTCCGACGCCGACCTCGCGGCGGAGCAGCTGGCGGCCGAGCGCGCGGACAAGGCGAGGGCGGCCGTAGATACAGCCAAAAAGACTCTCGAAGATCAGTCCATTTCGACCGAGGATCGCGAGCGCCGCACAGAAGAGTTGAAGGGGCTTGAGACCGAACTCGAGGCCGCAAAGACCGAACGAGACGCGATCACGGCGCGAATCGTGCGCGTACCGATTCTTCAGGAATTGCCAGATCCCGTGCGGCGCGAGACGCGCATGTTCAATCGCGGCAGTTTCCTGAACCCCGGCGATCTCGTCGATGCGGACACGCCGGGCGTGTTCCCGCCGTTCCCGGCGGGACTGCCGAAAAACCGGCTGGGCTTCGCCCAATGGATCGTCGCGCGCGACAATCCGCTTACCGCCCGTGTCGCCGTCAATCGCTACTGGGAACGTTTCTTTGGGGTGGGGCTGCTGAAGGCCAGCGAGGATTTCGGGATGCGCAGCGAACTGCCGTCGCACCCGCAACTGCTCGATGGACTCGCGGTCGAGTTTATGGACCGCGGCTGGAGCCTCAAGCGTCTCTGCAAGACCATCGTGATGTCCGCCACGTACCGCCAGTCGTCCGCCGTGTCGCCCGAACTGCGCGAGCGCGATCCGGAGAACTACCTGCTCGCGCGCGGCCCGCGGTTCAGGCTCGACGCGGAGGCCGTGCGCGACGTCGCGCTCGAGGCCGCCGGATTGCTCAGCGCGAAGAGCTACGGCCCCTCGGTGATGCCGTATCAGCCCGACGGCGTGTGGAACGTGGTGTACAGCTCGCACAAGTGGGAACTGAGCACGGGCGAGGACGCGCACCGCCGCGGGCTATACACCTACGCGCGGCGGACGTCTCCCTATCCCTCGATGATCGCATTCGACGCCGGCTCGCGCGAGGTCTGCCTCGTGCGCCGCGTGCGGACCAACACGCCCTTGCAAGCGCTCGTGATGCTGAACGATCCCGTGTACATCGAGGCGGCGCAGGCGCTGGGCCGCGCGATGGCGCTGCACGATGCGGGGGGGCCGCGCCGCAAAATCGAGTATGGATTTCTGGCGGCGCTGTCGCGTCCCCCGGCGAAGCCCGAGGCCGCGCGGCTGGCCGAGCTGTATCGGAGTGAGAAGATAAGATTTTCGAAGGATGAGAAGGCCGCTCAAGCCCTGGCGACGAAACCGATCGGGGCCTTGCCCGATGGACTGAGCGCGCCCGAGGCGGCGGCATGGAGCACGGTTGGAAATGTAATCCTGAATCTGGACGAATTTGTGACGCGGCGCTAACGGAGCGGGGCGACGGCGATGAATCCCGGACTTGAGTTAATGCAAGGCGTCACGCGCCGCCAATTCCTCGGATGGTGCAACGCGGGCATCGGCGCGATGGCGCTGAACGGTTTGTTCGCGCCGCAGGCATCGGCCGCGGGCGCGCTCGCCGGCCTGCCGCACATCGCGCCCACCGCCAAGCGGGTCATCTATCTGCACATGGCGGGTTCGCCGCCCCAGCAAGACCTCTTCGACTACAAGCCGCTGCTCAACAAGCTCGACGGCCAGCCGTGCCCCGATGAGTTGATGGCGAAGGAGCGATTCGCCTTCATCAAGGGCCACCCGAAAATCCTCGGGTCGCCGCACAAGTTCGAGCAGCACGGCCAGAGCGGCGCCTGGGTGTCGAACATCCTGCCGCACTTCGCGGAGATCGTGGATGACGTCACGATCGTCAACTCGATGTTCACGGACCAGTTCAACCACGCGCCCGCGCAGTTGTTCCTCTACACCGGCTCCGCGCTGCCCGGCCGGCCGGCGATGGGCTCGTGGGCGACGTACGGCCTCGGTAGCGAGAACGAAGACCTGCCGGGCTTCGTCGTGCTCGTCAGCGGCAATACGCCCGACGCGGGGAAAAGCGTGTGGGGTAGCGGATTCCTGCCGAGCATCCACCAGGGCGTGCAATGCCGCAGCTCGGGCGATCCCGTGCTGTATCTCGGCGACCCCGAAGGCATGGGCCGCGACGGCCGCCGATTGACGCTGGATGCGATGCGCGATTTGAACCAAATGCAGCACGCGCGCGACGGCGATCCGGAGACGCTCACGCGCATTGCGCAGTACGAGATGGCCTACCGCATGCAAATTTCAGTGCCGGAGGTGATGAACATCGCTGACGAGCCGGACAGCGTGCGCGAGATGTACGGCGCCAAGCCGGGCGAAGCGTCGCTCGCGAACAATTGCCTGCTCGCGCGGCGGCTCTCCGAGAAGGGCGTGCGATTCGTACAGATTTTCGACTGGGGCTGGGACGTGCACGGCGCGGGCAAGGGCAACGACATCGTCAAGTACCTGCCCGAAAAATGCAAGACCATGGACCGGCCGGTGGCAGCGCTGGTCAAAGACCTCAAGCAGCGCGGCCTGCTCGACGAGACCCTCGTGGTCTGGGGCGGAGAGTTCGGACGCACGGCGATGAACGAAGAACGCGACGGATCGAAATTCCTCGGGCGCGACCATCACCCGCACGCCTTCACCATCTGGATGGCCGGCGGCGGCGTGAAGCGCGGCGCGACCGTTGGCAAGACGGACGAGTTCAGTTTCAAGATTGTCGAGACCCCGGTACACATCCACGACTTGCAGGCGACGATCCTGCATTGCCTCGGCATCAATCACGAGCGGTTGACGTATCGCTTCCAGGGCCGGGACTACCGGCTGACGGACGTCCACGGGCGCGTCGTGAAAGAAATCCTGGCGTAGATCGCGCTGTTCGCCACGACGATCAAGAAGGCGCCCTTGCAGCATTGGCTGCGTACGCGCGCTAAGAGTCTCTCGGCGATCAGCTTCGAAACGTCCGCGTGAACCGGACACGACGCACCGTCATCGTGCCGCCGAGCCCGACGAGAACTACGGCCAGAGCGCCGAGCGAGATACCCTCCGTGCGTAGGCCGGGCAAAGCGATCGAGATGGCCACGCGTGCGATCACCTGGAGCGATCTATCTGCGGCAATCCCCCGCGCGAGCGGCGGGCTGATCCGGTAGTAGGCGTCGGTGAACGCCGCGCCGGCCGCGGTCCGGAGAAGGGCCGAATCGCGAAACGCGCGAAGTGCGTCGAGCTCCCGCGCCAGGGGTGTGCCATAAGCTGCGGTCGCGATGAAGCAGGCGCCGCCACCACCGCCGTTTCCGTTGGCGGGGATCGCCACAAGGGCCGCGTCGAGCAGCGTAAAGGTGGGCGAGCCAAGGTATTGGGTGATGACCACCAGGCCTTCCGGCACGGCGATGAGTGCGAGGGGCGTACCGAACTCGACCGCGGACGCACCGGGCGCGTAGTTCGTGCCGTCCCATCGCTGTACGCGCGAGTTGCCGGCGCCGTCGTCGTGAAGCGTGTACAGAACACCGTTGAGCCAGGCGGCGTCGAAAAGACTCTCCGGGAGGGTGTTCACGACTGTCATCGCTGAATCGAAAATACGCCCGGTGCCGATCAGGATACGATCGCCCGCGGGCGAGACGCGGATGGGATGGCTAAACGAGAAATCTCCATGATACGGAGAATCGCGAAACGCGCCGAAGGTCCCATCTGGGTTGATCTCCGCGTAATTCAAATCGTTTGGACTGTACCCGTCTTGCAGGTAGTACATCCGGCGCAGGCTCTGATCCCAAATGTATTCATCTGAATACACGGCGGAGGTAGCGCTGCCGTCGGTCATTACGCCGGTCGCGTCGTGGATGTAGTTGAAGCGGCCGGGCGACGCGTCGTTCCCGTTGGCCGCAAACACCCAGTTGTCCGCGCCGCCGAGGCCCATGAGCCGGTTGGGCGTATTGGCGAAGGATACGTCCCGTTGCGGACCGCCCAAGTCTACCGCAGTTATTTTTCCGGAGACGAATCCGAAATACAATGCATCGTGGGCGGAGACGTACTCCATGTAGTCCGGCGATCCGGTGAGAGGAATCACGTTGACGTAGTCCTGCACCGCGGCTGACCAGACGAACACCATGCGATCGAAGGCATCGAGCAGGTAGATCAACCCGCCGGAATCACGCACGATCTTGTCGGGGTAGTATAAAAGGCCTGTGGGATCGATGACGTCGGCCGGCGGCGTGGGTTCGATCGCGGTGAGGAAGACACCGTCCACCCCGACGCCCGCGCCCGCGGCTTGCGCATAGAACGAGAAGACGACGCCGCCATTGACGGCAACGCCGGCGGGCGCGTGCGGCGGCGTGTATACGCCCGTTTCGCGAAACTGGGAATCGAATTTCATGATGTGGTTTCCCCGAGCCAGGACGGTCTGAGTTCCGGAGAAGGCGGCATCCAGGAAGGTACCGGCCACGCTACCAGCCAGTTGCAGCGACGAGGTGTATGCGGTGCCGCTCGTATCCAGGACGAAACCCGTTGTGGCGCTGGTGAACGTGCCCAAGCCGGTGCGCAGCTCGCCGTGGAACGGGCTATCCAACTGCGCGCCGAATGTGCCGTCGCCGTTTACGCTGAAGTAGACGATGTCGGTGGGGCTGCCGTTGATGAAACTGCCGTACACTCGTTTCGTGGCAGTGTCGATGGACAGCCCCTGCATCGTGTACCAGAAATCCTCGATGTCGAGAATGGTTCCGGTGGTCTTGTCCGCGCTGATGAACTGATCGCCGGTGTGGTGAACCAGGAGATAATTGCCCATGAGCAGCAGCGACTGAATCGCGCCGGGTGAATTCAGGCGATGCGTTTGGTTGGCGCCGTTCAGATCGAGGTGGTAGACGATTTGTCCGTACGCGACGTATATGCCGGACGCATCGACTGCGACGGCCGATGGGGCGCTGGCCAATGCAATCGGAGCCGGATCGAATACGCCTGAATCCATGTAGAAACGTTCGATTCTTGGGGGCGAGGTGAAGGCGAAGTAGATCGCCTGCCCGTATTCGTCCTTGTCCACCCATGGCTCAGCGGCCACCACGGAAGCCAAGAGGCTGAGCGTCGCGGCGATTGCGTACCGAGTTGGCGTCGTTTTCACGCGAACGGCCTCCCTTATTGGTTCCGCTGTCGCGCTCCTGCTTCGAGAGCCAAGATTAACATACACGTATAACCGCAATCAATCCATTTATGATCTCGGGAAACTGCTTCGCTGAAACCGCGCTGCTCGCGACGACAGAACCTGAGCGCTCATGGAAACGGCCAGGAGCGTTCTTGGTGTTTGCTTCGTTTTGATCGGCTGCCGATGACTTAGCGCTTGAGCACGTCCGGGATGACTTTCACGCCGGTGGTGAATTTGAAGGGCGCGCCATCGAGGCCGGAGTCGTAGGTGAGCTCGACGAAGTAGGCGGTCCACCCTTTTTCCGGCACGGGTATTGTCGCCGTGTAGACGCCGCCGCCTTCGTCGGTGAGCGGCGAGCTGGTGTAAGACTTGGGTCCGAGACGCTCTTTTCGGAAGTCGCGCGCGTCGGGCGCGTTCGCCTGCCACAGCAGCACTTCCATCGGCTTGTCGATCGTCTTCACGTGCGTGACGCCGTCCGCGTCGACGCGCCACGCGAAGCGCGGCCGGGTAACGTTGTTGATCAGCGCGTTGTAATACGCGACGACGGACAACGCCACGTCGGTGCCGCCCATCCCGTGGTCCGCGTTGGGCACGTAACGCAGGTAGTTCTCGCCGATGAGGTCGTCCCAGTAGAACTGCCAAGAGTCCGGCAGGAAAAACTGATCGCCCGTGGCGCTCACAATGTACTTGGGGATGTTGAAGCGCTCCCGGTATTCGTAGGGCTCTTCGATCTCCATCAGCCGCTTGTACTCCGGCGTGTCCTGACGGTCCATGATCTGGGTGACGACGTAGTCCTGCACCGCGTTCGCGTATTTTCCGTACACCTCGAAGTGGTGCTTGAACGACGGGCGAATGTTCAGCAGATCGATGACGAGCGGCATGATCGCGAAGACGCGATTGTCCACCGCCGCGGTCGTGTACGCGGTCCAGCCGCGCTTGGAGCCGCCGGAGACGACAAATTCACGCACCGGCGCGCCGCCGCCCTCCGCGCTCGACGTGAACTGCGTGATCGCGTCCATGGCGCGCACGGCCGACTTCGTCATCGGCAGCCGCGCGGGCCATTTCTCATCGCCCGTGCGCAGGAATTTGTCCCACGTGTACGCGATCAGGCTGTCTTCGGTGCGTTCTTTCTTGTCCGGGTCGTCCGCGAACACCAGCGGCTGGTTAGGCACCATGCTCAATTGGCTCACGATCGAATTCGTGCGCGTGGCGAACATCGAGAGCATCGGGTCGACTCTGGACGGCGGCTCCGTGCCCCTGTTGTTGCCGCCGTCGATGTAGAGCAGGCCCTTGTCGGAGCCGACCGTCGTCGGGCGGATCACCGTCAGCCAATGCCACCAGATCGGGTTGTTCACTTCCTTCTCCGTCAGCCATTGCTGCGAAACCATCTTGAGGACGTAGGCCGTATACCCCTCGCCCTGAATCGTCTTCGCCAGTTCCCATTTGAAGTTCGGGTCGGGCGCCGCGACGTATCGGTCCAGCGCACTAATGCTCAGACCGCTCGAGCCGGGTGCCGTGTTTTCTTTCTCTTTCTTCGCCGCGAAGGCTGACACGGACGCCCCCGCTGCAAACAGCGACAGGACGAGCAGCGAAACGAGGCGCGTTCGGATGGTTCGCATTCGTGGAATCTCCCTCTAAATTACCGCGCCGAATCCCTTCCCGGCCAGTTGGAACGGGTCATGCTGAGGCATGGGCGATCTGAATTCAAGAACATCCTAAAATTCGCGTAAACGCAAAAGGATCAGGACGATAAAACGGCGATTTGCGGCATGTGCACTGGGCGCGTGTCTCATGGGGAGCGCCGCATGGGCGTCAGCGCAACAGCCCGCGGAACACGAGCAGCGTCATCCCGGCGGCGCCTAACACGAAGCGCCGGCTGAAGGCGGGGAACATGCAACGCCTGCGCCCGGCGCGCCCAAGGAAGGCGGAGCGGAAGACCACTCCGCGCATCGCCCACCCGCGCAATAGTCCGCGTATCCTCCAAAGGCGTGTAACAGATTCCAACCTTCGTAGCATGGGCGGCTCGCCCATGCGGGTGCGCCGCAATCGAGTCGGGAAATGTTAGAGAGATGGCGCGCCGGCCGGATCCGACACGGGTCCGGCCGGCGCTTTGTACTCTTCGAAGTTCATGAGGGAGAGATAACAAACCGCCGACGCGAAAAGCGAAAGCAGGAATGGAAACGAAATCTCGTATCCCAAGCGCGGCATCGCGTAGCTGAAAAACACGTAAGAGACCACGCCGGTGATGAGCGTGGCGCAGCCGGTAATGCGTCCGCCGCGGTGCGTGACGAGACCCAGTACAATGACGACGAATATCCCCGAAGATCCGAACGCGGAGGCCTCTTCGACCAGCGAGTAGACGCCTTCGGCCGAATACGCCAGGCCGTAGGCCAGCAAGCCGAACACGACGACCAAGCCGCGGGCCAGGCGCAGCAGAAACTTGGCGTCGTGTTTGCGCAGGAGCGGCGCGATGAAGTTGTGCGAGGTGAGCCCCGAGCAGGAAAGCAGATTGCTGTCCACCGTCGAGAGGAACGCGGAGATGAGCGCGCCGGCGAACATGACGTACATGAATGTCGGAAGATAGGTCTGCGCGATGCGCGGCAGTAACTGCTCGCTGTGTTCGAGGCCGGGCACCAGCGCCGGGCCCGCGAGGCCAAGCAACACGGGGATGATGCCGACCGCGACATAGATCCCGCCGGCGTAGAAGCAGGCGCGGCGGGCGATCACCGGCGACTTGGCCGCGAGCGTGCGCGACACGAGCTCCTGCGCGAAGAGCGATCCGAAAACGGGTATGGCCCAGGTTTCCGCCGTGGACATGAACGACTCGCCCGGCGCGACGAGATTGAGGCGGCTGGGATCGAAGGCGCTGGCGAGCGCGCCGCGCGCGTGCTCGTTGGCGAACACCGCGATCGCCGTGGCGATGAGGCCGACGATCAGCACGACGCCCTGAAGGACGTCAGTCATCGCGTCGGCGAGGATGCCACCCATCATCGTATACACGATGACCACGCCCGCGGCTATCGTGATAGCGACGTTTACCTCCAGGCTCGAGGAGGCCGCGAGGACTTGACCAAACGCCCGTATCTGCGCCGCCGCCCACAGTAGCGAGGTGGGCACCATGAGCATCACGGCGATCTTTTCCGCCTCGCCGCCGAAGCGGGTGCGGAAGAGGTCGGCGATGGTAGTCAGGCCGCGCTTCCAGAACACCGTGGCGAAGAAAATGCCCATTGCGAAAATGCACAGCGCATAGCCGAAGGGATCGGCGCGGCCACCGGCGAGCCCGTCTTCGTAGATCGCGCCCGAGGATCCAATGCACGTCTCCGCGCCGAACCACGTGGCGAAGATGGTCATCGTCGAGATGCCGATGCCGAGGCTTCGCCCGCCGACGAAATAGTCGCTCTCGTCCTTGATCCGGCGCGTTACGGCCAGACTGACGGCCAGTTGCAGCGCGACGTAGACGAGGATGGAAAACAGTAGCCAACTCATGGGAGGCGGTGCGATCTCCGAAACGCCGAATCGGGACAATACTCTAACACAGACCGCCCCGAGGCGGCCGACTACGATACGCCCCTCGATTCCGACTACGATTAGCGGACGACGAACTCAGGAGCGCCTCCCAATCGTGTACAAGAAACCGCCGCTGGAATTACAGACGACGACCTTGTGGGACTATCCCTCGCAGCATTACGGGCCGGGGATGCAGGGGGACCAGGCGTATCAGGGCGCGACGCCGAGCTACGTGATCTGGAACCTCTTGCAGCGCTACACCCGCGCCAACGACCTAGTGGTCGACCCGATGTGCGGCAGCGGCACGACACTGGACGTCGCGAAGGACCTCGATCGGCGGGCGGTCGGATATGACCTAGCGCCGTTCCGCAAGGACATTCAGCGCGCGGATGCGCGCAAACTGCCGCTCGGCGACGAGCAGGCCGACTTCGTTTTCGTCGACCCGCCGTACTCGACGCATCTCGAATACTCGGATGACCCGGCGTGCATCGGCAAGCTCGACGCCCACGGCCCGGCCTATTACGCCGCGATGGAAGGCGTCTTCGGCGAGATCGCCCGCATCATGAAGCCCAAGCGCTACATGGCGCTGTACTGCTCGGACTCCTACCAGAAAAAGAAACCCTTCGCGCCGATCGGGTTTCAACTCTTCGCAATCATGGAAAAATTCTTCGCGCCGGCGGACATCGTCGTTGTGACGCGGCACAACCGTACCCTGAAACGCGGTAATTATCACGCGGCGGCGGTAGAAGGAAATTTCTTTCTGCGCGGATTCAATTACTTGTTCATCATGAAAAAGGAAAGCCCAACAGCCACCCCGAAGCTGGCCCCGACCCCATCCCAGAACCGCGCCGCGCGCAGGAAGGGGAAGGGCAGATCTCGGCAGGATTAACAGGATTGACAAGATTGGAATTCTCCATCCTGTAAATCAAGGAAATCATGTCAATCCCGTCTAAATAGCCGGTGATCAATCTGAGACACTGGTGTGTTCTCCACGCCGGAACCTTCACTTTTGTCATTCTGAGCGGTAGCGAAGAATCTCCCCGCCGGTCCGCCGAAAGACATACCCTGATCTGGCCGCAACGGGCCCAGCGCGATCTATTTCTGCACAGTGAAGTGATCCAAGTATACCACCGGCTATTTAGTTGCCCTTGACCTTAACGCTACGGACTTGACCTCCGGCCGCGCGAGGCAGTTGGCTCAGGAAGCCGCGGATTGTTAGAGTAGTCCGAGGCAAGAATGCAGGAGATATTGTTTCATGGGCGCCGTGACGTGCCGCGCGTGCGGGCAGGGTGAGAGCGTCGCGATCTGCTCGGATTCCGGGATTCCCATCTGCGCGAACTGCGCCGTGTCGTGCGGTGCCTGCGGCTCGCCCGTCAACCGCGAGCTCGCGCAGCTCACCTCCACCGGCCGCAAGCTGTGTCCAAAGTGCATGGTGGAACGCGCCGCGCGCCGGCGTGCAAAAAAAGATGAAGTGCGGCGCGATGCTTCGTCCCCCAAGCGCGAGTCCTCCCAGGGTAGACCCGCGGCAGCCGGGGGCGGCGTGGCCGGCGCGAGTTTCGAAGACCTCATGCGGGATGACGCCCAACTTTCACAGACCTTCAAAGGCATCATGCGCGCCGAGGCGCCGGCTCCGCCGAAGGCCGCAGGAGTCCCAAAATCCGCCGGGCCCCAAAAATCCGCGGGGCCCCCAAAATCCGCCGGGACGAGTTTCGAAGAGCTGGTGCCCAAAGCCAAGGCCGCCGGACCGCAGAAGAAGGCCGCGAAGGCCGCGGTGCGCGGGTCGAACGGCGTCGATCTCGATGACGCCTCCGCCAAGACCTTCGGCCTGGAAGGCCAGGCCCAAGAGGGCAGTAGACGCCTCTCGCTCGGGCCGATCGACGACAACCGGCCCATCCTCGGCCAGAGCGGACACCAGCCGCCGTCGAAGAAGGCGTACCTCGCGGCGTTCTGCCTGTTTGGCTTGGCCGCAGCGATTTTCTTTACGATCTTGCCGGGTTTCCGCAGCGTTCTATTTCCTGGTCAGTCGACGACCCCGCAATTTATGAGCAATCAAATGCCCCTCGCTACAGACTCGAACGCGTTACGCAATACGAGCAATGTGAATCAATTTGATCTGTTCTCCCAAGCCCCCATTTTCTTCGTCGCATGGCTCTTCGTCGGGACCTACGCGATTGGATTCTTACTGATCGTCTGGTCAGTGGGTCGTTCGCTGATGAGTTCCTATCTGGCAAAGCGTCGCCTCAAGAGGGCCGAAGAATACGCCAAGAAGCACGGCTACTCCTATCCGGGGTGACGCGGGCTCAGACAGATCTCGACCATTCTTCCCACAGTGCGTCGTCGACCGCAAGAAACAGCAGCGCGTCGCCGCGCGTGCGCAAGACCGGAGCGAGTTCGGCCCACTTCTCGCGCGGCCCGATCGCGATCTGTGGATGCGGCACACCGCGTATCATGCAATCCGACATTTCGAGCCAGCGGTTCGCGAATTGTTGTAACGCTTCGCGCGGCGCCGCGTAAGGATGGCGCGCGATGTAGTCCGTTGGCATATCGCCGCTGATCGCCCACCAGCCTGCTGTCCCAGGGTCCAGGCGCGACTGCACGGCCCACAGCGACACATGCGGGTACACGTGGAAGCTGGGGAAACGCGCGACGCCGCGATGTTCGAGCCGCTGCCGCTCAAGGTACTCCTCGACCAGCGCGCGCTGCGCAGCGAACCAGCTCTCCTCCTCCGGTCCGCTCGGCATCGCCGCTCCTACTTCCTCTCACCCGGGTGGTATTTCTCCACCGTGTGCTTGTCGACGTCGTCGGCATAAAACCACGCATCTTTGAATCGCTGCTCGGACAGCAGCGCCGCCTGGTCGAAGAAATGAGGCGAGTCCGGGTTTCCGCTCTGCCCGAAATGGAGGTAGGACTTCGCTTTCATGCGATCCCCGAATTCGACGACCGCCATGTACGACGCGCCGACCGCGGCATAGCGGTTCTTGCGCGCGGGCGTGCTCGGGGTGTCGTAGACGGTGAACGCGACGCCCAGCGGGCCACGCACGCCCACCTGCGGAATGCTCGGCAGGTCGTCCGAGAAGGGCACCGTAGCGGGTCCGGACTGATACGCGTGGCGTTGCAGGCGGTGGATGTCGCCGTAAGGCACCTGCCAGTTGCCGAAAAGTTTGGTGAGCGCATCGGCCGCGTTGATCAGCGCCTGGAAGCGCGCCGGGATGTCGTTGACGAATTCCTTCTTCAGCACCTCGACCGGGTAGCCGCGTCCGTACAACTGCTCGTACCATTCCACGCACAGCGTCGTCTGCGTCGAGGACGCCGTGCTCTTGTAGTCCCAGTCGAGCAGATGCTCGAGGTAGGGTGCGGCGCGGCCCGCCAGGTCGGGGTTCGATTTCTTCAATTCCTCAAACCAGTTCGCATAGCGCGGCAGCTCGGTCATCGGCCAATACAGCGTCGTGTCGTAGGCGAGCTTCTGCCAGTCGTCGAAGGTGATGTCGTGCGCGTTACGCAGGAGATAACGCGACATCTTCGCGCGCCGCATGTCGTCGTTCGCGTCCTCGACCATATACGACGGGAAGTCCTTCGCAGACGGCGCGCCGTCGTCGGTCGCCGTGAATGGCGTCGAGTTGCAGTTTTCCAAGAATCCCGAGATCGGGTTCAGCGACTGCGGCAGTTCGTCGATCGGGTGCATGCCCTGCCATTCCGTCTTGAGGTTGCCCCCATCGACAGGCTTTTCCCAATCAAACGACGGATCCTTCCGGGCAATCGCGCCGTTGTACAGGAAGTAGATGTTGCCGTCGCGATCCGCGTACACCGTGTTGAACATTTGCAGATCGATCGCGCTGGCCGCCGCGTGCCACTCCTCAAAATTCTTCGCCTTGGTCTGGCCGTAGGACTGCCGCATCCGGCTGCCCTCGAACAGTTTCGCGATCTTGACCGCGAGATAGTGCGTGTCGTCTTCCTTGGCCATGATCGGGCCGTAATGCGATTTGCGGAAGGTGTACTCGCGCGACTCGAGGCCCTTGTCCGTCTTGACCCTAATCGTGTGTTTCCATTCCTCCGCGTGCTTGTAGCCTTCGCCATACTTGTACGCGAGCGGGTCGTCCGGCTTGTCGAAGGTCAGGCGGTACACATCGCCCACGTCCGGCTTATTGGTCGTGTAGGCCCAGCCGACGTTCCCGTTGAAGCCCATCGTCGGGAACGGCCCGCCGGGGAATGTCGCGCCCGACATGTTCCAACCTTCGCCGCTGGTGACGTGGACCTCCGTCAAACAGCCCGTGCCAAACCACGGCTGATGCGGATTGATGAACAGCATCGCGGCGCGGTCGCGCGTGCGCGAGGGGGCGATGGCCCAGGCGTTCGAGCCCTCGTGCGCGCGCATCTCCTCGGCCAGCGGCGCCAGCTTGCTCTGCGGCGCATTCGCATGGCCGAGCAGCCGCATCAACATGAGGCCGCGCTCGTAGCACAGCATCTGGTAAGGCTCGTAGTGCGTGAAGCCGCGCGGCTTCACTTCGGGGTGCATCTTGAGGTAATAGTTATAGCCCGCCGCGTACGCTTCGCAGAACTCCTTGAACTTCGGATCGAGCGTTTCAAAGTCCGCCTTCGATTGCGACACGATCTGGAAAAGCGCGATTTTGAGATCGTTGTCAAGACCCGGTGCACCGGCCACCTCGGCGTAGCGCCCCAACACTTGCAGCATCGTCTCCTCGACCTGCCAGAAATGGTCCTCGCAGGTCGCATACGCAACCCCAAAGACAACGCTCGCGTCTGTCGGGCCCGTGATGTGCGGCACGCCCCACTCGTCGCGCTGGATGAGGACCTGCTTCGCGTAATCGTCCGCAAGGTCAGCGGACGCCGGAATCGCGGCGGCAACAAGAATCGGGATCGATAGACAGACGGCTCGCAACGTGCGCAACATGGTCGCCCTCCCTAAGCGTAGACATCGTCAGGATGACAGCAAGAGGGGAGACTTGTAAAGAGACAGCAAGAGGGGAGGCTTGTAAAGAGACAGCAAGAGGGGAGGCTTGTAAAGAGGATATCCTAAGCGCGCCGGCGTTGGATTCTAACTGCAAGTGTTGCACTTGCAGTCAGAATCCAGCGCGAGCCCTCGTTGGCGAAATCGTCTGGACGCCGCGGCCTCGCTCGCGTCCCGGACGGACGCTTTGATAGTCGCCCGGCACTTGAGTTGCACGCGACACTCGCGTCCCGGACGGACGCTTTGATAATCGCCCGGCACTTGAGTTGCGCGCGACACTTGCGTCCCGGAGGGACGCTCCGATAGTAGCCCGGCACTTTAGTGCCGGGTTGCGGGCCGCACAAATGTTGAGTCCCGTAGGGACGACTGAAACCCCGCGTGCAAATCTTCAGCCGTCCCTACGGGACTCAATTAATTTCGCGCGCCTGATCTCGCCGCTGAGACGGCCGGCTACTGTCATTCCGCCCCTGCTGGGGCTCGACGAAATGAGTCGCCGGATTTCGGGAACGGCTGAGAACGGACACAGTCGAATTCAGGCCGGCGCGACCTGCCGCTCAACCATGTCGATGAGCTGTTTCGACGCCCGCGCGAGGTCCATCGTCGCGGGTTCCAAGACCCACTGCGTCAACAGGCCCTCGATCGCCCCGAAGACGATCTGCGCGAGGACGGCCGCGTCGAAGCGGCCGAACTCGCCGCCGGCCTGGCCGTCGCGCAGGATTTTTTCCAGGAACCGGCGAATCTTCGCGTGGTGTTTCGCAAGGACTTCCTGCCGGTGCTCCTGGCTGCTGATCGAACTGAACGAATAAATCAACGCGACGCAGTGGTCGCGGTTCTCCATGTTGAAACGGATCGTCGCCGCGATGTAGGTCCGCAGTTTGTCCCGCTGCGACCCCTTCTCCCCGACGCGCCCGATGACGTATTCGTTCGGCGCCTCGAAGAGCTTCTTGATGCTCTGCTCGATCAGGTCGTCCTTGTTGCGGAAGTGGTAGGTGATGACCCCCGTGCTCACGCCCGCCGCTTCGGCGATGTGGTTCAGCGTCGTATTGGCAAAGCCCCGCGTGGCGATCGTGCGGATCGCCGTGTCGATAATCTGCTTGCGCCGCATCTCCTCGATGAGGCTGTGCTTCTTCGGTGCGCGGGTGGTCATGGGCCCCGGAATGGGTTATGATAATCTCGACGGTGCCGAATTATAACCGGCATTGTAACTTTATGTCCATCGTCATAATCCAAAACACCGGAGGATCGCCCCGTGTGCGCCATGGTCGCTGAGCCGCGTCAAGATATTTACGAAGAAGAACACCGGATGTTCCGGGACTCGTTCCGCAAATTCCTCGACGCCGAGGTCGCGCCGCACCACGCCCAGTGGGAAATCGACGGCATGGTCTCGCGCGAGGTCTGGCGCAAGGCGGGCGCGCAGGGCTTCCTGTGCCCGCAAGTGCCGGAAGAATTCGGCGGCCTCGGCCTGCGCGACTTCCGCTACAACGCGATCGTCGGCGAAGAGATCACGCGCGCGATGGCCTCGGGCGTCGGGTTCACGCTGCAAAACGACATCATCTGCGAATACATTATTAACTACGGCACCGGCGAGCAGAAGAAAAAGTACCTACCCGGAATGGTGTCCGGCGAGATCATCGGGTCCATCGCCATGTCCGAGCCGGGCACGGGCAGTGACTTGCAGGGGATCAAGACCAACGCCAAACCGATGGGTGACCATTTTATTCTGAACGGCCAGAAGACCTTCATCACGAACGGCATCCTGAGCGACCTGTGCATCGTCGTCGCGCGCACCTCGGACGTCAAGAGCCACACCGGCATCAGCCTGTTGCTCGTCGAGCGCGCCTGGGAAGGATTTTCCAAAGGCAAGAAACTCGCCAAGATTGGGATGCACGCGCAAGACACCGCGGAGTTGTTCTTCCAGGACGTGAAAGTGCCGAGGGAGAACCTGCTGGGCGGGCAAGAGGGGATGGGCTTCATCCACTTGATGCAACAACTGCCGCAAGAGCGACTGAGCATCGCGGTCGCTGCCGTGGCCGCCTGCGAGCAGGCCCTCGCCGGGACCATCGACTATTGCAAGCAACGGCACGCCTTCGGCAAACCGATCGGCACCTTCCAGAATTCGCGCTTCAAACTCGCCGAGATGAAGACGGAAACGACAATCGCGCGAGTGTTCCTGAACGACTGCATCATGTCGCTAAATGCCGGGCAACTCACCGTCGAGCGCGCGGCCATGGCGAAATGGTGGACGACCGAGTTGCAAAAACGCCTGATCGACCAGTGCCTGCAACTCCACGGCGGCTACGGCTACATGATGGAATACCCCATCGCCAAGGCCTTCATCGACAGCCGCGCGCAAACCATCTACGGCGGCTCCACGGAAATCATGAAAGAGATCATCGGCCGCGCGATGGGGTTCTGATTGCAGCTGAATGAGGAGATGCAGATCGTCCCGTAGGGACGAACGCGAGTAAACCACCAGCCAAGGATTTTTTTTTCACAAACCAAAGCCCCCAACCCCGTCATTGCGAGGAGGGCCGCCGCCGGGGATCGCCACAACAAACCGTAGACTTTCGCCGGCGGCCCGACGTGGCAATCTCTTCTACCCGATGATTCGCTACTCATGGACATACATAATGACGAACAAAGCGCACAGCGTGCTCTACACCGGAGTCACGACCAACATCGAGACCCGTGTCGAGCAGCACCGCGCGGGACTCGGCAGCGCGTTCACAAGGAAGTATCGGTGCCACAAGCTAGTCTATTTCGAGGAGTTCGAAGACATCCGCCTCGCGATCGCGCGCGAGAAACAAATTAAAGCCGGCAAGCGCGAAGACAAGATAGCGCTCATCAAGAAAATGAATCCAGAATGGAAAGACCTCTCGGAAGCCTGGAGGCGTTCGGCCGAAGAGATTGCCACGTCGGGCCGCCCGGAGAATACCTCTCAAGAAGGCGGAGTTCCCGGCGGGCGGCCCTCCTCGCAATGACGGGTCTGGGTGATGCGACTGAATGAACGGACGCCGCGTGATTGCGCGTGACGCAAGGGTGCGGCGGCTACAACGAAGGAGACCTTATTCATGTCAGACCAACTTCGATTCGATGGCCGCGTAGCGGTCATCACCGGCGCGGGCGGCGGGCTGGGGCGCGCACACGCGTTATTGCTGGCGAGCCGCGGCGCGGCCGTGGTCGTGAATGACCTCGGCGGCAGCGTCAGCGGCGAGGGCGCGAACAAGTCGCCGGCGCAGAAAGTCGTGGACGAAATCCGCGCCGCCGGCGGCGAGGCGACCGCCAACTTCGATTCCGTCGAGAACGGCGAGGCCATCGTGCAGACGGCGCTGGACAAGTACCAGCGCATCGACATCGTGATCAACAACGCCGGCATCCTGCGCGACGTGTCGTTTCACAAAATGACGGACCAGGATTGGGACCTGCTCTACCGTGTCCACGTGCTGGGCTCGTACAAAGTGACGAAGGCCGCCTGGCCGCACATGCGCGAAGCGCAGTATGGCCGCGTCGTGATGACGACCTCGTCCTCCGGCATCTACGGAAACTTCGGCCAGGCGAATTACAGCATGGCCAAGCTCGGCCTGCTCGGCTTCGCGAAGACGCTGGCGCACGAAGGCCAGACGAAGAATGTGTTCGTGAATTCCGTCGCGCCGATGGCCGGCTCGCGCATGACCGAGACCGTCCTGCCGAAAGAACTCGTCGATCAGCTCAAACCCGAGTTCGTCAGCCCGCTGGTCGCCTGGTTGTGCCACGAGGACTGCGCCGAGAACGGCGGCCTCTTCGAAGTCGGCGCGGGATTCATCGGCAAACTGCGCTGGGAGCGCACGAAGGGCGTGAAGTTTCATCTCGGCCGCGGGTTTAGCGTCGATGATGTGCGGAAGCAATGGCCGGAAATCTGCGATTTCGCGGACGCGACGCATCCGGGGACTTCGCAAGAAGCGATGTTGCCGGCCATCGAAAATCTGGCCACGCTGAAGCAGGCCGCGCCGGCAAGCAACGAAAACATCCAACCCGAAAAACTCATCGGCGCGAAGTTCGACCCCGTGACGCTGCATTACAACGAACGCGATCTGAGCCTCTACGCGCTCGGGATCGGCATGGCGCACCACGGCCCCGGCGATCCGCGCGAACTGCAGTACGTGTACGAAGCCGCCCGAAGCGGGTTCAGGGCCTTCCCGACCTACGCCGTCATTTTCCCCTTCGGCACGCTGACCAAGCTCACGAACATGGAGGGCATCAAGTTCAATCCCATGATGCTGCTCCACGGCGAACAGACCCTCGAGGTGCCCAAGCCGCTGCCGACCGAGGCGACCATCACCACCGAGGGCCAAATCACGCACGTCTACGACAAGATAAAAGGCGCGGTGCTCGTCACTGAGTCCATCAGCCGCGACGAGAAGGGCGAGATCGTCGCACGCAGCGAAAGCAAAGTGTTCATCCGCGGACTCGGCGGCTTCGGCGGCGATCGTGGCCCGAGCGGCAACGTAAACGAGGCGCCGAATCGCGCACCGGACGCGATCGAAGAAGAGAAGACCGACGAGAACCAGGCGCTGCTCTATCGTCTCTCCGGCGATCGCAATCCGCTGCACGCCGACCCTGCTATGGCCGCGATGGGCGGATTCGACAAACCGATTCTGCACGGCCTGTGCAGCTTTGGGTTCGCCGCGCGGCACGTGCTGAAGCGTTTCGCCGACTGCGACGCCGCGCGTTTCAAGAGCATCACCGTCCGCTTCGCGCGCCACGTGTTCCCCGGCGAGACCTTGATGACCGAGATGTGGAAGGAATCCGACACCAAGATCGTGTTCCGAGTCAAGGCCAAGGAACGCAACGAAGTGGTGATCACCAACGCTGCCGTCGAGCTACAAACCGCCGCCGCGCCCGCGAAAGGCAACGGCGCAACCGCCGGCGAGAATCCGGCGGTCAAGGCGATCTTCGACGAGATGGCCAAGCGCATCGCGGCGAAACCGGAACTGGTGCAGAAGATCGGCGCGATCTACCAGTTCGACGTGACCGGCGCCGGAAGCTGGTGGGTCGATCTGAAGTCGGCGCCCGGCGGCGTGCACACCGGCACCGCGTCCTCGCCGAACTGCACGATCGCGATGGCGACGGACGATTTCATCGAGCTCATGACCGGCAAGCTGAACGGTCAGCAGGCCTTCATGGCCGGCAAGCTCAAGGTCAAGGGCGACATCATGCTCGCCACGAAACTGAACCTGTTGCAAGCCTGACGCGCTCCAAATAACAGTTCATAATTCCGAGACACGTCCAATTCCTGTAGGCGAATTCACCTAACTTGTCATTCTGAGCGACAGCGAAGAATCTCCCCGTCGGCGGGCGGGGAATCTACAACTGGCGTGGTCCCCCATCAATCAATGCAAACCCGTACTCGCGAATCAAGCGATCCAGGATAGTTGAAGGCTGTTGAGTGGCCGGTCTCAGGTCTTTGGCCGGACGACGAACACCGGGCAGTTCGCGCCGCGGGCGACGCGCTCGGTGACGCTGCCCAAGAGCGCGTGAGCGATTCCTTTGCGGCCGTGCGTCGGCATCAGGATCAAGTCAATGGTGCCGTCGCGCGTCAGGTCCACGAGCGAATGGTGCGGCACGCCCACGCTGACGTGAATCTCGGTTTTGACGTCCGTAAGTTCCTTCGCCACGCGGCCCAGGTTTTCCTTCGCGGCCTCCACGAGATACTGCGTATTGTTCATCGCGATCTGGGCGTTCCACTCGGGATAGTCGAAGCGCGCGTCCGCGATGTGCGCGAGCACGATCGTCGCGCCGAATTGCTTGGCGAGTTCGGTCGCCGCCGGGAGCGCGCTCTGCGAGAAGGCAGAGAAGTCGATGGGGCAGAGGAGGCGTTTGAGGCTGAGGCTGCCGTCCGCCGCGAGCGCCTCGTGTTCCGGATGCTTAACGACGAGCACTGGGACCGTCGCCAACCGCAGGACCTTGTCGCAGGTGCTGCCGAATACGAGGCGATCGAGGCCGGAGCGGCCGTGCGTTGGCAGGACGATGAGGTCGGCGTGGATCTCGTCGGCTACTTCCGCGATCACCTCGCCAGCGGTCCCTTCACGAAGGTGCGGCTTCACGTCGACCCCGAGCAGGTGCTCCTTGCGGATGAAAAGGTCGAGTTCCTTCTTGGCCTGAGCGCGGATCGTCGCGAGGGAGCGCTCGAATCCCGCGGCCGCGTCGTACATGCCGCCCGCGCCAAGGGTGAGGAACGCGAGATCGACCACGTGGACGCACTCGATGCTGCCGCCAGAAATCTTGGCGAAGGCGCAGGCGTACTTGAGCGCGTACTGGCTGTACTCCGAGAAGTCCGTCGGGACCAGAATTTTCTTGAACGTGGGCATGTATGTTCCTTCCTCTTGGGCGCGTAGCGCCGGGTCTGCGGAGCGACGGCTGGGCCGATGTGTGCGCGCAGCTTGACGAATTCCGAAGCCATTACAATACGCGCCAGCGACGAGTGGATCAACGCATCGGCGCGATCAGCATCGTGATCGATTGGCGCTATGCCGAATCCGTCTGCGCGACGAGTTCTTCGCCCGGATTGATGAAGCGATTCATCTCGAAGCGGTACTGCTTGTCATACAGTTGCTTGTAGCGCCCGCCGAGCGCGAGCAATTCCGTGTGCGTGCCGCGTTCGACGATTTCGCCCTTGTCGATCACGAGGATCTGGTCGGAGCTGATGATGGTCGAGAGACGGTGCGCGATGACGAAGGAGGTGCGGCCTTCGCGCAGCGATCGCAGGCCGTCCTGGATTTTTTCCTCGCTCTCGCTGTCGAGGCTGGCGGTGGCTTCATCGAGGATGAGGATGCGCGGGTCCGCGAGGATCGCGCGCGCGATGGCGACGCGCTGGCGCTGTCCGCCGGAGAGCTTCACGCCGCGCTCGCCGACGATCGTCTCGTAGCCCTTCTCGAAGCCCTTCACGAATTCCTCGCAGTGCGCGATGCGGCCCGCCTCCCGGACCTCGTCCATCGTCGCGTGCGGCTTCGAATAGCGGATGTTGTCGGTGATCGTGCCTTCGAAGAGAAAATTGTCCTGCATGACCACGCCAAGCTGCCCGCGGTAATCGTGCAGGCGGACTTGTGCCAGGTCGAGTCCATCCACCAGCACGCGGCCCTTTGTCGGATAGTGGAAGGCCATGATAATGCCGATGAGCGTGCTCTTGCCGGAGCCGCTGGGGCCGACCAGGGCAGTCGTCGTGCCGGCCGGCGCCTCGAAGGACACGCCCTTGAGCACGGGCACACCGGGACTGTACTCGAACCACACGTCCTCAAAGACGAAATCGCCTCGCACCGTCCCGAGCGGATTGCGGTGGGCGTCGCCGGCGGATTCGGTGGCCATGCGCCGGATTTCGCGGATGCGATCGAGGCCCGCGAAGGCCTCGGTGATCTGCGTGCCGATGTTCGCGATGCCGATGAGCGGGCCGGTGACCAACGCGGTGATGGCGATGTAGGCGACGAGATCGCCCAAGGTCATCTCGCCGGCATGGACCGCGCGGTTGCCGAGGATAATGACGGTGACCCCGACCGCGCCGATGACAACGGTAGCGAAGGAGCCCACGGCCGACACGCCGGTCATCGACTGCGCTACGTTTCGGAAAAAGCCGTGGATGCCGTGCGCGAAGACGATGTCCTCGCGGCGCTCCGCCGTGTAGGCCTTGACCACGCGGATGCCGCCAAGCGTCTCGGTCAGCCGTCCGGTAACCTGCGCGTTAATCTCGCCGCGCTTGCGGAACATCGGCCTGAGCCGAGCGAACGCGAAGGCCATCACACTTCCAAAGGTGATCAGGATCAAGAGGATGACCGTGGTGATGTGCCAACTGCGCCAGAAGAGATACGAGAGGCCGACCGCGGCCGTGAGCAGGCCGCCCGCGAGCTGGCTCAGGCCGGTGCCCACGAGATTTCGGATGCCTTCCGGATCGGTCATGATCCGGGAGATCAACACGCCGGACTTCGTCGAGTCGAAGTAACTCGTCGGCAGGCGAGTAACGTGGTACTGGACCTCCTTGCGCATATCCATGATGGCGCGCTGGGCCGCCACGCCGAGGACCTGCGAGAGGGCAAACGAAGTGATGGCCTGCACGACTGTGGCGATCGCCACGGCAGCGACGATCCACGGCAGGATGCTGGTATCGTTTTCGAGGAAGAGTCCGTCGACAATCGGCTTCATCGACAAGGGGAGGACGAAACCCGCGGCGCGGCTGACCAGCATGAGCGCGAGGCCGAGCCCCAGCCGCTTCCGATTGCGCCAGATGATGGCCTGCGCTTCGATCCAGGCCTCGGAGTAGTTGATCTTCTTTTTCTTCTTTTTGGGTTCGTCGCTCATTCGGAGCCCCTGCCATTGACGAATCGAAGAGTAACTCTAACACAGCGCCGCACCTTGAACTATTCCGGTTCCGTGCTTGGATGGAGGGATGATCGGGATGGCTGCATGAACAAAGCAGAGCGAATGTTTCGGCTGCGGCCTAGCGCAGACGGTTCGGAACGTGGGAAGAAAACCAGTTCGCGTAAAGGGGCCAGAGCCGCTACCAGGCGAAAGCCCATTCGAGGCTTTCAAAAAGTTCGCCGAAAAATTAGTACAAGTGAAGAAGAAAGATATACGGAAATCGAAAACTCGTCAATCTGGTACCAATTTGTGAGTCGGATCTATCCAGATCAATAGAAACGCTCTCCCCAATCGGTAGCCGTATAGCCTTCCTGCGCTGCCGTATTTGAAGTAGTAAACCTTTGTATCTTCCGATACAACGTCTCGAAGTGCTACCGGAATGGGCTGGCCGAACTCGTTGAAGCTAAGAGTGGCGCAACCCTTGCGACTCTTGCCGTCTAGTATTAGGCGCTCCCAAGTCTTTTCGCTAAATATTCGCAGATTATCAAGTATTACGCGCAATTCATCCTGAGGGCAGCGCCTGAAGCTATAGGTCGGATTGAGATATGAAAAACTAAAGCACGGCTTAACTTTATTGAGATCAGTTCGTGGTAGCGAGGGGTTAAAATTCGATTCTGGTTTGGCGCTAGGGCGTAATTGCGGGTGTTTTTTGCGATATTGTTTTCCGTCTTTGCCCATTACTTTTTGACAAGCGCACCAAAGTATTTCTTCATCACTTCTTTTGTAATCACTTCGTTGCGTTTCGTGTTCTTCCATGGCGGTTCGTTGTGGGTCATATTGCGTAGCTTCCATGGAGCATATTGTCCCATCACGCGATATACCTCGTCGAGAAACAGTTTCGTCTTGTCATCAATTTCTAATGTGCGTGCCGAATGGGGCGCAGGAATGCTACCAGACTTGCAGTGAGAGTATTTTCGATAGACAGAAGGGACAACTGGCCCATGTGCCCACGCTTCAATGTCGTCATCGAAGAGCGGTTTTTTGTAAAGGCCAAGATGATAGCCCTGAGCGTAATACAAAAGTTTCTGCAACTTCAGATTTGAAATTGCGTCGTCCAACTCGTCGGACTCAGTCTTCCGAAGAAAGTATTCAGCAACCTGTTGGGCCGTCAACATGCCTCACCCCTGCGTGGAAGTGTACATGGATATTTCAATCGATGCACACTCTGTTGCGGTAATTGAGCGGATGGCCTATATATCGACATTGAGGCAACACGACTTAATGGCTAATGATTCCGTAATTCAGGGCGTTGATGCACCAAGTATATTATCCCCGAAACAAAGGGGAATCAGCTCCCTCTCTGCGCTTGAACGCAGAATACAGCGAACTTCGGCGCGAAAATGCAACAGGGTCGCCACGAAACCGCGCACCGTCCGAATTGGGCAACCACGGGGGATTGCCCCTACGGTTCATCCGCCGGAATCTTTGGGGAGCGCGTTGACGATATCGACGGTCTCGATGTACACGCGAACGACTTGCCCGAGGAGGCGGACGATGTATTCGGGGTCGCCATCGGCGTTGGGGTCTTGGGTGATGCCGGAGCGTTTGTCGGTGGAGACCTGATATTGGTCAAAGACCCATTCGAGGCCGAAGCGCGCGTC
>JBCLBO010000040.1:0-26937 GCA_038916785.1 Candidatus Hydrogenedentales bacterium | reverse complement strand
AGGGGGATGCTTGGTACGCGGTGACGGAAGGCGACGGAGGTGGCTGAAAAATGAGATGGCTTCCTCGCCCGCAGGTGCCGCCGAATCAAGCGGCGATTCCGGCTCATTCTGCATCGGACGGAGACCGATGCTACGGAGGGCCGCCTTTTTTGCAAACTCCGGCGCGAGCCAGTGTGCAATTCGCAATGACGGGAAAGGAGGCGCTACTCGCAGCCGAGGCACAGGTTTTTCAGGCTAAGAACCAATCCAATCTGTGTCAATCGGTGCAATCTGTGGGCGATCAGTTCACCGCAATACCGGCGTGACCTTCTGCCCGTTCGTCGTGATCACGTGGATCTGGTGCGCGTGGAGGGTCGGGTGGAAGAATTCCCACACGACTTTCTTGTCGCGGGTGACCTCGAAGACCTTGCACTTGGCCGGGTCCTTTTGGCCGTAGGCGGTGATGACGGTGTTGCCGTTCGGCAGGCGCTGGCCGCCGCAGGCGTCCGCGAAGCGGCCGTCCACCATCGTGTTGTCCACGCGCCAGACGACCTTGCCCGCGGGATCGAACTCGACCGTCTTGTCGCCGTGCGTGAGGTTGGCGAGGATGTTGCCGTTCTCGAGCGTGATGCAGGTGAAGGGCCAGTTGTCGACCGTGCGCCCTCCGAGCTCCGGCAGGTCCGTGGGAATTTCGCGCACGACCTTGCCGTCCGGCGTGTATTCCTTAATCTTGAACGCCAGCAGATGCGGCACGAGGTAATTCCCGTTCGCCAGCTTGCGCGCCATGCGCGCCTGCATGTGCGCGTTGTCGGTCTCGGGTTGTATCTTCACCTCGTGAGCGATTTTTCCGTCCGGCGCGACCTCAATCAGCCGCGGGTTCTTGCCCATCTCGACCAGCAGCGTGTTGCCGCCGGGCAAGCGATAAACGGTGTCGAGCTCCGTGTTCTCCGCCGACAGCGCGTACGACCACACCACTTCGCGCGTGCCCGCCTTAAACTCGCGCGCCTGCTTCGGGTCGGAAATAAGAATGTTCCCGTTGTCCAGCACATACCCGTCCCGCGTGTAGCCCTCGACCTCCCAGACCACCTTGCAATCCTCGTCGAAAAGCTGCGCCTTGTCGGGAGATCCGGTGATCAGGATCGAATGCTTGATGCCCACCGGACTCACCTGCCGGATCGGCGCGAGGTCTTCGGCGGACACGGCTGTGACGGTTACAATCGCCAACAGCAAAGCACAAAGGAAGGAGCAAAGGGTTTTCATGGAAAAATCTCCGGATAAGCGACGCTCTCCGGCACATATTACGCCAATCGCATCATTCGTCTTCAATTTCCTTGAGCGGCAGGCGGCGGAGACGATGCCGCGCGTCTTCCACAATCACGAGGGCCCCACTCTGAAGTTCCTTCGCTCTGAATTCGACCAGACGAAGAAGCCGAGGCGTCACCGAGGCGGGCCGCTGGTCCCGCAGCCGGAAGATCACGACGCTGGGAAACACATCGCTTCTCATGGCCAAAAGATCGCTGAAATCAAGATCGAAAGTGAGGACGATGCGCCCTTCGTCGCGGGCTTTATTCAGGATAGCTCGATCAGCGAGGCGTTCAAGGCCGAGTTCACGAAGGTGTATGGAATCATGGCCCAGATCTCGAAGCGACCGGACCGTACTGATCGAGACGCCCATATCGGCGAGAAATCGCACGCGAGGATCGCCCTAAACGGGGATGACTTCTTCTCGCGCGAGAAACGCGGCATACTGCAGCGCTTGCCGAATGTCCTCGGCGTCCAAGTCCGGGTACTCTTGCCGGATCTCGTCGATCGCCATCCCGTTGGCCACGAGATTGACGAGCAGCGATACCGTGATCCGCATACCCCGGATGCACGCGCGCCCGCCCATCACGTCCTTGTCGAATGTTATCCGGTCTAACATCTCTATCTCTCCACCCGCTCGGACTCGCACCCCGGCGTGCAACCGGCCACGGGACCAACGGCTCCGTGCTCAATTCTACCACTGTCGCCGCTCGGGAAGCTGTGCCAGGCGCAGGCGATGCAACAGGCGATTCGGACTATATACTTTTAGGTGTCCCAGTCGCATTTTCCCCGTTCATACCAGTCTCCTCGCGGGTTCGGGGATTTGACACACGTGGCCATCAAATCAGAGCGCCGGCGCTAATTCAACCGCCGCCGATCATCCGGCGCATGGCCCGTTGGGTTTGCTCGACAGGAAACACGCCCCTATAATCGCCGCTTGGCGCGGCGACGGTGCGAATCATTTCGCGTCGCCGCTGGACGCCTCGGAGCACGCCCGCGTTGAATCCAAAAAAACTGGCCGTGTACGTCGGCATCCCGGCGTCGGTGTCCGGCGTCCTGATGGCAATGTATTTCTCCGGTGTCCGGCTCCTTGAATCCATTGCTGTAATGCCGTATCTCGATAGCGTCGCGGGCAACTCGCGGCGTGAATTCGGGCTTGTCGAAAACCTTCAAAACCTCATTCTCATCGCGATAATATTCATTGCCGTACGCTCCGCGATCCGCTCACACGCCCTTTTCGCGCGCGGCGTCTTTGCGCTTATCGCCACCGTAACATTGTTCCTGTTCCTCGAAGAGATCGACTACGGCCTGCATTACTACGAGCTCCTCGCAAGCGTCGCGCCGGACCAGGCCGCCGAGGTTCGCAACTTCCACAACGTCGGCAATCGCACGAGCCAGATGAAACGCGTTGCCGACGTGTGCTTGGTGCTGACTTTCGTGATCGCACCGCTGCCGCTGCGCCGCGCGAAGGCGCCGTGGCTGCGCTTTCTGGCGCCTGACCCTTACCTCGCGCTAACGCTGCTCGTTGGGCTGTTGACGCGCACCATCGCACACGCGCTCAACGACCAGGGACTGGGCATCGGAATCCGCTCGAACATCTCCGAATTCCGGGAAGTGATCACGTATTACGTTGCATTCTTATACGTCTTGGAATTGTCTCGCCGCGATTCTCCGGCATCGGCCGCGCCAAGCTCGAAATCCGCCATACAGGCATGAATAGAGCCGGGAGATCGCGGTCGGCGGGCCTATTTCCGCGCACTGACAGCGAGCACGATGCCGGGCAACTCTGCGAATTGCTGAATAATATGGGACGGGTGGCACGCTCCGTCCGGCAACGTGGTGGGCAGCCGATCCTCTTTCGGATCGTAGAGCACACTGGAGAGCCCCGCCTGCTCCGCGCCGCCGATGTCGTTCACAAGATGGTCGCCGACATGCCACGCTTCTGCGGGCGCGGCGCCCGCGCGTTCGAGCGCGATCTGAAATATCCGCGGATCGGGCTTGTGCGCACCCGCCGCTTCGGACACGAGGACGAAATCGGTGAGCCCGGCGAACCCGTGGTGCGCGATCTTACCTTCCTGAAAAGCAATGTATCCGTTCGTGATGATCCCGGTCACGACGCCCTCGGCGCGGAGCCGCGCGAGCGTCTCCTTTGCGCCGGGGCTCGGCCGCGTCTCGGCAAGGACGATCGCGACGAAGGAATCGCGCATCGACTGCGCGGCGCCGAGATCGCGCCCGAGCGCCTCGAGCGTGCGGCGGAAGGACCGCACGAGCGGATCGACGCCCGGCTCCGCGGGCTCGAACATCGTGCCCCACAGCGCCGCGGCCTTCTCCCGCAGCATCGCGCGGAACTCCGCCTCGCTCACCGGCCCGAGGGCCTCGACGTGCGCCGCGTGAATCCGGCGCACCAACTCCGCCCCACCGATCGTATGCTCGATGAGCGTCTCGTCCAAGTCAAAAAAAACCGCCCGCGCCAACCGATCGCCTCCCAAGGTGCGACGCAGGTTATCACATCGAGACTGTCAATAATCACTTGAACTACCCCACTATCGCCACTGATCTCCCAGCGTTGAACGTCGTGCGTGTGGTCGCAATCAGCCCGTCAAGCTCCGGCCACCCGCACGAAAAGCACCCGAACTCAGGGGTTCCCGCTACCCGTCGCCTCAAGGGTTTACCAAGTGCTAAGATACCCGGCTGGCTACGAACTCAACCCGCGACTCGGGCAGGGCATCTTCATGATTCGATTTTCCTTGCGAACGGCCCTTCTTTTTTTCTGCACCGTGCTCAGCGCGCCGGCGTTCCCCGCGGAGCCGCCGCTGGGCGACGTCGCCAAGCACCAGGACCTGCTCGACGTGGGCACCGACCTGCGGCTGATGTGCGTCGCCGCGCATCCCGACGACGAAGACGGCGCCACGCTCTCGATGTATCGCAAGAAGTACGGCTACAAAACGTTCGCCGTGCTCGCCACGCGCGGCGAAGGTGGACAGAACGAAATCGGATCGGAGTTGTACCAAGACCTCGCGGTACTGCGTACCTTGGAGATGGGCCGCGCGTCGTCCGTCACTGGCGCGGAACTCCATTTCCTGAATTTGCCGGAGTTCGGCTACTCGAAGTCGAAGGACGAGACCTTCGCGATCTGGGGCTACGACACCGCCTTCGAACGCATGGTGCGCAAAATCCGCGAGCTGCGCCCGGACGTGATCATCACGCACCACGCGCCGCAGGGACGGCACGGTCACCATCAGGCGATCGGCCAAGTCTTGCAGGACGCCTTCGACAAAGCGGGCGATCCCGCCGTCTTCCCCGAACACCTCAAGGAGGGCCTGCAACCCTGGCAGCCCGCGCGGCTCTACCTGCGCTCGTTTCAGGGAAGCGGCGAACTCGTTCGCATCAATTTCAATGAACTCGACCCGGTGCGCGGCCTCACCTACGCCCAAATCGCCGCGAACGCGCTGCGCGAACACAAGACGCAGGGCATGGCGTTCTTCATCGACCGCTTTCTGACGAGCCGCTCGACCGCCTCCTACGGACTCGTAAAAGAACATAAAGACGGCACGCAGGGCGGCGGCGACGTCGCCGCGCCGGGCGGGGCCCTCTTCGAGGGCCTGCGCGATCGAATCAGCGCCGACGCGCGTGCGCTTTCCACCGGCGGCGCGGAGTCCCTCGACACGGCGAAGGCCGTCGGCCTGCTCAAGTCCGCGCGCGCGGCCGAAGCGGGCGGCCCCGCCGCCGATCGCGCGAACCACCTCGCGGGCGCTCTCGCCGAGCTGCGCGTCACGGCGAAGCTCAGCGACGCCGAGGTCGTGCCGGGGCAGGAGATCAAGATTAACGTCGAGGCCATCGACTACGGCGCGCAGGACGCCGGCAAGGTGACCTTCGAGCTGCGCGCGAAGCCGTGGTTTGCCGCGGCCGCACCCGCTCCGCTCATGCAAACCTTCACCGACGGATTCAGCACCGGCGAATTCACCTTGACGGTGCCCGCCGATCAACCACGGACCATTCCGCATCCGGAGTTCGTGTATCAACCGCACTACCTGGAACCGCAGATCGTCATCGCGGCGACCGCCGACATCGGCGGGACACCCGTCACCGTCGAAGCGCCGGTCTATCTCGAAGTCGCACCCGCCGCAGCGCTGGAATTCCTGCACGCGCCCTATTTGCTGCGGCCAGGCATGGGCGACGCGGCCGAGTTCACCCTGCTGGTGACGAACCACGCCGCCGGCCCGGGCACCGCCACGGTGCAACTCAGCGCGGCGAAGGGCCTCACGCTAGAACAGAGTTCTGTGAGCGTTTCCTTCGCGCGCGAGGGCGATCAGAAAGTCATCCCCGTGCGCGCGAAGCTCGACAAGGGTCTGGCGCCGGGCGACTACCCGCTGACGGCGAAGGTGGCGGAATCGGGGAACTCGCTCACCGGCGTGGTCCGTTACGTGGATGTCGTAGTCCCCAACGATCGGCGGGTCGGCGTCATCCGCAGCTACGACGACACACTCCTGATCACGCTCGATCGGCTCGGCGTTCCGTATAACACCATCGAAACGCCCGATTTCACGCCGGAGTCTCTTGACCGATTCACCACCATCCTCGTGGACATCCGCGCGTATCTCGACCGGCCGGACTTGGTCGCGAACAACCAGACCCTGCTCGACTATTGCAAGCGCGGCGGGACCGTGATCGTCAATTACCACAAAACGATCGAATGGGAATCGGAGTACGCGCCATACGAATTGACCGTGGGTGGACAGCGAGTCACCGTGGAGACCGCACCGATCACGATCCTGCAACCCGAGCATCCGCTCTTCAACGTGCCGAACACGATCGGCGCCGGCGATTGGGACCACTGGATCCAGGAGCGCGGCTTGTATTTCCCCAGCAAGTGGGCGCCGGAGTACACGCCGCTCCTGAGCATGTCCGACCCCGGCGAGGCGCCCCTGCAAGGCAGTTGCCTCGCCGCGAAATACGGCGAGGGCACGTACTTGTATACCTCACTGGTCTGGTACCGGCAGCTCCGCGCGCTGAACCCCGGCGCGATTCGCATTTTCGCCAACATGCTCGCGCTCTGAGCGCGCAGAAGGATCTATGAGCAAAAACGGCAACGGACATAACGGCAATGGGAACGGCGTGATGAGCATTCGCCGGATCGACGCCTTCAACCTGAAACCCGGAAATCGTCTCGCGGACAAATACCGCGTGGGCGTGTGCCTGGGCGCGGGCTGGGAGGGCGAGGTCTACCACATCACCGAAGAGTCCACCGGCATCGAGCGCGCCGCCAAACTCTTCTTCCCCGCGCGCAACCCGCGCAACAAGGCGGTGAACTTCTACGCGAAAAAGCTCGACGTCCTGCGCGACTGCTCGATGGTCATCCGCTACCACACGCAGGAGGCCATCCCATTCCATGGACACACCATCACCGCGCTGATCAGCGAATACGTCGAGGGCGAAATCCTCGCGGAATACGTCAAGAGCAAGCCCGGCAGCCGACTCACGCCCTTCGAAGCCGTACACCTCCTGCACACGCTCTGCCGCGGCATCGAGGAAATCCACGACCTCAACGAATACCACGGCGACCTGCACGACCTGAACATCCTCGTGCGCCACGTCGGCCTGGGGTACAAGGTCAAACTCGTCGACTTCTACCACTGGGGCCGCTGCACCGCCGTCCACCGCCTCGACGACCTCTGCTCGCTCATCCGCCTCTTCTACGACGCCCTCGGCGGCCCGCACCACTACCCGCGCCACTCCCCCGAAATGAAATTCATCTGCGCCGGCCTAAAACGCACCATCATCGCCAAGCGCTTCCGAACCGTCTCGCGCCTGCGCCACCACCTCGAGACGATGAGCTGGGAGTAGCGGACTGCAATAGAGAGACCGGATCATAAATAATAGTTCCAAATTGGAACATATGTCATGCGCATGACACCCTGAGATTCTCCGCAGATCCAGAGCAAACGGTTCCGTTTCAAACGGAATCCGTAGAAACGGAATCCGTTTGAAAGGAGGTGCTAAGTACCAGTGGGATTCCGAGTAAGGTCATCCAACCGCTTCTCCAAGTCTTTCATCGGCATAAAATATATCTGACGCCCTTCTCGCTTCTGTTCAAGCAGGCCGAGATCGAAAAGCCCAAGAATATCTGTTCGTGCGGTTTGCCGAGAAATCCCGTGACTGTCACGATGGGATTGGTATGTGTAGCGCTCGAAAGGGTGCCGAATCGCGTGACTGATCAGTTCCTTTTGCCTGTGATTCAATGTATCGACAGTGCCGAGTCGGCGTTCGACTGCACGAACCTCGGCAGTTTGCCGGCGGACGTATGCGAACAATTCCTCCACTCCTCGCTCGATGACTTCGAGGTTGTAGTGGATAAAATAGGTCAAGTCATTGTCATCGGTTTCGGTCAATAGATATGCTCGGCTGTATTTGGCAGGTGCCTTTCGAAGGATCGTTGAAATCGACACAAACTCAAATAACCAGTAGTCCTTTCGCAGCATGCTCCAGTAGAACAAAGCACGTGCGGTCCGCCCGTTTCCATCGACAAAGGGATGGTCATAAGCGAGCCAAAAATGCAGGATGATCGCGCGTACTACGGGATGAATAAATGGCTTGATCGATTCCTCGTTGGCAAAGGCGCACATCTTCGCCATCCGCTCCGGAAGCTCATCCGCATTCGGTGGGACGTGAACGATTTCCCCGGTTAGGGCGTCGGAGACACGTATCGGCTCGTCGGCAAGTCGGAGTCGTCCGGCGCATGCCGGGTCGTCCAGCGTGGAATCCGTAATCAGCTTGTGGATTTCGAATACAAGCTCAGGCGTCAGTGGTTCGCGGCGAAAGTCTTCCAACGCGCGCATCGTCACGTAATTGTTGAGGATCATTTGTTCGCCTTCGGAGCGAGGCTTCCGTTCCGTTCTTAACATTTCCTTTGCATCGCGACGCGTGACTGCAGCTCCTTCAAGCTGACTAGAAGTAATGGCCTCTTCCATAAGAGATGAGATGTAATACCGATCACGCGTCTGCGGATTGGTGATCTGGTCAGGCATCTCGATCTTCCCGCCCGCCATTAGGTCGACCTGTCGCTGAGTTTGTTGAACGAGGTCGGTATTAACGTACTGGAACGGCATTCCCTTTGTATCTTGAAGCGGAATACGTTTGGCCTGGACTTGGCGGTTAAGTTTTGTCCCTAGCCACCATTCTTCCAGGGTCAGATTTGCGGGAGGGCGATGTCGCCGCATCTCGTCCCAGTGCAAGTAGCGCTCGGGGTCTGCCTCCTCGGCGCAGATCCTGATTATTTCACCTAAGCGCGCAGGCTCAGATGGAAATATTGTTGAGATTTTTGGCGGTGCTTGAGGCTTTTTCATCGTAAGTCATTATTTCAAAGTTGGTTACGCCATGTACAATATGTGCTAATCAGTGTATGAATTAGCACTTGATCGGCTTCCATCTGCTAACTTAGCACAAATTAGCACAAATTAGCACTATCCTGCTCCCCTTGACGATGTAGCAACACATATAGGAAATTTCCCAAAAAAGGAAATTTCCTGAGAAAGGAAACAAGGCGGGGCGAGGCGAGAGATGGGGAAACCCTTTTTTAGGGTTTTCCCTAGTGCTGGGGAGGCCCCCTTTCCGTCGGAGTTGGACGGTACCATTCCGACAGAACAGGGGGAGGATGACCGTATGAATGGTCTTGTCGTAAATACGGAATCCGTAGTAACCCGGAATCCATGATGGGAAGGATGACCGTATGAAGGGTCATTTCATGGGGACGTTTGTATACTTTTCGTTTCAACTCATTGCTACACAGCTACTTACGCAATGTACAATAACTGCTAACGAATATATAAATTAGCACTTTATTGACTTAAACCTACTAAATCAAATCAAATTAGCACAATAAATAGTTCCTATTTGGAACGTATCGTCAACTCTAAAGTATCCGCCCCACCGCCCCCGCCGGGATTTCCCGCCAGTGGTGCTTCGAGTCCGCCAACAGCTTCTTGAAGGCGTCCCGCGCGTCTTCGGAGTCGAACTCGAAGCCGAGCAGGGCGTGGCCGACGAGTTCGCCGGTGAAGGTGTAGTTGAAGTAGCAAATGTTCGCGCGGCCGCGGAGCATGGCGAGGAAGTCGTGCAGCGCGCCGGGGCGCTCGGGAAATTCGAGCGTGATGAAATACGGGTGGCGGAAGAGCGCCGGCTCGTAGCGGATGATGCGAAACTCGACGTCGGCCTCGCTGGTAACGTCTTCGTAGTTCACGCCGATTTCGCGGAGCTTCTGCGTGAGCATTTCGAGTTCGAGCGGCGAGGCCTCGAAGCCGATCACGGGCCACGCCTTGCTCTCGTGCACTTTGCCGTATTGGAACTCGA
The DNA here is from genome assembly GCA_038916785.1 of Candidatus Hydrogenedentales bacterium. GTDB lineage: Bacteria > Hydrogenedentota > Hydrogenedentia > Hydrogenedentales > VFKU01. The sequence goes on along the minus strand of JBCLBO010000040.1, from coordinate 17,313 downwards.
TGATGTTCACGCCCTCGAGCGCGTTGTCGAGCAGATACAGCATGCCGCCCGGCCGTTCGGGAATTTCGAAGCGCATGTAGCGCCGCCGTCCGCCGCCGATGCCCGCGTGCGCGCTGATCCACGCGAGCTGGCCGAAATCGAGGTTGCTCCCGGAAAGCACCGTGAGCACGCGCCGGCCCTTGACCTGCTCCTGCTGCTTCATCAGGCCCGCCAGGCCCATCGCGCCGGAGGGCTCGGGGATGCAGCGCGTCGCCTCCCACATAAGCTGGATCGCCGCGCAGACTTCCTCGTTCGTCACCGTGATCAGCTCGTCCAACAGCTCGCGGCAAAGTGCATAGGTCAGCTCGCCGGCCTTCTTCACGGCCGTGCCGTCGCAGAACACATCCACATAATCGAGCGCGACGGGGCCGCCCCGCGTGAAGGCCTCGACCATGGAGGCCTGGCCCACACCCTGCACGCCGACGATCCGTATCCCCGGAAAATACGACTTCAGCCAAGTCGACACCGCCGAAGCCATGCCACCCCCGCCGATCTGGAGATACGCCACATCGAAGGGGCCGTGCCCGGACATCACCACTTCGTCGGCCAGCGTGCCCTGCCCGCCCATCGTGCCGAGGTCGTCGTAGGCGTGGATGTAGGCGCTGTGCGACTCTTGCACATCCTGCTGCGCGCGCGCATAGGCGTCGCTGTAGCTGTCGCCATGCATAATCACCTCGACCAGGTTCTGGCCGTGGCGCTTCACCGCGCTCTGTTTCATGCGCGGCGCGGAGACAGGCATGTAAATCCGCGCGGGGATGCCGAGCTTGCGCGCCGCGAGCGCGACGCCCTGCGCGTGGTTCCCCGCAGACGCCGCGACCACGCCACGCTCGCGCGCGTCGGGCGGCAACTGCGCCATCTTGTTGTACGCGCCGCGCCACTTGTACGAGTGCACCGGCGAGAGGTCCTCGCGCTTGACCCACACCTCCGCCTCGATGATCGGCAAGTGCAGCAACTCAAGCGGCGACGGCTGTCCGACGGCATACACGCGCTGCCGCGCCGTGAGAATTTCGTGGAATACCTGATCGCGCAGAGACATGGTGGTGGTTTTAGCAGATCGGGGGTGGGATTGGCGACTTGGCGCGGTCGCAACGTTCCACAGCTGAGTCCGCCGGCCAATCTTGCGGTCGCGCGGGAGCGCGACCCGCCCCTGAGACGCTACAGCGCGCTGATGTCGTCCACAAGCGTGTGCACGAGCGATTGCGCTTCGCGGATGGAGACGTGCTGGACCATGACGCGGATGATCGGCTCGGTGCCGGAGTGGCGAATGACCACGCGGCCCTGGCCCTTGAGCGCGGCCTCGGCCTTTTTGCGCACCCGATCGAGCGCCTCCTCGGAGGGCCGCGCGCCCGCCTGCACCGGCACCTTGCCGTGGGCCTCGGGCATGGCTTCGTAAGTCCGCGCGAGGTCGGAGAATTTGTGCCCGCGGCGCAGCAGCGTCGCCAGCATTTGAAGTGAAGTGATCAGCGCATCGCCGGTGGTGTTGTAGTCGAGCATCACGATGTGGCCGCTCGATTCGCCGCCAAGCGTGAGGCCTTCCTTACGCATCGCTTCGACCACGTAGCGGTCGCCGACCTTCGTCCGCATAATCTTCCCGCCGATCGGCGCGAGCGCGCGCTCGAGGCCGCCGTTCGCCATGATCGTGGTCACCACCGTTTTCTGCGGCAGCGCGCCGCGCTCGATCAGGTCCGCCGCGAGCACGGAGAGCACGGCGTTTCCGTCAAGCAGGCGCCCGTCTTCGTCGGCCATCACCACGCGGTCGCCGTCGCCGTCGAAGGCGATGCCGAGATCCGCCTTCTCGCTGATGACCCGCGCCCGCATGACCTCGGGAAACATCGATCCGCAGTTCGCATTGATATTCGTGCCGTCGGGATCGACGCCGATCGCGATGACCGTGGCACCGAGTTCCGAGAGCGTGTAAGGCCCGACGCGATACGCCGCGCCATTCGCGCCATCGACGACGATCTTCAGGCCGTCCAGGCGCATACCGCGCGGGAACGTGGACTTCGCGTATTCGATGTAGCGGCCGACGGCGTCGTCGATGCGCTTGGCGCGCCCGATTTTCGTGCCCGTGGGCCGCACGTTGTCGATTTCGCTGCCCGTCACCAGGCGCTCAATCTCGTCTTCGAGCTCGTCGGGCAGTTTGTATCCGTCGCGCGCGAAAAACTTGATGCCGTTGTCGTAATAGGGATTGTGCGAGGCGGAGATCATGATCGCGGCGTCCGCGCGCAGACTGCGCATGATGTAGGACACCGCGGGCGTCGGCAGCGGGCCGACGAGCCGCACGTTCACCCCCATCGAACACAGGCCCGCCGTCAACGCGTTCTCGATCATGTAGCCCGATTGCCGCGTGTCCTTGCCGATGAGGATGGTGTGAGGGTTGTCGTCCTTGCGGAAGAGGTAGCCCGCCGCGCGGCCGACGCGCAGCGCAAGCTCGGGCGTCATCGGGTGGATGTTCGCCTCGCCGCGGATACCGTCGGTGCCGAATAGCCGCTCACCCATGTTGACCCCTCCCCAGCACCGCGTCGCTCATTCGGGCCACTCGCGCCATCGCGCGCACGTCATGCACGCGGACGGCATCCGCGCCGTTCGCAATCGCCAGCGCCACCGTCGCCGCCGTGCCTTCCAGGCGATCCTCCGGCGGCAGACCGAGCACCGCGCCGATCGTGGACTTGTTCGATGTGCCTATCATCACCGGCCGGCCGAAGCGCTTGAACTCGGCCAGATGCCGCAGAATGACTAGATTATGCCCGACACTCTTGCCGAAGCCAAAGCCGGGGTCGAGCCAAATCCTGTTTTCCGCAATCCCGGCGTTACGCGAAAACTCCAGCCTGTCTTCGAAAAACGCGCCTATTTCGTCCATCACATCGCTGTAATTGGGCGCGGTCTGCATCGACTCTGGACCGCCCTGCATGTGCATGATCACACACTCAGCGCCGGATTGCGCCACCACGCCTGCCATCTCCGAATCGCCCCGCAGCCCCGTGATGTCGTTCACCATTGTCGCGCCCAGGGCCAGCGCGCGCCGGGCGGTCTCGGCGCGATACGTGTCGATCGAGAGACGAAATCCCTGGCCGGCCAGCGCCTCGAATACGGGAACGATGCGCCGCAATTCTTCCGCGGAACCAACCGGCTCGGAGCCGGGCCGCGTGGACTCGCCGCCAATATCGAGAATGTCCGCGCCGTCGTGGACCATCTCCCGAGCGCGAGACAGCGCCGCGTGCGCGCCATCGATGCGGCTCGGGCCATAAAAGGAGTCGGGCGTGACATTGAGCACGCCCATGACGAGAGTCTTGCCGGCGGAAGAATCACCGGCGCGCGCGACGCTCATCGGTGTGTCCGCGAGAATGCGTGTCAGGCCGTGCCGGGGACGATGTCGCCCGGGGGCAGCGGAAGCACGCCGGCCGACGGCTCTTCGGCCGGCCGACGCCGCACCGGTTCAGCGGGCAGCGGCGGCGGCGTCTTCGCTGGCACCTTGATCTCTTCCTTCACCGGCAGGATGTCGCGCCCGCCGACGCGAATGATAATCTCGTCCAGTTCCTTGCCATCCAGGGTCTCGCGCTCGACCAGCGCAGCCGAGATCGCGTCGAGCACCGTGCGATGCTTGATCAGCATCTGCTTGGAGTCGCCATAGGCCTCCTCCAGCATCCGCCGGATCTCGCCGTCGATGCGCGCCGCGGTGGCCTCGCTGAAAGTCCGCTCGGAACTAAAATCGCGCCCGAGGAAGATTTCCTTGCCGTGGCTAAACGCCACCGGACCGAGTTCGCTCATGCCGTATTCACAGACCATCGCGTGCGCATGGTTCGTCGCCATTTGCAGGTCGCCCGCGGCGCCGGTCGTAAACTCGTTGTACACGATCTCCTCGGCCGCGCGCCCGCCCATGGCCACGCGCAACATCGCCGAGAGGTAGCGCCGCGAGAGGCTGTGCCGGTCTTCTTCGGGCAACCAACTGGTCAGGCCGAGCGAAGGCCCGCGCGGAATGATCGTCACCTTGTGCACCGGATCCGCCTCCGGCATCAGCCGGCAGATCAGCGCGTGCCCGGCCTCGTGCACGGCCGTCATCCGCGCCTCTTTGGCGCTGATCACCATGCTGCGACGCTCGGGGCCCATCAACACGCGGTCCTTGGCCTCGTCGAACTCACAGCGATTCACCGCCTCCTGGTTGCGGCGCGCCGCAAGCAGCGCCGCCTCGTTCACCAAGTTCGCCAAGTCCGCCCCGGAAAAGCCCGGCGTGCCCCGCGCGATGGTGCGCACATCGACATCCGCTGCCAGCGGCACCTTGTTGTTGCGGATATGAATGTTGAGGATGGCTTCGCGGCCCGTGATGTCCGGATTGGGTACCACCACTTGGCGGTCGAAACGGCCGGGGCGCAACAGCGCCTTGTCCAACACGTCCGGCCGGTTCGTCGCGGCCATGAGGATCACGCCCTCGTTGGAATTGAAGCCGTCCATCTCGACCAGCAACTGGTTCAGCGTCTGCTCGCGCTCGTCGTGGCCGCCGCCTAGCCCGGCGCCGCGCTGGCGGCCGACCGCGTCAATCTCGTCGATGAAGATGATGCACGGCGCGTTCTTCTGGCCCTGCTGGAAAAGGTCGCGCACGCGGCTCGCGCCGACGCCGACAAACATCTCGACGAAATCGGAGCCGCTGATCGCGAAAAACGGCACATTGGCCTCGCCCGAAACGGCCCGCGCGAGCAAGGTCTTGCCGGAGCCCGGAGGGCCAATCAGCAGTACGCCCTTGGGAATGCGCCCGCCGAGTTTCGTGAATTTTTTGGGGTCCCGAAGAAATTCGATGATCTCTTGTAACTCTTCCTTGGCCTCGTCAACGCCCGCGACGTCCTTGAACGTGACCGTTCTATCGCCTTTATCGCCGGGATTAATCCGGCGCGCGCGGCTCTTGCCGAAACTCATCGCCTTGTTGCTGCCGCCCTGCATCTGGCGGAACATAAAGAACCAGAATATCCCGACGATGAGCACGACCGGCAGCAGGCTAAACAGGGCATTCGCCCACATGGTGTTCTCTTGCCGGGGATCGGATGGCAGACCCGCGGCATTCAGCGCCACGCGCCATTCGGGCGGGTAGATGTCCGTATCGAACTGGATGGCGCTCTGGCCGTCCACGGGCTCCTTGAAGGTGGCCTTGAAACGGTAAAGTTCGTCGGCCAGGCGGACGATCTGGACGGTTTTGATGTTGGACACCGGGTTTCCGGTGTTGTCTGTCCTCAGTAATTGTTCCTCGAACTGCTTCGACCATAGGGGCACACGGCCTGATCCTTGCCGGGAAAGCTGCGACAAGCCAAGCAACAGAAGGATCAGCAGAAGGATCCAGATCGCGATTTGTTTGAAAAATCCCATAACTGCTTCGGCTACCTCATGTTAGACAGCGTGGAGAGTCTGTGGCCCACCAGCTTCATGGTAACACACGCACTCGGCCATAACAATCCCGGCCGCGAAATCAACTGGCGCATTCGTTTACCCCGCCGCCGCCCTTCCGTATGATACCCGCCCCATAAGGAACCTATTCATGTCTACTGTCAGCGGCAGCACTCGGTTTGGCGTCATCATGGCGGGCGGCTCGGGCGAGCGCTTCTGGCCGGTTTCGAGGCGCGACCATCCCAAACAATTGCTACGACTTACGCGCCCCGACCAGACCATGCTCGGCGAAGCCGTCGAGCGGCTTAGCCCGCTGATCCCGCCCGGCCGAATTATTATCGCCACCGCCACGCATCTGGTCGAACCGATCCGAAAGGCAAAGGTCGGCGTGCCGGACGCCAATATCCTGGCCGAGCCCGCCAAGCGCAATACCTCCGGATGCCTCGCGTACGCCGCCGCCTGGCTGATGGCGCACCACGGCGCGCCGGAGTCGCTCACGATGGCGGTCGTCACCGCGGACCACCTCATCGGCGACCCCGATCGCTTCCGGGCGGCGGTGGCCGCATCGCTCGACGCCGCCGAGGCACAGGACGTCCTGGTGACGCAAGGCATCGTCCCCGATCGCCCAGAAACGGGCTACGGCTACATCCAGGCGAAGAACTTCGGCGTGCCGATTTCGGGCCGAAGCGAAATCGCGGCCTACGAAGTCGCAGCGTTCCACGAAAAACCCAACCGCGAAGCCGCCGAGCGATTCGTCGCGGCCGGCAATTACTTCTGGAACAGCGGGATGTTCTTCTGGCGGCTGAGCACATTCCTTGCTGAACTCGATCACGCCCGGCCGGCCCTCGCGCAGGCGACACGCGCGATGGCGGAGGCGCTACGCGTGGGAGACGCGAACAAGGCCGCCGCGATTTTTGAATCGCTCGACGACATCTCGATCGACTACGCGCTCATGGAAAAAGCGCGGCGCGCGCTGGTCGTGCGCGCGGACTACCCCTGGGACGATGTCGGCGCGTGGACCAGCCTCGACCGCACGCGCCCGCACGACGCACAGGGAAACGTCGCCGAGGGCGGACCGGTGCTGATCGATACGACCAACTCGATCATCTACAACGCCGCCGGGCCCGATGCGATGGCCGTCAGCGTCGTCGGCATGGACAACGTCGTTGTGGTCGTCTCGCCCGATGGTGTGCTCGTAATTCCGAAGGACCGCGCACAGGACGTACGCCACGCCGTCGCCGAACTCAAGAACCGCGGCGGGAAACACGTATAAGATCATCTCACGCGGAGAAAGAGAGACGCGGAGAAGGGCAATCGAGGAGAGCGACTGCCATGTAGGGACATCGATGGGATAACCGGTGAAATCGTCGACGCTGCCTTTCACATTCACACGGAACTTGGTTCAGGGCTTTTAGAGTCGGTATATGAGGCCGTCCTCGCAAAGCGCATTGAACAGCGAGGGTTGACGGTCGAACGCCAGAAGCCCATCTCGTTTCAGTTCGACGGAATGCATTTCGAAGAGGGTTTTCGTTTGGACTTGCTGGTCGACTCGCGAGTGGTGGTCGAGATCAAGTCCGTCGAGAGACTGGCCCGAGTTCACTCTAAACAACTCCTCACTTATCTCAAGCTTCTGAATCTGCCTGTCGGTTTACTCATCAATTTCGGTGCAGCTACCCTCAAGGAAGGCCTGAATCGCGTCGTCAACAATCACTCTCCCTCCGCGTCCTCCCCCCTCCGCGTGAACCAAAAGGGCTCCGAACCGTGACCGAATTCCTTCCGCGCGATCACCGCCTCGTCCCCCCCCCGCCCCTTCTCGTCGCTCGTCCTCGGCGAGGAATTTCCTCTCCCCTCGCGCACGGTCACCGAAGCGCACTTCTCTCTCTTCCAGGCGCTCTCCGGCGACAACCATCCCATCCACTACGACCGCGACTACTGCAAGCGTCTCGGCCACCGCGATCTGCTCGCGCACGGGTTCCAAGTGCTCGCGTTCACGGCGTCCGGCCCGCCGCGAAATCGCTCACGCGCGCCGCGCGAAAATTGACTGTCTCCGCGCGCCTTTAGTACCCTACGCGCCGGGTTTTCCAGCCCTCTCGCGTGCCCGAGTGGTGAAACTGGCAGACACGCATGATTCAGGGTCATGTGCGGGCAACCGCATGGAGGTTCAAGTCCTCTCTCGGGCACCATTCCTTATCTGCATCTGTTCGATCGCCTTGTCTGACGCTCGATCTCCGGCGTCCGCCGACGAAGGCCCTCCGTAACGCCCACGCGTCACTCTGCCCGTTAATTCCGTTCAGCGTGCAGCGGGAAATCGATTTTCGTGAGGCCGAACTTAGCCGTCCCGCGGGACGGCTGTTCTGCACCCCGGGAGCGATCCGGCACAACAGATCGCCCGACGCGGGCGAAATCTCCAACTAGGAATCTGTATTGATAGTGTTAGGTGCTACCGTGAATTAGAACTGCGGCGACTGCCGTCCGAGTTCCCGGCGCGACCACCCAAAATCCTAGCGAGCGACCACGCGGCGAGCTGACGCGCGCCGTTGAATGGTTTGTCACCCTTGACAAAGTCCGGCCGCCGTTTGGGCAACTCTTGCCCAACTCGCTCCTCGCGCCTCCGGCGTTTTCTAGGTAACCAGCGTACTTTCCAATAGGCACTAAACTTGCACCTAAATCGCGGGGGGAGAGAGGTGCGTCATGTTAGAAAACGCTATGGCCACAGTACACACCGTAATGCAGACCTTGATGGAGTACCCGCTAGTGCAGACCTTGATGGAGTACCCGCTGATGATTCGGGTCGGCGTCGCACTCTTCGTGGTTCTGGTCGTCCCGTCGATCATCGCGGAACGCCGCTCGCGCCTCTGATTCGCGATACTGGTCCGCCCCCTCCAGCGCGGCCATCCCGCGTCATAGGATTCGGACCGCGCGTCAGGGTCATTCCGCCTCGCATCGCAGGTTGGAGATCATGGGCGGAAACCCACCGCCACGGCCTCCGGTGCCTCATCTCGATTCGAGCGCAGGCCGCGTGCGCGTTGCCTGTCGCGTCTCCTTTTCGCTAGTCTGTCGGGCATGGCTCCAACCGATGCGACCACCCCGGTGCGCCCAGGCGAGCAACTCGACCTCGATCGGCTCGATGCGTTCCTCGCTTCGCGCCTCGCCGGATTCGCACCGCCGCTCACGCTCGAACAATTCCCCGGCGGCCACTCAAACCTGACCTACTTGGTGCGCGCCGGCGGCAAGGAATTCGTCCTGCGTCGCCCGCCCCACGGCACGACCGTCGCCGCCGCGCACGACATGGCCCGCGAATACCGCATCCTCGCGCGCGTCCACCGCGCGTTTACGAAAGCGCCGGAGCCGGTGCTCCTCTGCGAGGACCCCGCCGTGCTCGGCGCGCCGTTCTATCTCATGCACCGAGTCCCCGGCGTCATCTACCGCGCGAAAAAGCCCGCGGACTTCGCGCTCACGCCGCACCGCGTGCGCGATGCGTGCTACGAATTCGTCGAGACGCTCGCAGAATTGCACTGCGTGAACTACAAGACCGCGGGCCTCAGCGAACTCTACAAGGGCCCGGGCTACCTCGAGCGGCAACTCGCCGGCTGGGAAAAGCGCTGGGCCGGCGCGCAGACCGGGCCGAACCCGGACATGGAACGGGCGCTGCCTTGGCTCAAGGAGCGCAAGCCCAAGGCCGACTACGCCGCCACGATCATCCACAACGATTTTAAGTTCGACAATCTCGTCTACGACGCGGAGACCGGCACAAAACTCGTCGGCGTGCTCGACTGGGAGATGGCGACGGTCGGCGACCCGCTCTCGGACTTTGCCGTCATGCTGACGACCTGGCTCGAGAAAAAGGACCCGCGCGAGTCATCCGTCTCGGCCTGTTTCATGTGCCGCGAAACCGGCGCGCTCACGCGCGAGGAAATCATCCGCACCTACACGCGGCGCACCGGCTTCGACCTAGACCACCTGCTCTGGTACTACGTGCTGGCGTTGTATAAGGGCGCGGTCATCATCCAGCAGATTTACTACCGCTACCACCACGGCCTGACGAAGGACGAACGCTTCGCGCGCATGAGCGAGATCACCAAGGCCCTCGCCCAGCGCGCCGTACAAGCCATCGATACAGGAAAGGTCTAGAGCAAATTAACCACCCATGGAAACTGATGGGTTGTGATGAAGGTCAATACCTTTTTTCCCACAGATAAAAGCGGATCGACACAGACAACCGCCGCCGGCGTCTCTCCGCGCCTCCGCGTCTCCGCGTGAGCGAAGTCTATTTCGCCGCCGCGACCTTCACCTCGAAGCCGCAGCGAATCTTCTCCCAGCGCAGATCAATCTTCACGCTGCCGTCGTCGGTGACGTCGTTAAACTCAAACACCATCCGCTCGGCGTGTTCGGCCGCCTGCGGCGCCGCTTTCACGCGCAACGCGTCGCTCTTCGCGTCGTAATTTTGCGTGCCGTGCGACATGAAGTCCTTGTTGAAGATCCACGTCCATTCTTTCTCGCTCGCGATCACGAGCAGACCATAGGTCCCGGCCTTCAGCGCCTGGCCGTTCACGGTCACATCGGCGCTAAACGTAATCGACGTGCGCTCGTTCGCGCCCGCGCGCCACAGCGTCCCGTCGTAGGGAACAAGCTTCGTCCCGTAGACCTTGCGCCCCTTCACGCCGGGGCGGCTGTACTCCATCTCGATGAACCCGCCGCCGACTTGCTGCTCGACGTGTTGCCACGGACTCGACTGGGGCTTGTCCGGCCGCTCGGCCGCCGCCATCGTCGCGAAGCCAGTCATTGCGATCGCCAACACACTCATCACGCGCGCCCACTTCGTCATAGTCTCTTCTCTCCCGATTGGTTGGTTCCGCAGAGACCCCGCCGGAAACCGGCGATGCTGCTGCGAAGCTGTTAAACACCTGAATAACCGATTGCCTTCCATTTAGGCAGCATGGCGAAGGAAACCGGATCGGAGCAAATTCCGCCATGTCGCCACCTCTCGTTCAAACCCCCTATTTCCTCACAACTCCTTACTGCTCAAGGTATTATGAACTTCACAACTTTCGGCACGGGCATTGCCTTCGACTACGTGACTTTGCATGGAGGTCATCGGACATGGACCGCGAACGGCATATTCGAATCTTGGCGTGGCTCTGGGTCGTCCGCGGCGTATTGCTGGCCTTCGGCGCAGTCGTCGTATTCATCGCGTCTTTCGTGGGTGGGATTTTCTCCGGCTCGATCGTCGGGACTTTTGTGACGCCGCTGATCGGTCTTCTGGTCGGCTTTGTCCTGTTCCTCTTCGCGTTGCCCAGCCTCGCGGTGGGCATGGGCCTGCTCGACGGCAAACCCTGGGCGCGTGTCTTGGCGATGGTCCTCGGCGTCTTCGCCTTTTTCGACATCCCCCTCGGCATGGCCATATGCATATACACCTTCTGGACCCTCTGGAGCCGCGACGCGGACTACTACTTCGAAGGCCGCCGCCCGGCGAACTACAACTACGAACGCAATTGACAATCACCCCGTAGGGGCGGCCCCCCGTGGCCGCCCTGGGCAACCCGCGATCCAACAATTGGGGGAAACTTCAGGGCGGCCACAGGGCCCCGCCCCTACGACTCTCAGTTCCGCAGGTCCGGCAGCGCGCCCTTTGCCTCGACGATCGCCTTCGCGATCTCCGTGCGCAGGTCGAGCCGCTTCGAAGCGAGCGGCAACCACGCGCGAAGGACGCCGAGCTGCTTGCGCAATTCGTCGCCACTCCAGATCGAGGCCGCGATCTCTGTCGCCTCCTGGCGCACGCGATCGGCCGCGTATTCGAAGTACAGCCGCGTGAGCGACTCGGGCAGTCGCGTCGCCTCCGCGCCGTGACGGCGTTGCAACTTGATCGTGCGCAGCACCGCGCTCTCGATCGCGAACACTTCGATCGCGATGTCGGCGAGACTGCCGAGGTATTGCTGGTTGGCGTTGTCGAGCAGCGGCTCGTAACCGACCTCGGCGAGCGCCTTGCCCGCGAGGTACACAAAGACGTTTTTCAAGTCCTCGACCTGCTCGCGTATGCCGTCGAGCGTGTCGGGCCGGCCCTCGCTGCTGTCCGCCCGATCGGGAATCTCGAGCGCGCGGATCGCCTCGCCGAGACCGAGCTCCTTCTTCGACGCCTTGCGCAGCAGGATCTTGAGAGAACTGAGCCGGCAAATCTCGCTCGTGCCCTCATAGATGCGCGTGATCCGCCAGTCGCGGTACATGCGCGCGGGCGCGTATTCCTCGCTGTAGCCGTAGCCGCCGTGGATTTGCAGCGTCTCATCCACCAGCTTGTTCACCATCTCCGCGCCGTGCACCTTCGAGAGCGCGCACTCGATCGCGAATTCGCCGAGCACTTCAATCCGCGCGTCAATCGACTTGCGCGCCGCATCATCCATCCCCTCGAGCGTGCGGTACACCAGCCCGGCCGTGCGATACGCCATGGACTGCGTGGCGTACAGCCGCGCGGCCATCTCGGCAAGCTTGAATTGAATCAACCCGAAGGCCGCGAGCGGCTGGCCGAATTGCGTGCGCTCCGCCGCGTACTGCGCCGCGACCGCCAGCGCCTTCTTGCCGCCGCCCACGCAGTTCGTCGCCATCTTGAGCCGCCCAAGATTGAGCGTGCACATGGCGACCTTGTGGCCCTTGCCTATCTCGCCCAGTACGTTCTCCGCGGGAATCTTCACGTTCTCGAGCATCATCGCGCAGACCGACGAGCCGTTCAGCCCGAGCAACTTCTCGTTCGGCATAATCGTCAGGCCCGGCGAATTACGCTCCATCAGAAACGCCGTGAACTGAGTGCCGTCCACTTTGGCGAACAGAATAAAAATGTCCGCCCAACCGGAATTCGTGATCCACTGTTTCGACCCGTTGACGACGTAATGGGTGCCATCGGCGCTGAGCGTGGCCGTGGTGCGGATGTTCATCGCGTCGGAGCCGGAGCTGGGCTCGGTCAGCGCGAAGCACGCCATCATCTCGCCATGCATGAGCTTGTGGAGGTACTTGTCGATCTGCGCCTGCGTGCCAAAGTTGATCAGCGGCAACGATCCAATGCCCTGGTGCGCGAACACCGTGCTCGCCAGCCCGCCAAGGCAGGAGCGCGACTCCATCATCCCCGCGATGCCGAGCACGCTGAGCCCCAGGCCGCCGTATTCCTCCGGCACTTCGGCCATATAAATGCCAAGATCGGCGGCTTTTTTGAACAATTTCCGGATCGTCGCCTCGTCGCGCGCGTCCACTTTCGCCGCCAGCGGCATCACGTCCTTCTCCGCAAAATCCCGGATGGACTTGAGCATCATCCGCTGCTCGTCGTCCATGTCCTCCGGCGTAAGCACGTCGTCGGGCTCGGTCTCTTCAATCAGGTAACTCGCGCCGCGGTGTTGGTGTGCAATGGTCATCGTCCGTCTCTCTCCCATTATTTCTTGAACTGCGCCAGTCGATCGTTCGTGTCCTTGATCTCGAAGACCGTCTCTTCCTCGAACTCGACCGCCTTCTTCTCGTCGCGGCGCGCGCCCTTGTTGTACAGCGCCTTGTACGCCGCGATCGCCTCGCGGCTATTTTGCAGCATCGCATCCGCCATCTGCCGCACCGCGGCGTCCAGCTCCGCAGCCGGCGCCGCGCGGTTCGCCAGTCCCCAGGCCGCCGCCTCCGCGCCGGTGAAGGTGCGCGCGGTGAACGACAACTCTCGCGCGCGGCGGTGCCCGACCGCGGCCGGCAGCCGCGCACTCATGCCCCAGCTCGGGCGCAGGCCCCACTTCGTGTGCGTGTCGCCGAGCTTGGCGTCTTCGGCGCAGACGACCAGATCGCAGGCCAGCGCCAACTCGAGCGCGCCCGTGTAGCAGTGCCCGTTAATCTTCGCGATGACCGGCTTCGACACCGTCTGTATCTCCCGGATCAGGTCGCGCGCGGGGGTGTCGAGGTAATCACCCACCCCGCCCTTCTCCAGCAAGCGCCCGCCGAGTTCGGTGAGGTCCACGCCCGCGGAAAACGCGCGGCCCGCACCGGTCAACACGATCACGCCCACGCTCTTGTCCTTCGCCGCCGAAGCGATCGCCTTGGCCGCCTCCTTGAGCATCGTCCGCGTGATCGCGTTCAGCTTTTCGGGACGATTGAGCGTAATGGTGGCGACGCCTTCGCCGACTTCAAAGAGTATGGCGGTGAATTTCAACGGGAAACTCCTGTGTTGGGTTCCATATGGACATATTTCACGGGAATCGGGGGGAGGTCGCGGCCTCTTTGCCGCGGTCGGGATGGTCGGTAAAGAAGCCGTCTACCTTGTAAACGTAGACAAACTGCTGAACTTCAAACTCGTACGCCGCGTATTTCTTCCCGTCAAAATCGTCCACACGAAACGTATACGGATGCACCGCAAGTCCGCGCGCGTGCGCGCGCTCGACCAGCGCCGGGTCCTTCTCGATCAGCGCCTTGTCCGGCCCGATGCCGTTCGCATATTTCGCGATCGCGTCGAGCCCGGCGCCGCTCAGGTCCGCCGCCGCGTTCCCGCCATTGCTCACGAGCAGGATCAGCGGGATCTTCGCGCCCAATGCGCGCACTTTCATCAGCGGCGGCGCCTCGAAGCATTGCAGAAATACCTTCGAGTCCGATTCGGTGTAGCCGTATTTCGCAAGCACGTCGAGCACCGCCTTCTCAATCGGCAGGCCCGCCTTCTCGTGCCAGGCCGGCGCCTTCATCTCGGGATAAATGCCGGCCTCGCGTCCCGACTGCGCATTGAGCCCCTGCACCAATCGAATCATCTCCTCGAAAGTCGGCACCTGGAACCCCGGCGCGTCCGGCGGGAAGCGGTTCTTCAGCCGCTCGTGTGCCGCGAGCTGTTTGATCTCCGCCAGCGTGAAGTCGGCGGGGTACCAGTGGCCGTCGCCGCGCTTACGGTCAGGGAATTTCGTCTCGACGTCCGTGGTCCCTTCGAGGTGGATGTCGTGCAGGCAAATCAGCACGCCATCCTTCGTCATCACGAGATCCGGCTCGATGTAGTCCGCGCCCATCGCATACGCCATCGCGTAGGCCTCCAGCGTGTGCTCCGGCAAATACCCGCTCGCGCCGCGGTGCGCGATCACCAATGGACCCTCCCCCGCGGCCCACGCGCAGACGAACGAAGCAACAATTGCACATACATACTTCACGCGCATCGAGGTGCTCCAGTAGGGCGGGTCACGACCCGCCGACTCCAGTAAGGCGGGTCTCGACCCGCCGCCTTCGCGGGGGCGCGCAACGCCCTCGTAGGGGCGGGCCCCTGTGCCCGCCCGACTCGCATGATCGACCTAGTCTATCCGCGCGAAACCTTCCATCCAAGTTAAATCTTGGGGAGCGCCCCGATCACATCGGCCGGAAGGCCTCGAGGCCGTCGAAGGCCATCTCGGGCGGCACGCCGAGGTAGGCGGCGGCCATGAATACCGTGCGCCAGAAGGCTTGCCCCACCGGATCGACGTACCAGAAGAGGACGAAAATCGCGATGAAGCCGTAGTTGCCCAACGCCATGAGCCGCGTCTGCAACTCATCGTCGAACCACGCCGCGATCGCCTGGAAGCCATCGAGCGGGGGCACGGGGATAAGATTAAGGGCGACCGCCGAAAACTGGAGCACAATCAGAAAAGCGTAGGCCTGCCACAAGAGGCTGGTGCTCGCGGGATCGACGAACCCAAGATAAAACGGCGCGGCCAAAGCCACGGCGAAGATCAAATTCGCCGCCGGACCCGCGAGCGACACCGCGCAGTCCCACCCCCGGCTCCGTAAGAGACGCCGCTCGATATACACGCATCCGCCGGGCAGACCGAGTCCGCCGATAACAAGAAAAACGACCGGCAGAATAAGGCTCGTAACAGGGTCGGTGAACTTCAGCGGGTTCAGCGTGAGGTAGCCCTTCTCCTTCACGGTAGTGTCGCCGCCGATATACGCCACCGCCGCATGCGCGAACTCGTGCAAGCACACGGAAAAAATCCACGCGGCAAGAATGCAAAGCGAAGGTCATCGAATCGCCCCAGAACTACCGCAGCCTAGCAAGGCCCACCCGCGAAGGCCAATCACTCACCGCTCAGGTATGGACGGGCGTCCAGCACCCGGAAAACGATGTCGCAATCACGGAGATTCTTCCCACCTTTTGTCGGCGGATTTCCCCCGTCGTCGTCGAGATCGTGGCCGATACTGTAAACGACAAAGCCGGTATCGGTCCGCCGATAGCGGAGGGGATGTCCGTCAAAAGGGTCAAGTGGTACGGATTCGATGAACTCGGGAACCAGAGCGGCGAGGCTCTCAGGGTAGTCTTGCGTTCTTCGTGCAAACGTCAATACGCTCAAGGCCACGATGGTTGTGTCCAGGTTTGCGATGGCCCGATTCTCATAGACGTAGTGCAACGCCGTTGCGGGAGTCATGATCCGATCGAAGTCGTGAAGAATACCGGCTTTTCCGTCAATCTCGTCGCGAAGCCGCTCGACTGCCGCGGCTCTCTCCCATGGAGGAAGATTGCCAATACGGATGACGTTTGTACGCGTCAGAAACATATTCGCAGCCCACATCCGGCGGGCCACATTTCCGCAGCGCGGACTAAAGCGGAACAACAAATCATTAGCTCGGTGGTGCAGGCCCGGCCATCGCCAACCGAGTTTGTTCAAGTCGGACATGCAACGCTCGCCTATCAGCGCGTACGCGGTCATCCCATCCAACTGGACGGTTCGCAGCAGGTCGTTTAGTCGCGCCACGCGGTTTTCCCCCAGAACAACGGTATTGACCGCGTATTCCATTTCATCGTGGACAATCGTATGGGCCGCGACACGAGTGTGGTGCGGAGCGAACACAGGGTCCTTCTTGAGTGTCTCTGCCAGGAGGACAGAATCCTTCAGCGTGGCTTCCAGCTCATCTGAATCGCCAGCCTCCGCCAGTACCTGTGTTTGAATTGCCATCATCCGCACCGCGTTTCGAATCGGCACAAGATGAGGGAACTTCATTTTGAACTCCTGTGAGAAGTCCATCGGAAATCGAACGTCTTGGGAAGACTCGACCAAATGCCGGAGCGTTCCCAAATAGTCGCGGTTCGCTTCCAAGTGAGCGCGCATATATTTCAAGTCTTCCACCGAAGGTCGCTCACCAGCGTCGGCCAAACGGTCGAAGTAAGGTATGTCGTCAACCGTTTCGTTCCCGGCGTCGTATTTCGCGAAAGCCTGCATGAATTCGTTGCCCAGTCGATCGGCGTTCTCGTCGTCGTGATAAAAACGGTCGAGTTCCGTGGGAGTTGTCGGGACACCGTCCCGGCGCAATTGTTCCGCCACCCTATTGAATGCGGCGTGCCTCGATGCAGAGTAGCAATAGACGAAAATAACGCTTCCCGCGATCAAGACAACAAACGATATGCTGAGAAGTATCCCAATCAGTTTCAGGCGTCCAAGGCGTGCGCGTGAGATTTGCGCAAGGGTGTCCACGCGAGCTCCTAAGTTAGTCGAGGGCCATTCGATGCCGGAGGCGAAACTACATTCATGGAGATGCTATCAAATATCGTATTCGCGAATATCGCCGAAAAGTTTCAGGTTTGCAGAGATCGGGCCATGCCCGATCCCCGGCTCGACATCATCCAACTCACCCCCGCCATTCCGTACAGCGCGATCGCCATGATGTACATCGAGCTGTAGCCGAAGCGCAGGGCGTTGTTCTCCAGCATGCCGCCAACCATCGCGCCCAGCAAATTCGCCGACATCGCCCCGGCGAGGTTCGTGGTGCCGCGCAGCAGCGTCGAGAACACGATGCCACTGAAAAACACGGGACACGTGAGCAGCGCGACCGCACCGAGGCGACCGGCAGCGGTGGACGGCATGCCCCCGGCACGCGCGATCGCGTAGCCGGCGATCAGCGCGACGGCGAGCAGCACGAAGGGAATCGCCGCGCGGTTCACGCCGAATTTCT
>JBCLBO010000039.1:0-27020 GCA_038916785.1 Candidatus Hydrogenedentales bacterium | reverse complement strand
TTATTGACATCGGTACTCCCCATTTTGTAATCTACCCGCTTGGCCGAAAGAATGTCTTCGGGGGATGGGTGTCCCCTGACCGAACAACCGCGTGAAGCGCTCCAGCGTTATTTTCTCCATGTGACCTTTCTATGTTCTCCCTTGTGGGGGAGTACTGTCTTTTCTTTCAACCGAAGAGGTAGCGTGCATGGCTGTCGCGTCGAAGAGTCCAGTTGATCGTCCATCGCTTGGAGTGATCGCCGATCCGGTCGAGCTCCCCAATCTCATCGAAATCCAGACGAAGTCCTACGGCGACTTTTTGCAGTGGGACACGCCGCCCAGCGAACGCAAAAGCGTCGGTCTGCAACAAGTGTTCAACGACGTCTTCCCGATCGCTTCGCCCGACGGCTCGACCGTGCTCGAGTTCGACAACTATTCATTCACGCCGCCGAAGTACAGCGTGCAGGAATGCCAGATGCGCGGCGCGACCTATGCCGCCTCGCTCAAGGCGCTGCTGCGGCTGGTGCGCTATGAAGACGGGGAAGGCGAGGCGGAGAAGCGCGAGAAGCTGATGATCGAGCAGGAGGTCTATCTCGGCGAATTGCCGCTGATGACCCCGACCGGCACCTTCATCATCAACGGCGCCGAGCGCGTGATCGTCAGCCAACTGCACAAGTCGCCCGGCGTCTCTTTCGAGAAGAAGATTCACCAGAACGGCAAGCGGCTGCTTTCGGCGCGCATCATCCCGTACCGCGGCGCGTGGCTCGAGTTCGAGTACGACATCAACGACGTGCTCTGGCTCACGATCGATCGCCGCTCGCGCATCTTGGCGACGAGCTTTCTCAAGTGCTTCGGCTTTGTCGAACACCAGGAAATCATCAAGTTGTTCTACACCGTGGAGACGGCCGTCTTGGGCCGCACGAAGGTGAAGATCGGCACGAAATTCCACGAGCCGCACGGTCTCGAGAACCGCTATCTGGCCGCGGACGCCATCGACACGGAGTCGGGCGAAATCCTGGCCGAGGCCTGCGAGCAACTGACGACGGCGACGATCGACAAACTGATGGGCTCGAACCTCAAAGAGGTTTCCTTGATCAACCAGAAGGAAATCGAGAAGGACTCCACGCTGGTTGATACCTGCCGGCTGGACAACACGGTCACGATCGAGGACGCCTACCGCGAGGTCTACACCCGGGTGCGCCCCGGCGACCCGGCGACGGACGCGACTACGCGCAATTTCTTCCAGCGCATGTTCTTCGAGGCCAGCCGCTACGACTTCGCGCCGGTCGGCCGCTACAAGATCAACCGCAAACTCGGGCTCGACATCGACCAGGAAACGAAGACGCTGACGAAGGAAGACGTGGTCGCTACGCTTCAATACCTGGTGAAGCTGCGCAACGGCGAGGGTGTGCTCGACGACATCGACCACCTCGGCAACCGCCGCGTGCGCGCGGTGGGCGAGCTGCTGTCTAACCAGGTCCGCATCGGCCTGGTGCGCATGGAGCGCACGATCCGCGAGCGCATGAATTTCCGCGACGACGAACAGATGACGCCCCAGACGCTGGTGAACCCCAAGCCGGTCAGCGCGGTGATCAAGGACTTCTTCGGGCGCAGCCAGCTTTCGCATTTCATGGACCAGATCAATCCGCTCGCCGAGCTCACGCACAAGCGCCGACTGAGCGCGCTGGGGCCCGGCGGGCTGAGCCGCGAGCGCGCGGGCTTCGAAGTGCGCGACGTGCATCCGACGCACTACGGCCGCATCTGCCCGATCGAGACGCCGGAAGGTCCGAACATCGGCCTGATGGCCTCGCTGGCCACCTTCGCGCGCCTGAACGAATATGGCTTCCTCGAGACGCCCTACCGCAAGGCCGAGAGCGGCAAGCTTACCGGCGAGATCGAGTGCCTGTCGGCCTATGACGAAGACAACTACATCATCGCGCAGGCCAACGCGCAACTGGACAAGAACGCGCGCTTTGTGGATCCCACCGTGCTCTCGCGCCACCGCGGGGACTTCCCGCAGGTGCCGAACGAGCAGGTGGACTACATGGACATCTCGCCCAAGCAGATGGTGTCTGTGGCTGCGGCGCTGATTCCCTTCCTCGAGCACGACGATGCGAACCGCGCGTTGATGGGATCGAACATGCAGCGTCAGGCCGTGCCGCTCTTGCAGACGGACGCGCCGCTGGTGGGGACCGGCTTGGAGCGCGAGGTCGCGCGCAACGCCGGCACCGTGGTCGTGGCCGAGCGCGACGGCCTGGTCGAATACGCGGACAGCGAGGTCATCCGCATCCGTGTCACCAGCAAGACGGCGAAGGACGAGAACCCGTTTCGCACGGAAATGGATGAGTACATCCTCAAAAAGTTCCTGCGCTCGAACCAGAACACCTGCATCAACCAGAAGCCGATCATCCGCACGGGCGACAGGGTGAAGGCCGGCGACATCCTCGCCGACGGCCCCGCCACGGACAAGGGCGAACTCGCGCTCGGGCGCAACGTGCTCTGCGGCTTCCTGGCGTGGGAAGGCTATAACTTCGAGGACGCGATCCTGCTCAGCGAAGACCTCGTGAAGGGCGATGTTTTCACTTCGATCCACATCAACGTGTTTGATCTCGAAGCGCGCGACACCAAGCTTGGCCCCGAGGAAATCACGCGCGACATCCCCAATGTTAGTGAAGAGTCGCTGCGGCATCTCGATGAGAACGGGATTGCCCGCATCGGATCGAAGGTGCGCCACGGCGACATCCTGGTGGGCAAGGTCACGCCGAAGGGCGAGACCGAACTCGCGCCGGAAGAGAAGCTGCTGCGCGCCATCTTCGGCGAGAAGGCCGAAGACGTGCGCGACGCTTCGCTCAACGTGCCGCCGGGCGTCGAGGGCGTTGTCATCGATGTGCGCGTCGCCAGCCGCAAAGACAAGGTGGCGGACGGCAAGAAAAACGTGACGGCGGACGTGACGAAGATCAAGCGCCACTACGACGATCGCATCACGGTTGTTCGCGAGACCTTCGTCGGCCTGGTGAAAGACGACCTGCTGGGCCTACGCATCATGGAGAACGTCGTCGACCACCGGACGGGCGAGCTCGCGCTCGAAAAGGGCAAGCGCCTGAAGGTTTCGCAGTTGAACGACGTGGACTACGGCGTGCTCGCGCGGCTCGCGCTCGAGGACAAGAAAATCCAGCGCAAATTCACGCGCCTGGTGAATATGGCGGCGATGGAAGAGGCCAAGCTGATCGCGTTCCGCGACGCGCAGCTCAACAACCTTCGCAAGGGCGACGACTTGCCGCCGGGCGTGATCAAGCACGTGAAGGTCTATGTGGCGACCAAGCGGCGCATGTCGGTCGGCGACAAGATGGCTGGCCGCCACGGGAACAAGGGCGTCGTCGCGAAAATTCTGCCGCGCGAAGACATGCCCTTCCTGCCCAACGGCGAGCCGATCGAGATCCTGCTCAACCCCCTCGGCGTGCCCTCGCGCATGAACGTGGGCCAGTTGCTGGAGACGCACTTGGGCTGGGCGGTCCAGGCGCTGGGGATGCAGGTCGCTGTGCCGGTGTTCTCGGGCGTCACCGAAGAGATCATCCTGAAGTATGTCCGCGATGCCGACCTGCCGGAGTCCGGCAAGATTCGGCTTCGCGACGGCCGCAGCGGCGATCCGCTGCACCAAGACACGACGGTGGGCAACATCTACATGCTCAAGTTGAACCATCTCGTGGACGACAAGATCCACGCGCGCGCGATCGGGCCGTACTCGCTGGTCACGCAGCAGCCGCTGGGCGGCAAGGCGCAGTTCGGTGGTCAGCGCTTTGGCGAAATGGAAGTGTGGGCGCTGCAAGCCTATGGCGCGGCGCACACGCTGCAGGAATTGCTCACGATTAAGTCCGACGATATCCAGGGCCGCACCCGCGCCTACGAGGCGATCGTCAAGGGCGAGTGTGAGGTCGAGTGCGGCGTGCCGGAATCGTTCAACGTGCTCGTGCGCGAAATGCAGGCGCTGTGCCTCGATGTCATCAAGCTCGTCCAGGTCGAGAAGTCCGACGACGTGGTCGAACACGAAGAACCTTTGGAGGAATAACCATTGTCCAAGTTCCTACCGACGACCGGCGAACGCTTCGACGCCCTCCAGATCAAGCTTGCGTCACCCGAAGAATTGCTGAGGTGGTCCAAGGGCGAAGTGAAGAAGCCCGAAACGATCAACTACCGCACCTTCAAGCCGGAAAAGGACGGTCTGTTCTGCGAGCGAATCTTCGGTCCGGTGAAGGACTGGGAATGCGGCTGCGGCAAGTACAAGAAGGTCAAGCACCGCGGCATCACGTGTGACCGGTGCGGCGTGGAGATCACGGAGAGCAAGGTGCGCCGGGAGCGCATGGGCCACATCAAGCTGGGCGTGCCCGTGACGCACATTTGGTTTTTCAAGACGACCCCGAGTTGCATTGGCAACCTGCTCGATGTCTCGATCCGCACGCTCGAGCGCATCATCTATTTCGAGAACTACATCGTGATCGATCCGGGCGACACGAAGCTCGAGAAGATGCAGGCGCTGAGCGAGGACGAGTTCCAGGACGCCAAGGCCGAATACGGGTCCGACCGCTTCGTCGCCAAGATGGGCGCCGAGGCGATCCGCCAGCTCCTCGCCGAGATCGACATCAACCAGCTCGCCGAGCAGTTGCACGTGCAGTTCAAGACGACCACTTCGATCCAGGGCCGCCAGAAAGCGATCAAGCGCCTCAAGATCGTGGAGGCGCTGCGCCGATCGGGCAACGAGGCCACGTGGATGGTGCTCGACGTCATCCCGGTCATCCCGCCCGATCTGCGGCCGCTGGTGCCCCTCGAAGGCGGGCGCTACGCGACCTCCGACCTCAACGATCTCTATCGGCGTGTCATCAACCGGAACAACCGGCTCAAGCGGCTCATCGAACTGCGCGCGCCCGAAGTCATCCTGCGCAACGAGAAGCGCATGTTGCAGGAAGCGGTCGACGCGCTCTTCGACAACGGCCGCCACGGCCGCACGGTGCTTGGTGCGGGCAACCGGCCGCTCAAGTCGCTCAGCGACATGCTCAAGGGCAAACAGGGCCGCTTCCGCCAGAACCTGCTGGGCAAGCGCGTGGATTACTCCGGCCGCTCCGTCATCGTGGTCGGCCCGCAGCTCAAGCTGCACCAGTGCGGGTTGCCGAAGAAGATGGCGCTCGAACTGTTTGAGCCCTTCATCATCCACGAGCTCAAGCAGCGCGGGATCGCGACGACCATCAAGGCGGCCAAGCGCGTCATCGCCGCTGGCCGCACCGAGGTGTGGGACATCCTCGAGGACGTCATCCGGAACCACCCGGTGCTGCTTAATCGCGCGCCCACGCTGCACCGCCTCGGTATCCAGGCCTTTGAGCCGGTGCTGATCGAAGGCAAGGCGATCCGCCTGCACCCGCTGGTGTGCAAAGCCTTCAACGCGGACTTCGATGGCGACCAGATGGCGGTGCATGTGCCGCTCATGCCGGCGGCTCAGCTCGAAGCGCGCTTGCTCATGCTGGCCACCTCGAACATCTTCTCGCCGTCCAACGGGCGCCCGATCGTGACACCGAGCCAGGACATCGTGCTTGGGCTCGCGTGGCTCAGCAAGGCACGGTCCGGCGTGCAGGGTGAATGGAAAAGCGAATGGGTCACTCCCGACGGCAAGATCCTCAAGCCCGGCCGCATCTTCCGCGACGAGGCCTCGGTCCTGCTGGCGCACGAGATGGGTCAGGTCGCTATCCACGCGCGCATCAAGCTGAGCACGAAGAGCGGCATTGTCGACACGACGGTGGGCCGCGTGATCCTCTCGGAGGCGCTACCGGTCGAGATCAACGTGCAAGACGTCAACATGGACCTCACGAACACGACGATCGGCGACGTGATCGCCGCGGCCTACCTGCGCCTGGGCCACGCCAAGACCATCGAGATTCTCGACTTGCTCAAGCAGGTCGGCTTCAAATACGCGACGCTCTCGGGCTGCTCGATCGCCGTCTCCGACATGATCGTGCCCGATAGCAAGGCCGGGCTGGTCGAGAAGGCCGAGGGCGAAGTCGCCCGCATCGACGAGATGTACCAGAACGGTTTGATCACCGAAGGCGAGCGCTACAACAAGATCATCGATCAGTGGACGACGACCTCCGAGCTCGTGGCCAGCGACATGCTCAAAGGGATCGAGGAGAACGACCAAGGCTTCACGGGCATCCACTTGATGTGGAAGTCCGGCGCGCGCGGATCGAAGAACCAGATCCGCCAGCTCGCCGCCATGCGCGGCCTCATGGCCAAGCCCTCCGGCGACATCATCGAGTCGCCGATCAAGTCGAACTTCCGCGAAGGGCTCTCCGTGGTCGAGTACTTCATCTCTTCGCACGGCGCGCGCAAGGGTCTGGCCGACACGGCGCTGAAGACGGCCGACGCGGGTTACCTCACGCGCCGCCTGGTCGACGTGGCGCAGGACGTGATCATCGAGGAACACGACTGCGGCACCATGAACGGTGTCATCATCGAAGCGCTGATGGACGGTGCGGACATTATCGCGCCGCTCGATGAGCGCCTAGTCGGCCGTTACGTGCTCGACGACATCACGGTGCCGGGCATGGCTGCGCCGATTGTCCGCGTAAGCGATGAGATCGACGAAGAAAAGGCCAGGCTCATCGTCGAGAAGGGCATCCCCTCGGTCACGATCCGCTCGGTGCTCACCTGCCAGTCCAAGCGCGGCGTGTGCGCGTTGTGCTACGGCCGCAACTTGGCCACGGGCACGCTCGTGGAGAGGGGCGAGGCGGTCGGCATTATCGCCGCGCAGTCCATCGGTGAACCCGGCACGCAGCTGACCATGCAGACTTTCCACATCGGCGGCGCGGCGAGCCGGCAGGTCGAGGCGAGCGAGATCAAAATGCCCGACACCGCCACGATCGAGTTCCACAACCTGCGCACCGCGGTCAACCGCGAAGGCAAGAGGGTCGTCCTGAACCGCGGCGGCGAGATTCGCCTTCTGGGCAAGGACGACCACGAAATCCACCGCTTCCCCACTCCGACGGGCTGCGTGCTGCATGGCGTCGAGGGCGACAAGCTGCGCAAGGGCCAGATTCTCTTTGAATGGGACCCTTACAACGTGTCGATCATGGCCGAGGCTGACGGTAAGGTGCACCTCGAAGGCATGGTGGAAGGCGTCACCATGCGCCTGGACATCAACCCGGACACGGGCCTCGAGGAAATGGTGGTCACGGAGCACAAGCAGGATCTCCATCCGCAGATCACCATCGTGGACAACAAAAACGAAATCCTGGGCTACGCGACGATCCCCGCGCAGACCCACGTCGTCGTGCGCGAAGGCGCCAAGGTCAAGGCCGGCGATCTCTTGGCCAAGACGCCGCGAAAGTTCAGCAAGACCAAGGACATCACGGGCGGTCTGCCGCGCGTCGGCGAGCTCTTCGAGGCGCGCCAACCGAAGGATCCCGCGGTCATCAGCCACATCGACGGCATCGTCGAACTCGGCGGCACGGTCAAGGGCATGCGCAAACTGAAGGTCACGCCGCCCAAAGGCAAAGAGCGCGAGTACACCATTCCGCCCGGCAAGCACCTGAACGTGCAAACCGGCGACCGCGTCGCCGCGGGCCAGCCGCTGACGGACGGGCCGATCATCCCGAACGACATCCTCGAGGTGCAGGGCGAAGATGCGCTGCGCAAGTACCTGCTTGACGAAGTGCAGCAGGTGTACCGGCTGCAGGGCGTGCGCACCAATGACAAGCACATCGAGATCATCGTGCGGCAGATGCTGCGCAAAGTCAAAATCAAGGACGATCCGGGCGACACCGTCTTCCTCGCGCACCAGGAAGTGGACAAGATCCGCTTCGCCGAAGAAAACACGCGCGTGCAGGCGCAGGGCGGACGTCCGGCGGAAGGCGTTCCGATCCTACAGGGCATCACGAAAGCCGCGCTGAGCACCGAGAGCTTCATTGCCGCGGCCTCGTTCCAGCAGACGACGCGCGTCCTCACCGAGGCGGCTCTGGGCGGCCGGCTCGACTACCTGCGCGGGCTCAAGGAGAACGTGATCATCGGCCATCTGATCCCGGCGGGCACAGGCGCTGCGGCCTACCAGGACACGCACCTCGACATCAAAGCCCCCGCCTTTGAGGATTATTCCGAAGAACTCGAGATCGGCGCGGCCGCGGAAGCCGGCGAAGCCGCGGAAGCCTGATCGAAATTGATTCAAGGGGGCGCAGCGGCTTGGCCGCTGCGCCCCGATTGTTTTTCGGGGCGCCGGTTTGTCGGCCCGGCGGCCGCTTTGTTACCATTCGGCTACGCTAACCGGGGGAGACTCGCCGCCATGCGCCACCGATCTAAGTTTTGGCTGGGCCTTGCCGTCCTTGCGGCCTGTTCCCGGCCGGCCTCCGGCAAACTGATCGACGCGGTCGTCGCCACGGTGGACAAGGACGTCGTCCTCTATTCCTCCATCATGGTCCAGATCGGCAAAGAGCTCGAGATGCTGAAAACCACCGCCACCTCGCAGGAGCAATACCAGTCTGAATCCGATGCGCTTGTGCACCAGGCGCTCGAGGAGTCCATTAACACGCTGCTCCTCGCGCGCGAGGCCCGGAAAATCCCGCAGCTCGAGGTCACCGAGAAGGACTTGGATCTGTACCTCGAGGAGGTCCGCAAGCTTTTCGATACTCCCGAGGAATTCGTCCGTGAAGTCGGCTCGGTCAGCGAATTCCGCGACCGCCGGCGCGATGCGCTCCTCGCGCAGCGCATGGGCGGCTCGCGCATGGCCGGGTTCGAGTCCGAAGTCGTCATCTCCGAGGACGAGATCAACGCGTACTATCAGGAGCACCTCGGCGAATTCGCAACGTCGGAACGCATTTTTCTTCGGCAAATCTTCCTGCGAGTGCGTGACGAAGCGGACCGGCCGCAGGCGCGCGAGAAGCTCGATCAGCTTCGGCAGGAAATTCTCGCCGGTACCGACTTTGCCGATCTCGCCAAGCAGCACTCTCAAGCGCCCGGCGCCGAAGAGGGCGGCGTCATCGGCTGGCAACGACCTCGGACGGAAGACTACAAGGGTGATCTTAACGAGTCCCTCGAAGAGGCCGCCTTCGCACTGCCGGCCGGCGGAATCAGCGAAGTAGTCGACAGTCCGGGCGGGGTCCACCTGCTCAAGGTTGACCAGCACGAACAGAGCGGCAATGCCGGCGTAAACGAAGTGCGTCTCGAAATTGAAGAAATGCTCCGCCAGCAGGCCGCGCAAAAGAAATACGACACCTGGCTGGCCGATCTGCGCAAGCGCAGCCGAGTCCGCATCTTCATATGAGCGCTCCCGGGGTCCGCGCCCGTATGCCTTCTGGTCCGGCGGTTCAATTTCCCTGCGAGGTTTCTCGATGACTGAAATCACCGGCGTACATGCCCGCGAAATTCTCGACTCCCGCGGCAATCCCACCATCGAGGTCGAGGTTGATCTGGCCTGCGGCGCGCAGGGACGCGCGGCCGTTCCGTCCGGCGCATCTACCGGCCAGAACGAGGCGGTCGAACTGCGCGATTCCAACGCCAAGCGCTACCGCGGCAAGGGCGTGCAGAAGGCGGTATCCAACGTCAACGAGATCATCGCCCCGGAAGTGATCGGGATGGACGCGCTCGATCAGCGCGGGATTGACGCGATGCTCTGCGCGCTCGACGGCACGCCGAACAAGAGCAAGCTGGGCGCGAACGCGATCCTGGGCGTATCGCTCGCCGCGGCCCGCGCGGCGGCGGACGCCGCCGGCCTGCCGCTCTACGCCTACCTCGGCGGGCCGAACGCGCACGTGCTGCCCGTGCCGATGATGAACATCCTGAACGGCGGCGCGCACGCGGACAACAATGTGGACGTGCAGGAATTCATGGTGATGCCGACCGGCGCCAAGACCTTCGCCGAGGGCCTGCGCATGGGCGTCGAAATTTTTCACGCGCTGCGCGACGTGCTCAAGGGCATGAAGCTCAACACGGCGGTCGGCGACGAGGGCGGATTCGCGCCGAACCTCAAATCGAACGTCGAAGCCATCGAGGTCATCCTCAAGGCCATCAAGGCGGCCGGATACCAGGCGGGCAAGGACGTTTGGCTCGCGCTCGATCCCGCCTCCAGCGAGTTCCATAAGGGCGGCTCGTATATCCTCGAAGCCGAGGCCAAACCCAAGAAGTCTTCGGCCGACCTGATCGCCTTTTGGGCCGAATGGACTGCCAAGTATCCGATCATTTCCATCGAGGACGGCCTGGCGGAGGACGACTGGTCCGGCTGGAAAAAGCTCACGCAGTTGCTGGGCGAGAAGGTCCAGCTCGTGGGCGACGACCTGTTTGTGACGAACACGAAGTTTCTGGAGCGGGGAATCAAGGAGGGCGCTGGGAACAGCATCCTCGTGAAAGTGAACCAAATAGGAACGCTTAGCGAAACTCTCGATTCGATACAACTGGCTCATAGGGCTGGGTTTACGACGGTGATCTCACATCGCAGCGGAGAGACCGAGGACACCTTCATTGCGGATTTGGCGGTCGCCGTCAACGCCGGTCAGATAAAGACCGGTTCCGCCTCGCGCAGCGACCGGCTGGCCAAGTATAATCAGCTCCTCAGGATTGAAGAGGCGCTCGGGCCGCAGGCGCACTACCCGGGCCGGGCGGCCTTCTTCAACCTGCACTGAACCGGTCGAAGAGGACGGGGACGACGGGTCGAGATGCGTACGCGAGACGGCTGGTACTGGGCAGCGCTGGCGCTATTTGCCGTCGGCTTGGTGGCCTATTCGCGTCGTCACGATCTCGTCGGCCTGTACTCGGATTACCGGTACAGCCAACGCGAAGTGCATCAGCTCGAGGCGCGATTGGACGACCTCCGCAAGGAGGAGACGGCGCTTGAGCGGCGCGTGGAGGGCTTGGACACGGATCCGCTGGCGGTTGAAACCGAAATCCGGCGGAGCAAAGGCTTCGTGCGCGAAGGGGAGAAGATATTTCGCGTGGAACTCCCCGCTGGCACGGCCCCGTAAAATCCAGTTCAAACAACCTGACACACGAACTCATCCTACATAGTCCCGAAGAGGCCATAAAGCTGCTGGGCCGAAACGGTGAGCTGCGCAAAAGCATTCAAAAGGCCGTGCCTGTGCGAATTGTCGACCGCGGCACGAAGGTAGTCGTGCTCGGCGAAGCCAAGGACACGGTGCGGGTCGGCATCGTGCTCGACGAACTGCTGATCGCGATTCGCAAGGGCCACACGCCCACCTGCGACGACGTGAACTACGCCCTGCGCCAGAGCAACGGGAACGGTGACAACGGCGCGAAGGACCTCGGCGGCGTCTGGGGCGATGCTCCGGGTGCGCTACGCCGCGACATCGCGATCAAGCCGCGCACGCGGGGGCAGAAGCTGCTGCTCGACGCGATCCGCACGCACGATGTCGTCATTGTCACCGGGCCCGCCGGCACCGGCAAGACCTTTCTGGCGATGGCCGCCGCGCTTTCGTCGCTATTGAACAAGGAAGTGGACCGCATTGTGCTCACGCGGCCGGCGGTCGAGGCGGGCGAGAATCTGGGCTTTTTGCCGGGCGACCTCATCGAGAAGATCAATCCCTACCTCCGGCCGCTCTACGACGCGCTGTATGGGATTCTCGAGACGACGCAGGCGCGCAAACTGTTCGACCGCGACCAGATTGAGGTGGCCCCGCTGGCCTTCATGCGCGGGCGCACGCTGAGCAAGTGCTTCGCCATTCTCGACGAAGCTCAGAACACGACCACGGAGCAGATGAAGATGTTCCTCACGCGCCTGGGCGAAGGCTCGCGCGCGATCATCACGGGCGACCTCACCCAGATTGACTTGCCCCGCGGCACGCGCTCGGGGCTCGTCGAGGCGCGGCGCATCCTCGGCAACACCGACGGCATCGCCGTGGTCGACCTCACGGCGCAGGACATCGTGCGGCACCGGCTCGTCCAGAACATCGTCGAGGCCTACGAGGCCGATCAGGCGATCGCGGACGCGGCCGCCAGCCGGGCTACGGTCCAAAACCCCGACTCCGCGCGCTGAAGCAGGCGCCGGCATGACGGACTAACGCGATGAATCGATCCATGACGAAACGAAAGGCGCCTTCGGGGGCCGCGTGGGGCACGGGAGAGTCGCCGTCGCTTGCGTATCGAAAGCAGCAGCTCCAGCGAATCGCGCTGCTGGCCGCGTTCGGTACGCTGGTGGCCGCCGTCACCGGGTTCCGCCTGCTCGGCGATCCGATCGGCCGCTACGACGTCAGCGGCGAGACGGTCGCCTCGCAGACCATCCAGGCGGCCTTCGCCTTTGACTCCGAGGACCTCGAGGCCACGCGCGAGGCACGCGATCTGGCCGCCGCCACCGTGCCCGCCATGTACACGGTCGACAGCGAACGCATCGCCAACCAGGCGCTCACGCTCCAGCAGCGCATCACCACGCTCAAGGACCGGCGCGCTGACATCGAGGCCGGCATCCTCAAGGCCCTGCGCGCGTCGAACTCCGCGCGATCGGTCGAGGAAGTCGTCTCGGCCGTGCTCGACACCGTCGTTGCGGAGTGGAAACAAGACCCGCTCTTCGAGGGGTTCCCCGAGGCGGCCTATCTCAAGCTCTGGATCCAGCCCGATCTCGATACGCTGCCGCGCCGGAATTTCGCCGACAAACCAAAGTCGGCCTCGACCGACGGCGCGCCGCGCGCCGTGGTCTCGTTGAGCGACCGGCCCGCCGAGGGCATGCAATTCGCCAACATCGAGCCGCTCACCCGGCTCACGCTGGACGGCCTGCAATACATCTTGCTCAGCGGGGTCTTGCAGCAAACGGCCGACGCGGGCCAGCGCGTAATCGTCACGCGGCCCGAGACGGTGGCCGGCCTTGCGGTGAAGGACGAGATCGCGGTGGCCGACATCCTGCGCCCCGAGACGGCCCGCGCCAGGCTCCGGCAGCAGATGGAGTCGCTCGCCGAACAATTCGAGCAGCGTGAACCCTCACGCGTGGTCGATTGGAACACGCTGACTTCGGCCGCCTACGAAATGGCGCGCCTTGGCGTCATCGACACGCTCGTGTACGACCAGGTCCTTACCGAAGGCGAGCGGCAACTGGCCTCCGGCGCCGTTGCACCCGTGCGCCGCCGTATCGAAGTCAATCAAATCCTCCAGGAAGAGGGCTACGCCTGGATCGAACAGAGCCGCCACGACGTCCGCTCGTATTGGGAGGTCCTCGAGAGCGGATCGCGCGGCACGCGCGGGGTGGTCAGTCCGATATTCGCCAACGCGATCATCGTCGCGCTCCTTCTCGCGGCGCTCTTGCGCTCGATGCCCGTGCTGGTCGATCGGCGCGCCAGTGCGTACACCGCGCTTAATACCGCGCTGCTCATCACCTGCTGCACGCTGATCCTCGGCCGGGTGCTGATGTATTTCGAGCCCTCCGGATATCTCGTCCCGCTCGCGGCCGGCGCGATGCTGATGACCATCCTCACCAACCCGCGCCTCGCCTCGATGACGGCGCTGATCATGGCCGTCCTGCTCTCGGTGCAGTATGGGCAGAACTGGCGCCTTTTCATCGTCAGCGGCGCGATGGCCTACACGGCCATCCTCAGCCTCTACACCGTGCGCAAGCGCACCGACATGACCCGCGCCGCGCTGCACGCTACGGCCATCGGCCTCGTCGCCGCGCTCGCCATGGCGCTGAGTAGCAGCACTCTTTTCTCCTGGTCGGCCCTGCAAGACACGCTTCGCGGCATGCTCATCATCGGGCTCAATGGCATCATTTGTCTCTTCGTCGTGCCCGGATTGCTCTCGCCGCTCGAACGCCTTTTCGGCATCACCACCGACATTCAACTGCTCGAATACTCCGACCTCAACAATCCGCTGCTCGGCCGGCTGGCGATCGAGGTGCCCGCCACGTACGCCCACAGCCTGGCCATGGGCCAGATCGCCGAGGCCGCCGCCGACGCGATCGGCGCGAATGGCCTGATGGCGCGCGTGTCGGCGTATTACCACGACATCGGCAAACTGCGTCGGCCGGAGTACTTTAGCGAAAACCAGGCCGGCTACAACATCCACGACGATCTCTCGCCGCGTCTGAGCGCGCGCGCGATCGCCTCGCACGTCACCGAAGGCGTGGAAATTGGCCGCGAGTACCACCTGCCGCAGCCGATCATCCGCGGGATTCTCGAGCACCACGGCACGATGCTCATCAGCTTTTTCTACCAGCAGGCGCAGGAACAATCCAAGCACGGCGACGTGCGCGAGGAAGACTTCCGCTATCCCGGCCCCAAGCCGCAAAGCCCCGAGACCGCCATTCTGATGATCTGCGACGGCGTCGAATCCGGCGTGCGCACGATCAAGAACCTGAACGAGGACCGCGTCCGGGAATTCGTCGCCAAGATTATCCAGGCGCGCGCGGCGGACCGCCAGTTCGACGAGTGCGACCTCACGCTCAAGAAGCTTGACGTGATCGGCGACGTCGTTGCGCGGCGGATCATGACCGGGATGCACGCGCGCGTGGCCTATCCCGAGCGGCCGCCGTCCAAGGACGCCAGCAACGTCATCCGCATCAAGGGGGGGCGCTAGTAATGGCCGCGGCCGTCGCGCTTCGCAACAACTCCGCCCGCAAGCGGCTCGTGCAGCGCCGCCGGCTCGAACGCATCGCCCATCGCGTCTGCGCCGCCGAGAATATCCGCGACGCGGTCGAGATTAGCGTGCTGCTGTGTGACGACAAAACGATTGCAGGACTCAACCGGAAGTATTGCCGGAAGAACGAGGCGACTGACGTGCTTTCCTTCGAACAGGAGCGCTTCGCCGGCGGCGGCCCGGGTGGGCGGTTGCTGGGCGACATCGTCATCTCGATCGAGACGGCCGAGCGAAATTGCGGAGGCGATCGCCCTCTGATACGCCGCGAAATCGACATGCTTTTCTGTCACGGCCTGCTCCATCTGCTTGGCTACGACCACCGCACGCGCGCGGAGCGCGCGGTCATGCAGCGCAAACAGGGTGCGTACCTCTACACCCACGAAGCCGCCGCGTGGAACTTCGGTCCGAAGAGGCCGCGCATCGAGGCCGCGCGCGCCCAAGCGAGGAGGGATTCGTCGCATTGAACGATGAAAGTAGACGGCCCCGCCGCTCGCGAGTCGCGTTGGCTGGCGGCGTGCTCGCCGCGAGCGCGGCCCTGGCCATGCTCTACGGCGCGCTCTGGGCGCAGTCGCCCGCAGAGCCGCTGGCCGCTCCTTCGCTCTGGGAATCGTTTCAGTCCAACTTCAGCCCGGGCGTCCTGGCGGGCCTCGGCTTGATGCTTGGACTTTCGGCCTTTTTTTCGGCGACCGAGGTGGCGTTTTTCTCGCTGCACCGGGTCCGCCTTCGCGCCATCGCCGCGGAGCAGGGCTTCGCAGGCCGGATCATCACCGGTCTGATGCGCCACCCCGCGCAACTGCTCAGCACGATCCTGATCGGCAACATGACCACAAACATCATCATCGGCGTGCTGCTGCCGCCGCGCCTGGAAAATTTCCTCGAATCGGCCACCGGCTTCGGCACGATCGCGTCGAGCGTCATGACCGTCATGATCGCCACGGTGCTCGTGCTGTACGTCAGCGAGATAACCCCCAAGGTCCTCGCCGTGTCCGTCGCCGAGCCGCTGGCCCGGGTCTCCGCGGTCCCCATGCTCATCGCGGACTGGTGCCTCGCCCCCGCACGATGGGCCTCACTGCGCGTCACGGAACTTCTTTTTCGCATCACGCGCTTCAATGACATCCCCCCTGCGCCCTTCATGACGGACGAGGAGATCATCTCGGTCCTCGCGGACAGCGAAGGACAGGGCGTCATCGAAGAGGAAGAGGGCCAGATGATCCAGGCCATCCTCGAATCCGGCAACGCCCAGTTGCGCGAGATCCTCGTGCCGCGCCACGAAATCATCGCCATCGATCGCAGCGCCCACGTGGGCCAGGCCATCGAACTCTTGCGCCGCCACGCCTACTCCCGTATGCCCGTGTTCCAGGACGACCTCGATCACATCACCGGCGTACTCGTCGCCAAGGACCTGCTGCCCTACGTCGTGCGCGGCGAGCTTGACCGCCCCATCGGGCCGCTCGCGCGCCGGGCCAGTTTCGTGCCGGAGACCATGACCATTCGCGAGTTCATCCGCTACTCGCAGCGCAGACACATGCACCTCTCGATCGCCGTCGACGAGTACGGCGGCACCGAAGGGCTTGTGACGCTGGACGACGCCCTGGAGGAGGTCGTCGGCGACATCCACGACGCGGCGACCGTGAACGGCAAGCGCTACAAGCGGCTGGCCAAGGGCAGTTACCGGGTGGAAGGCAGCATGCCGCTGGACGATCTCAGCCGCCTGCTCGGCGTCGAATTCGAGAGCTCCGCGCATGAGACGGCCGCGGGATTTTTTATGCATCAACTTGGAAAAATCCCGGAGCGGGGCGACGTGATCGAGCGCGACGGCGTGATCTTCACCGTCGAAGAAGTGCAAGGCAAGCGGGCATCGGCCCTGCGTGTTGAAGCGCGCCGTCCGCGCCAGGAGCAGCCGCTATGACCGGATTTTTTCTCTTCTCGCTGCTGTTCTTCCTGATCGGCGTCGTGCTCAATGGGCTCTTCTCCGGCTACGAGATCGGGTTCATCTCCGCCGACCGGATCCGCATGCGATACCTGGCCGAGGAAGAGAAGGAGTCGCGCGCGATCCGGCTGCTGGCCGAGCTCCAGAAGCCCGAAAAAATGCTCATCACGGTGCTCGTCGGCACCAACGTCGCCCTGATCGCCGGGACCTACGCACTCACTTCGCTGGTCGAGGTCGAATGGCTTTCCACGCTGATCGCCGCGCCCGTATTCCTCGTCTTCGGCGAGATCGTGCCCAAAAGCATTTTCCGCCGGCACCCCAATGTGCTCTCCTTGGCGTTGTTGCCGATCATCCGCTTCTTCGAGTTCCTCTTCGCGCCGCTCGTGCTGCCCACGCTCTTCGCCATGCGCGGGCTGCGCTGGGTCACCGGACGCAAGGCGGAGAGTCTGGCGCCGGTGCTGTCCACGGAAGAAGACCTCCGCCATCTCATCGACGAGAGCGCCGCGCGGGGCAGCATCGAGCGCGACGAGCAGGTGATGATCCACTCCGTCATGGATCTGCCCAAGAAACAGGCCAAGGAGATCATGGTGCCGCGCATCCAGATTCTCTCCGTCCCGGCGGACGCGACCCGGACGGAACTGGTCCACCTCTTCCAGACCACGGGCTGCACGCGCATCCCCATCTTTCGCGGCTCGATCGACGATATTGTCGGCGTGGCCACGGCCTTCGACGTGCTGCTCGACGCCGATCCCTCCAACCCGGACATCCTGCGCTTCGCCAAGCCCGTCGTCCATGTGCCCGACACGAAACCCGTGGACGAACTCCTGCACGAACTCAAGGAGGCGCCGCTCCACATCGCCATCGTTACCGACGAGTACGGCGGCACCGACGGCCTGATCACCCTCGAAGACGTTCTCGAAGAAATCTTCGGCGAGATCCGCGACGAGTTCGACCGCGAAGAATCGCTCATCCAGAGGCTCGGCCCCGGCAGCTACGTGGTCGACGCGAGCATGTCGCTGGGCGACCTCTCGGCCGTCATCGGCGTGCCCATCGAGGACGAGACGGTCGAGACCTTCGGTGGATGGATCATGCGCCGCGCCGGCCGCATCCCGCTGCAGGGCGAGAAGATCAAGCATGGCAACTTCCGCATCACCGTCCTCGAGGGCAGGCAGAACCAGCTGGTGAAGGTCCGGCTCGACGTCGTCACCGGCGCGGACAGCGCGCACGACGCGGACGACGCGGACGACGCGGACGAGGAAAATTTCGATTAGGCCCGGCGCACACGCGATCACGATTCGTGTAGACTAGGCCCTGTCTGAAAAAGGGGTGGTCGTCGGGTGGGCTTTCGCCCGCCTCTTCGGTCGCGTAGGGGGGAAAGTTTGGCGGGCCAAAGCCCGCCCTACTGCCTTCACGATCGCATTCACGTACATACGCCCGCGCGGGGAGCGTAACGAGGCCATCATGCAAGCGCCCGAAAAAAAAGAACCAGGGCCGAAGAAACATGGTTTCCTCGGCCAGTACTTGCGCGCGCTGCGCTTTTACTTCATCACCGGCCTGCTCGTCTGGGTGCCCCTCATCGTCACGCTGTGGGTCGCCTGGTGGCTCTTCAAGACCGTCGGCCTGGGCCTCGAGGGGCTCATTCAGCGCGGCTACGACTTGGTCCACCAGGTCTCCGATCGCGTTCCGCAGCTTGAATTTCTCACGGGCTTTACCTACGTGCGCGGGTTCGGGTTCCTCATCGCCGCCGCGCTTTTCCTCACGACGGGCTTCCTCGCGCGCTCCCTCGTCACCCGCCGGCTCATCGGCGCCGCTGAGCGCATCCTCGATCGCATCCCCTTCATCAGCACCCTCTACCGCGCCGTCCAGCAGATCCGCGACGTGTTCATCTCACGAGAAGGCGCTGTGTTCCAGAGGGTCGTGCTGGTCGAATACCCGCGCACCGGCGTTTGGGTTATCGGCTTTCTCATGTCCAAAGAGCAGGGCGTCGTCCAAAGCGCGATCGGCGGCGAGTACTGGAGCATCTTCGTTCCAAGCATTCCGAACCCCACCACCGGCTTCCTCCTGTTTATCCGGCCGGACGAAATGCGCCTGCCCGAAGTCAGCGTCGAAGAAGGCATGAAAATCGTCATCTCCGGCGGCACCTACCTCCCCGGCACCGAGTCGGCCCTGCTGGCGAAGGCCCGCGCCGAGGGCCGCCAGTCGGGCGGCGTGATCCGCTAGGGCCGGCGGCCCTCAGAGGCCGTTGAACCCGCGGTTGTAGCGTCCAAACGTCCGCGCGCTGTCGGCCGTCAGCGGGAAGCGATCGGCCGGATACTTCACAAAGGCGACGTGCCCATCCAGATACAACACGTTCGCCCCGCCGGGCACGTGCGCGAAGTCCCCGACGAACACGCTGATGTGGTCCCACGCCACGGGCACCGCGCTTTGTGCCTGCGCGCTGGCGCCCGGATTGTTGATGTCCGTGATCAGCACGCGCTCGATGCCTTCGCGCAAACGAAACAAAGTGTCTCCGCGGCCGGGCATGAATTCCTGGCCCGCATACAGCTCCGTCGTGAAGTTGTCGTCGCTCGCCGCTCCGTTCGTCGCCACGTTTAGCGCCCACAATTCGCCCCAGGGCGCGTTCACATATTCGGCCTCCTCGATCCGGCCGTTGGGGCCCGACCCAAAAAAGCCGACCATCGGCCCCAGGATGTTCTTGTCGTCCATGATCATCCACCCGGTATAGTTGAAGGGCTCTTTGGAAATCTCATGCGGCTGCACCATGCCGTCCCCGTTGCCCTTTTCCCCGTCGTACCGTTCGAGCGCGTCCGCCTGGTTGAACCACGACGGGCACCACAGTGCGTTCACATCGGGGAAGTATTCCGGTATCAGCGCGTAGCCGTCGAAAATCATGTCGTCGCTGAGCGCTCCGCTCGGCACGAACTGACCGCTGCCCGCCGGCTGCTCGACGTACTTGTACGTCTCTCGCGGGGGGAATTTCTCGCCCTTCGACTCACTCGCGTACATCTTGAGCGAGAACCCAAGCTGCTTGAGGTTGTTCGCGCAACTGGCGCGGCGCGCCGCCTCTCGCGCCCGGGCGAGCGCCGGGAGTAGAATGGAGGCGAGGATGCCGATAATGGCGATGACGACCAGCAGCTCAATGAGGGTGAATCCGTGTGTCGAGCGAGTCTGGTGTTTAGAGGGCATATCTTAATCTCCTGTAGCTGAATGATGGATGCTGTAGAGAACCTTCGGATTAGTATACTGAACAAATGGCCACATGTCAATCAAAATTTAAGCTAGGAAATGTCAAGTTTCTACTCGCTCTTAACCGACTGGAAGTAAAGGCGTTATGACTCGAGTCCAAGTCCTCGCGCGGCTGCTCCCCGGCTTTGCGCTTCTCGCGTCGGGATGCGTGGAATCCGTCCACCAGACCCCGAATAGGGCCGGCGGCGAGACCAGGACGGAGATCCAGCGGCTCTACGATTCGTACCGGGAAGATTTTCCCGGCGTACGCGGCGTGACGCCGGAGGGCCTGGCGCGGCTGCGCGCGGAAGGCGAGGTCATCCTTGTCGACGTGCGCGAAGCGAAGGAGCGCGCCGTGTCGATGATCCCCGGCGCGATCACGCGGGAGCAGTTTGAAGCGGAGAAGTCGTCGCTCGGCGATCGCGTGGTCGTGGCCTATTGCACCACCGGCTCCCGCAGCGGCGAGTACGTCGAGACGCTTAACAAGGAAGGCATTTCCGCGCTCAACCTCGAAGGCAGCATCCTCGCGTGGGTGAACGCGGGCCAGCCGGTCGTAGATCCTGCGGGCGCGCCGGTCAAGCGCGTGCACACCTACGGCAAGCAGTGGGCGCTGCTGCCCGAGGGCTATGAGGCGGTGTATTGAAGCCGGCCGTGTACCGCGAGCCACTTCTCGGCGAGCAGCAGTCCAATCACGCTCACCGCATCCACGATCTCGCCGCTCGCCGCCATGCGCACCGCGTCGCGCAACGGCACGCGCTTCAGTTGCAGGACTTCGGTCCCGTCTGGCGAGGACTCCGTTTCGCTCAAGTCCTCCGCGAGATAAATGAATCCAATCTCGGAGGAAATGCAGTTGCTCAGATGCACTTCGCCGCCGAGCGCGTACCAGCTCTTGGCGATCAGCCCCGCTTCTTCTTGCAATTCGCGGCGGCAGGCGTGGATCGGGTCCTCGCCGGCGTCGGCGCCGCCTTGGATGATTTCCCAGGAGTACATCTTCGTCGGGTAGCGGTATTGCCCCACCAGCACGACCTCCTGCGCGGGCGTCAGCGCGACGACCCCCGTGGCGATGCGGCTTTGCACCACGCCGTAGATGCCGGGCTTGCCGTCGGGCCGGATCACCCGGTCCTCGCGCACGGTCATCCACGGGTTGGTGTACACCGTGCGGGTTTCGAGCGTCTTCCAGGGGTTTTCAGTGCTCATCCGATTGTGCCCTCGCCGTCCATCGGCTAGAATCGCGGTTTCTCAGGATTCCCGATGTCCGATCCGGCCCCCGAAAAATCGCCCGCAGCGTCCGCCGCAGGGTCCAGCGTGATCGCCGTGCCACGCGCGGACTTTGACAGCGTCCCCGGCCGGCGCGCCAGCTACATCATCGCATACGGGCTTTATATCGCGCTCGTCTATGGCCCCAAGGTGCTTGTTTTGGCCGGCCTGCCCCCGCCGCTGGAGGGCCTCGGCTTCATCCTGTTCGGCGTGGGCCTGGTGGGCTTTGTGGTCTTCGCATACCACTTCACCCGCGCCGCGCGGACCATGGGATTCGAAGTTTGGATCGCCTCGGGCGTCGTGGTGATCGCCCTTTCGGCGTTCCCTGGCCCGCTTCTTCTGGCCTACATGGACCGCAAGATCGCCTTCGCTTGGGACGCCGCCGACCCCAGCGGCGGATACCGCCGGCGGCCACCGGCGGACGAGGTGAAATGAAAGAGCACTTTCATCCGGTGGGCTCTTTCAAGACGCTCGTCATTGCGGGTTTTCCGCGGGACTTTGACCGGAGACTGTAGAAAGCAATCGGCCCTTCCCGAGGTCGAGAACAAGGGTGGACAGGATTACATGATTTACAGGATTGGGTTTTGGAATCTTGTCAATCGTGTGAATCCTGTCTAAAAAAGACCTTTGGTCATTTGCTGTGTTCTTGAGTTTCTAACGTGACCCGGCTCGATTGCAGTGCACCCGCATGGGCGAGCCGCCCATGCTACGAGGGTTGGCGCACCCGCATGGGCGAGCCGCCCATGCTACGAGGGTTGGGATTTAGCCTTCGGCCTGTTCCCTGAGCTTGGCTAGGACGGTGAAGTCCTCGAGCGTGGTCGTGTCGCCGGTGGTTTCTTTTCCGGCGGCGATATCGCGCAGGAGGCGGCGCATGATCTTGCCGGAGCGGGTCTTTGGCAGCGACTCCGTGAAGCGTATCTGTTCGGGTCGGGCGACTGAGCCGAGCTGCTGCGCGACGTGGCTGCGCAGGACTTCCTTGTCCTTGTCCGTTGGTGTCGTGCCGCGCGGGACGGAGACGAAGGCGCAGATCGCCTGGCCCTTGATGTCGTGCGGATAGCCCACTACGGCGGCCTCGGCGACCAGGTCGTGCGAGACCAGCGCGGACTCGATTTCCATGGCGCCCAAGCGATGGCCGGAGACCTTGATGACGTCGTCCAGGCGCCCGATGATCATGTAGTAGCCGTCCTTGTCGCGGAACGCGCCGTCGCCGGTGAGGTACCAGCCCTGCTTGGCGAATTTCGCCCAGTAGACTTCCTGGTAGCGATCGTCGGCGCGGTACAGCGTGCGCAGCATCGAGGGCCAGGGGCCCTGCAAAACCAGCGTGCCGCTGTGCTTGGCGTCGACCGGGTCGCCCTCGTCCGTCACGACGGCGGTCTTCACGCCGAAGAAGGGCAGCCCGGCTGACCCCGGCTTCGCCGGCATCGCGCCGGGGATCGTCGTGATGGCTATCGAGCCGGTCTCCGTCTGCCACCAGGTGTCCACGATGGGGCAGCGGTTCTTTCCGATGACTTCGCGATACCACATCCACGCTTTGGGATTGATCGGCTCGCCGACGCTGCCCAGCAACCGCAGCGAGCTCAGGTCGAATTTGTTCGGCCACTCGTCGCCCCAGCGGATGAAGGTGCGGATGGCGGTCGGAGCGGTGTAGAAAATGTTCACGCGGTATTTTTCGATGATCTCCCAGAAGCGGCCCTCGTGCGGTGTGTTCGGCGCGCCTTCGTACATCACATTCGTCGCACCGTTGCCGAAGATGCCGTATACGGCGTAGGTATGCCCGGTGACCCACCCGATGTCCGCCGTGCACCAGTAGATGTCGTCTTCGTGTAGATCGAAGACGTATTTCGCGGTCAGGCTCGCGCCGATCATGTAGCCCGCGGTCGTATGCAGGATGCCCTTGGGCTTTCCGGTCGACCCTGAGGTGTAGAGAATGTAGAGCGGGTGCTCCGCGTCGAGCTCCTCGGCCGGGCACACCGCGGACGCGGGCGCGACGGCCTCGTGCCACCAGTGGTCTCGGCCTGACTGCATGGTCACGGCGTTGCCGCCGCGTTTGACGACGAGCACGGTTTCCACCGTCGGGCATTGCTTGAGCGCGTCGTCCACGACCGGCTTGAGCGGGAGCACGCTTCCGCGGCGGTGGCCGCCGTCCGCCGTGATGATCATCTTGCACGATGCGTCATGCACGCGGTCCACGATCGCGCTCACGGAGAAGCCGCCGAAGATGACCGAGTGCACCGCGCCGATCCGCGCGCAGGCGAGCATGGCGATGGGCAGCTCGGGCACCATGGGCATGTATATCGCCACGCGGTCGCCTTTCTTGAGCCCGAGCGCCTTGAGCGCGTTCGCCGCTTTGCACACCTCGCGGTGGAGCTGCTGGTAGGTGAGGGTGCGCTGGTCGCCCGGCTCACCTTCCCAGAGGATGGCGGCCTTGTTCTTGCGCGGGCCGTCCAGGTGCCGGTCGAGGCAGTTATAGGAGATATTGGTGGTGCCGCCTTCGAACCATTTGTAGAACGGGGGGGTGTCGGCATTGAGCACCCGGCGCCATTTTTTGTACCAGTGGAAATCCTCGGCGATTTTACCCCAGAATCCTTCCGGATTCTCGATGGATTCCTTGTACATGCGGTCGTAGTCCGCGCGTGATTTGAGGTTGGCCTTGGCCACAAACCCCGCCGGCGGATCGAAGGTGCGGGTTTCTTCGAGGACGTGTTCAATCGCTTCGCTCATGGATCCTCTCTGCGGAAGTTTGAAAGAGGGATTAGTGTGCCACGATTCCGGTGCGATTCCAACCGGTGGCGCGTCCTTCGATGCAAC
Organism: Candidatus Hydrogenedentales bacterium; assembly: GCA_038916785.1. Lineage (GTDB taxonomy): Bacteria > Hydrogenedentota > Hydrogenedentia > Hydrogenedentales > VFKU01. The sequence continues at coordinate 3,223 of JBCLBO010000039.1, read as the reverse complement.
TCGCGGGGGCCTTCGGGGATTATTTGATGGGGCGTGCGTCTGTATAGGCGGTGGTGAAGACTGTGGGTGTGGGTGGCGGTAGAGGCGTGGACAGGCGGACCTTTCTGAAGAGCGCGGGCGGCGCGGCGGCGATGTGTTTTTCCGGCGCGCTGCAAGGCTGCGTCAGCACACCGCGCGGGCCGATTGCGGTTGACGAATCGATCGCTGTCATCGGCGCGGGCCTGGCGGGCCTGGCGGCTGCACAGGCGCTGCACAAGGCCGGGGCGCGCGTCACGGTCATTGAAGCGCGCGAACGGCCCGGCGGCCGGGTTTTTACCAATCGCGATCTCGGAGCGCCGATCGAACTCGGCGCGCAGCGATTGCATGGCGTCAAGGGCAATCCGCTGGTGCCTATCATGGAACGGGAAGGTCTTGAATACGTCCCGGTCGACTGGAACAGCCTGACGGGTTTTCAGGACGACGGCACGCCCTTCGCCGATTCGGAATTGGCCAAGACGCACGATCGCGTCATCAATTTTCTGCGGGTCGCGTGGATTCGCAACCTTGGCAACTCGCAGGATTGTTCCATCAATACCATCCTTGAGCGCGAAATGGGCCGGCGCGAACTGGACACCGCGAATCGCCGATTGATGAACTTCGGCCTGGTCAGCGCGGAGTTGGTCAACGCCTCTCCCTTCACGGAGGCGTCGTGGAAGTTGGCGAACGACTTCGCCGTGTACGCCGGCGGCGACCAGTTCGTCATGGGCGGCTTCGATAAGGTGCCCCACGCGCTCGCGGAGCATCTCGACGTGCGCTACGGCACGGTGGTCCGCAAGATTGACTACCGCGGCCCGCGCGTGCGGATCGAAACGACCGAGGGCGTGCTCGACGCTGATCGCGTCGTCGTCACCGTGCCCTTGGGCGTGCTCAAGGCGGACCGGATCGCCTTCGAGCCGGCGCTGCCCGTGGCCAAGCAGGGTGCTATAGACCGCATCGGCATGGGCCTGTTCAACGGCGTCGCGCTGCGATTTAGCCGGGCGTTCTGGCCGGAAAACGTCCACGCGATCGCCCACGGCGCCGACGTCTGGGGGCGGTTCCCCGTGTTCACGAACCTCATGAGATACACGGGCGAGCCTATCTTGCTGGCGTACGTCCCGGCGCGCTATGAGAACGCACTCGAAGCGACGTCGGACGAGGAGGCCTTCGCCGGCGCGCTCGAGGTGCTGCGCACGATGTACGGCTCCGATGTGCCGGAGCCCACGCGCGCCGTGCGCTCGCGCTGGGGCAGCAATCCCTTCGCGTTTGGCGCGTATAGTTACAATCGCCTTGGCCAGAAGCCCGAAGACCGGGCCACGCTCGCGGCGTCCGTGGCCGATCGCGTTTACTTCGCCGGCGAGGCCGCGAGCCGTGATCGCTACGGCTGCGCGGCGGGCGCCTACGTCACCGGCCTGGCCGCGGCGGACCAGATCTTCGCCGTGGCTGGCCGCCCCAACCCGTTCACCTGAGCCGCAGACGATTGTAGGGGCGGCGTCCTGTGGCCGCCTGTTTTGCCGGACGACTGCGCACGGTTTTTCGTAGAGTGTAATCGGTGTGCGATGGGCGACCACTGGGGTCGCCCCTACTCGATCAGCCGCGTTTCGCGGCTGCAGCTTGGGCATTTCACTCGCGTCGCGATTACCGCGGGCGACAGCGTCTGCATTCGTCCGCACGCGCACTGGAAGGTCATCCATTCGCCTGGCTTGCGGCGCATGATCTGGCCTTGGGACGCTGCGGGAATTTCCGGCGGCGCCGTGCGCGGCGTCGCCATCGGGATGCCCGTCACGCGTTCGAGTTCGCCGGAAAGCTGCTCGGCTGCGACCTGTGCTGCGGCCAGCTCCGCCACTGGCACGCGCAATTCGCGGTGGCAACGCGGGCATTCGATACTGTCGCGCGGATAGTTCGGCGGCAGCTTGAGTTTGAGTCCGCATGCGCAGGGCAGGAACACGAACTGATTGAGCCCGCGCAGCAGATCGCCCACTTGGCGCGCTTGCTCGCGCGGGTCCTTGCGCGCAGCGCCGGCGAGCGCCGATGCTGCGCGCACGGCGCCGCCGTGGGCGGTGTCGTGCAGCGCGCTGGCGGGTAGCGGCCCGCGCTTCTTCTTGAGTTGGTTTTTCCACGCTTGTTGGTAGGACGAGAATGTCGCTGTGCCGCCGAGGCTGCGCAGCACTTTGATGCGCGACGCCGCGGGCGGGTGCGTGCTGGTGTAGGCGCTCAGGCCGGCTTTGGCGAAGGGATTGACGATGTACATCGCGGCGGTCGCTTTGCTCGCGCGCTCGACCGGAATCCCTGCGCCGGCGAGTTTTTCGAGCGCCGAGGCGAGGCCCTCTGGGTAACGGGTGAACACGGCGCTCGACGCGTCCGCCAGGTACTCCCGGCGGCGAGACACCGCGAAGTAGATAAGCTGCGCGAGTATCGGCGCGAGCAATGCCAGCACGAGCGCGAGGACCATGATGATCGCCGCGCCCTGCCCGCCGCCTTTCCCGCCCCGCCCGCGCCCGGAATACCTCGCGCCGCGGCCCGCGCCGAAGCGCAGCGAGCGCAGGAAGATTTCGGAGGTCATCACGATGGTGCCGAGCAATACGCTGAGCATCGTCATCAGCAGCACGTCGCGGTTTACGATGTGCCCGATTTCGTGGCCGACGACGCCTTGCAACTCGTCGCGATCGAGCCGGCCGAGGAGGCCCGCGGTCACGGCGACGGCGGCTTTGTCCTTGTTGCGCCCGACGGCGAAGGCGTTCAGCGCGTCGTCCGGCACGAGATACACGCGCGGCATCTTGCCCAGGCCGGAGGCGATCGTCATCTCCTCGACGACGTTGAACAGCTCCGGGTGGTCCTGCTTTTCAATTTCGCGCGCGCCGCTGAGCGCGAGCACGATGCGGTCGCCCTGCGCGAAGGCGATCAGCGTGAGCAGGGCCCAGACGCCGGCTGCCACCGCGAGGCCCATGATCCCTGCGCCGGGCACGTAGGCCTCGGCGATTACATACCCGAGGACGAACAGGAGCGCTGCCATGCTCAGGACCAGCACGGCGGTCTTGCGGCGGTTCGATTGAATCTGTTCCCACATCGTCAGGATTCCGTGAGAACGGAGAGTAACAAATCAAGACGCCGTAGGGCGGGTTTCAGCCCCGAAACCCCTTGCCCACAGATTACACAGATTTACACAGATGGCCGCGAACCAATTGCCGTTGGCAGAGTCTCTATCTGT
>JBCLBO010000038.1:0-27477 GCA_038916785.1 Candidatus Hydrogenedentales bacterium | reverse complement strand
CGACCCGCACGCCGGACTCGACCCGGGTCTGCACGACTTCGCCGACGTGAATCCCCGCGCGCAGGCCGGGCAACTCCGGATCGGCGCGGTGCGCGGCTTGGACCGCGAGCGCGAATTGCACCGCGGCGCTCGGCGTCTCGAACACCAGGAAGCAGCCGTCTCCGGCCCAGACGACAATCGTGCCGCCGTTGCGCGCGGCGCACTCCGTCACCAGCGCCTGGTGCCGAGCGATGATCTCGCCCGCAGCAACGTCGCCCTTGGCGGTCTTGAGCGCGGTGGATCCCGCCAGGTCGGTGAAAACAAGCGTCAATAATTTCGATGCGGCAGCGGTCACAGGGGCCTCCACGCACCAGCGTATCAACTCCTGTTCGGCGGCGCCAGCAGGCGTGCTATTTGGACTGCGGCAGCGATAGCTGCCGCTTTGTGTAAGATGGGGTATTCACGGGAGGTCCTCGCCATGTCACGCAGCATCGCATTGCCTGTCCTGTTTCTCGCCCTCGCCGGCCTGTGCGCCGCGCAGACGAACGAGGAAAAACTCATCGCGCACATGGACGAGTTCCGGCCGGAGGTGATCAAGGTCACGGACGGCGTGTGGGTCGCCGTGGGCTATGCGCTCGCCAACTCGATCCTCATCGAGGGGACGGACGGCGTGATCATCGTTGACACCACCGAGAGCAAGACCGCGGCGCGCGCGATCAAGGCCGAGTTCGACAAACTCACCACGAAACCCGTCAAGGCGATCGTCTATACCCACAACCACTACGACCACATCAACGGGTCCGAGGTCTTCGCGGGCGACGCCAAGCCGGAGGTCTATGCGCAGGAGTTGCTCGAAACACTCGTCGTGCAGAGCAACGCCGAAGTCGGCGCGGCGATGCAGCCGCGCAACTTGCGGCAGTTCGGCGCGCTCCTGCCCGACGACGCCCGGCCCAATTCCGGCATCGGCCCCAAGCTCGTGCTCGATCCCGGCGCGGCGCTCACCTATCTCAAGCCGACCAAGACCTTTGACAAAGAGATCGAATTCACCGCCGCAGGATTGAAAATCAAGCTGGTGCACGCGCCCGGCGAGACCGACGACCAGCTATATGTCTGGATTCCCGAGAAGAAAGTCCTCTGCATCGGCGACAACTACTATCTCGCCTTCCCGAACCTGTACGCGATTCGCGGCACGCCGTACCGCGACGTGCGCAAGTGGCGCGACAGCGTAGACCTTGCGATCGCCGAGAAGCCGGAGTTCCTCGTGCCGAGCCATTCGCGGCCGCTCTCGGGCGAGGCGCACATCCGCGAGGTGCTCACGGACTACCGCAACGCGATCGACTCGGTGTACACCCAGACCATCGCCGGGATGAACAAAGGCCTCACGCCGGACGACCTCGTCGAGCACGTGAAGCTGCCCGACAGTCTCGCCTCGAAGCCGCACTTGCAGCAATTCTACGGCACCGTGCCTTGGGCGGTCCGCTCGATCTTCTCCGGCATGCTCGGCTGGTTCGACGGCAACGCCACGCATCTGTTTCCGCTCTCGCCGAAGGACCGCGCCGAAAAAATCGCCACGCTCGCCGGAGGCAGGGACGCGCTCGTGCAAAAGCTGCGCGACGCGCAGAAGGCCGGCGATCACCAGTGGGCCGCAGAACTCGCCGACCACGTCCTAGCGCTAGACCCGACCAACGCCGAAGCGAAATCGCTCAAGGGCCAGGCGCTGATCGCCATCGGGCGCCAACAAATCAGCGCGAACGCCCGAAATTATTTCATGACCAGCGCCATGCAGCTTGGCGCAACGCCGCCGAAATACAAGTAGACAATTTGAACGCGGGGGAGGGTCGGGCTCCCGCCCGACCGGTGTATTCACTGGTTGACTCTTCGGTCGGGCGGGAGCCCGACCCTCCCCGTCCACGAGTTGTTTGCCGACGTATCGGGTTTGCCGCCGAGATGGCGGCACTACGAATCAGGATGCCCCGATCGCTTTCTTGACGCGATCGATCTGGTAGAGGTGGTAACAGTCGTGCGCGGCGTAGAGCCGCACCATATGCGCCAGCGTCTCACGGCCGCGCTCTTCGTGGATTCCGTGCAATTGCAACTGCGCCGGCGTCAGCTTGCGCAAAAGCCGAAGGTTCGCACGGCGAATCGCCTCAAAGTCGTCCAGGCCCGCGGGCACGTCCGAATGGTTGTAGTCCAGCACGGCGGCCAGCGCGTCCTGATCGATCGCGGGGATGCTCTTCCCCGGCTGCGAGAGCACGCGCCGATACCGCAACCCGAGCGTGATTTCAACGTCCACCAGATGCTGCACGACGCCTGCGACACTCCACTTGCCTGGAGCTTCCGGCGTCTCCATCTGCACTGTCGTGAGACCCGCCACGACCTTACGCAGATCGCCGGGAGTCGCCGCGAATACCGCCATCGGCTCGCGGTCCCCCAGGAATTTCATCATCGCGTCCGTGTATTCCGGCGTGGCGCCCGTGTGCAGCGCGCTCTTTTCGGACATGAGATTTCCCTCCAAACGCAGTTGTCAAACCTCTCGCATATGCGCACGTGGACTCGCGCGTGCGATGCGGATGAATCTCGATTGGCGTGTCCTGCACACACTGTAGGGGCGGCCCCCCGTGGCCGCCCTAGGGTTCAGGCGGAACATACGGGATCGCGGGTGGGCCCAGGGCGGCCCCCCGTGGCCGCCCCTACAGTGTGAGGGCTTTGGGCGCTACGACGATTCCGTCCATGTCTGCGTACAGGTGGTACCCAGGCGTGAAGGTGACGCCCGCGAAGGTGACCGGCACCTCGCTCCAGCCGTAATTTTTCTTGAGGCTCTTGCGCGGGTGCACCGCGAGCGCCTTCACGCCGATGGGCAGATCGCCGATCGCTTCCGAATCGCGCAGGCATCCGTTGATTACGATGCCGGTCCAGCCGTTCTCAATGGCGAGCTTGGCGAGCTTGTCGCCTAGCAGCGCGCAGCGCATCGACCCGCCGCCGTCCACTACCAGCACCCGCCCCGCGCCGGGCGTCTCGAGCATGGCGCGGACCAGCGTGTTGTCCTCGAAAGTCTTCACCGTCGCGATCGGCCCGGAGAACTTCACCTCGCCGCCGAAATTGCCGAAGATCGGCTCAGGAATTTGCACCGCGTCCGGGTGCGCATCGCTCAAGTCAGTCGTGTTCACGCGCGTGCAATCCTCCCCTACGCAGCCGAGGCCCCGTCTGGACCATCATCGGCGCGAGCGGTGAGAAGGATAGCGCAAGTGCGGGTCCAGTTTAATCCGTATCGGCCGCCGCCGCGGGTGACGTCTGCGGCAGTCCAGCGAGCACATCGCCCGCAGGCCATTCGCCGCTTGCGTACACGAGTTCCCGCAACGCGGCCGCGTACTCCACGAAGCGGGGGTCCACGGGACCCGCTTCCTGCGTGGATGTGGCCGCGCGGCGCTTCGGGAGTTCCGCGGGCACGTCGACCAGCATCTCTGCGAAGAAGTCGCCGTCCCACGCGCCAACGCTTTGCTTCCGCGAGAAGGGTTCGATGACCCTGGCGAAGGTTATGGCGGTGTTCGACCAGCCTACCCCGAAACCCGGATTGTCGAACCCGATTCCGCGCACGGGGTGCAGAGGAAGCGAGAGGTAGACGAAGACCATGTCACTATCGATCGCGTCATCCACCGGTGGACGACTGAATTCGAGGGACACGCGCCGCGTGTCCGACGCGATGACGAACGCTTCGGCATCGCGAATAGTCGTCGTGTAGGTGTCGTTCGAGTCCACCGCGCGGAGCGCCAGGTCGTGTTGGCAGCCCGCAGCGCACAGCATCATCGCCGCCGCCAGTACCGCGCGTATCTGTCGCATGACGCACCTCCGTCCGTGGATCGGCGAAACAGGGACTGCCGGGGAAGGGGAGTAGCGGCCTGCGAATGCCGCCGACGCGGCGAGACCCGTCTCAGGCCTCTGCGCGCTCCGGCGATTTCACAAAATTCGCCGCTATGTACCCGAAGCAGTTGGCGCCGTGGTCATGGACCACGATCGTCACCCGGATATCGCCCGCGGACCCATCGGCCCACTCCGTGGCGATAATGATCGGGTACAGCGTCCCCGTGTCCTGGCCGGGCACCTGTCCATTGATGCGTTCACCCGCGCGCGCCGCGTCGCAGAGCTGGTCATACGAGTTGCGCTGATAGCGGGTAAACACCTCACGGAGCACGTGTCTGGCTTCGGCCTCGGTCATCGCTGTTCGCCGTCCGTTGCGCGGGCGCGGCCGGTTACCCGGCAGCGCCGACCCCTTCCGCTTCGTACACTTAACTGAATTGTGCCACGGATCAGCGAATCCCGCCACGGCGCATCCGGCCCGCCGCCATTCCGCCGACAGAAGCCAAAATCAGGGCGATTCCGGCGAGTTTTGCCGGACTGAAGTCCCGGCCCCAAAGTGCGACATCAAAGATTCCCGCGAAAATCACCTGCGTGAGTCCTACGAGCGCCACGGTCACGTTATGACCTCGGCCAAGCGCGCCGGCCATCAGCACCTGCGCCACGCTGCCCAGCACGGCGGGCACGAGGAGCGCCGCGCCGATCGCTGCCGACTGCGGCGCGATCGCGTCCCATCCCGGCCGGCTGATCGCCATGCACACGAGTGCCACGCCGCTGGCGACCAGCGAGAAGTGAATCGTCACCGACTGCGGGTGATGGCCGCCCAGAAAGCTCATCCCGATCGACGCGATCGCGAAGAAGAACGCGCCGCCGAGCCCCGCCGCGAGGCCCCAGTTCAGCGCGTCCGGCGTCGCCTCCTCCGTGATGAACACGCCCGCCATCGCGCCGGCCACGCAGAGCCACTGCGCGAGCGAGAGCGACTCCTTGTACACCACCCACCGGATCAGCGCGACCCACACCGGCATCGTGTGATAAATCGCTGTCGCGTCCAACACGCTAAGCACCGTGAGCGCATAGAAATTTCCGATCATCCCCAGGCTACCCGCGAGCGCGCGCACCCACATGGCCGGCACCCCGCGCACCAGCAGCGGAATGCCCCGCGCCTTCGCCACCGCGATCAACAGCAGCGCGCTCAGGAACATCCGGAAAAACGACACCACCGACCAATGCAAATGCCCGCCCAGCCAATGAATCGCCGCCCCCATGCACGCAAAACACAGCGACGCCGCCAGCATCTCGGCATAGGGGGCGAGGGAAGACTCGTGGAATTTGGAGACGGTATGAGCCATTACGACCTCGCAAGCGACGCGGAGTATGCACGCGGCGGAGGTAAATATTCACGTCCAATCGGCGAAGGGTTAGACTTGGAGCGACGTCCTCATTCCAAACTGCATCCTGACTACTTGAACGACTCGAATCAGAGATTGATACATGGTCGGCCATCGATGGCGGATCATGCGGATTTGACGCGAATTCCTTTTTGCTTGTACGGCATCAAAGATTCTGATATGCATGTACTGCTGCCGTGATCCGTAGTTCAGGGAATCACCCTTGTACAAAGGGTAGTTTCGGCGATGCGCTTGGCGAGAAAGAGGAGTACGACAAATGCCTCCGAAGGATAACGACTCAAACGAATATCGACGAATCTGCGGATCCGAACCTCGGGAACGATGAAGAAGTCTGTAGTGTGAGTAAGGATGTCGATGGAGACGCTCCAATTGTAAACGGACGCACGGTGGTGGACTCTCCCAACGTCAAGATGTTGATTTTTTGGACTCTGAGCTTCCTTTTTGTGGGCCTAACCGACGATCGGCTTGGGCCAGTTTTGGAGTGATCGCCCACAGCCTGAGGACGGGCACTCATGGGAGTTCTACCAGTACTTTCTGAGAATCATCAATCCATTCGTCTGGGGAGGACTCGGCGCCTGCGTTTACATTCTGAAGAGGGCGAGCGACGAGGCGAACAATCACCGCTTCGATATCGAGGTTTTTAGAGGATGGTGGATTCGTGTCCTGCTGGGTTTCGTGCTCGGCGGCGCAGTGATTTACGTGATCGATCCGGAGCGGCTAAGCGCAACAGGGATGAGCGAGATAGTCCTCGCGTTCCTGACGGGTCTGAGCGTCAAAGTGGTTTACGGTGCGCTGGAAAAGCTAGTGAGCGAAATTTCCGAGAAGTTCAGTCTCGACACCACGCAGAGCAAGAACCATGGCGATGCTATCGCCGGATTTCTAGCATCAGAACTGGTGAAGCGCAATCCCGCAGATGATGCCGCCGGATATACGATGATCAGCGATCTTCTGAAGGCCCGCACGGGCAAATGAAGAGAACTGAAACTGCGTTGAGACCAAGAGTCATGACCAATCGAGGAGGCCGCCCATGAGGCACTGGATATCGTTCGCCTGTACTGTCTTGAGCGTTTGGGTGTGCGTTCCCGCGCCCGCGCAGCCGGATAGAACACTGCCCGATGGGAAGCTCGAAATCCACTATATCAACGTGGGCCAGGGAGGATGCACGTTGATCGTCGGGCCGGACGGAACAAGTCTGCTCTACGATTTCGGCAACCGGGGCAAAGGAAAAGAGATTGTCAAGTACCTGGCCTATATCAACCTCAAGCCCGGCCGGGGACTCGACTATACGATGGTCAGCCACCGGGACTCCGATCATTACAGCGGGTACGCTGCGGTCATCGACGCGGATTACGACGTAAACATCGCCAACTACGATTCGGGAAGTCCAAAGAAACCCACGGCGGCCATGCGTAAGGCATGGCTGGATGCGGCCGAGAAAACCTCCGCGGGGGCTGTCGAGGCCATAAAGCCGGGCACCCGGATCCCCTTGGGCGATGGCGCCATCATCACCGTGATGGCGGCCAATGGAAAGGTCCATTCAACCGATAGTTCGAAGCTGCCAACGGCGAAGAATGAGAACGACCGTTCCATTTCTCTCTATCTCAAGTACGGACAATTCGACTATGTGTTGGATGGCGATCTTGGATCCGGGCGCGAGGCCTGCACCGAGCACGATACCGATCAGCAGAACTTCCAGGTCCCGGTCGCCCGGGCGCTGATTGCGAAGGAACTCATGAAAGAGGACGAGGGTGTGGATGTTCTGCACATTGCTCACCACGGGAGCGAGAGCAGCACTTCGGCGGCGTACTACAACTTGATGAAGCCTGAGGTGGGCCTCATCAGTGTCGGCTTGAACCAGGGAACCTTCTATCATCCCCGAGTAGACGTGGTGGAAAAAATTTTGCTCGGAGACAATCGACCTGACTGCGTCGTCGCGCCGCCCCTGGAGGCATTGTTTCAGACCGAACAAGGCGTCAAAGGCACCTCGAGCACGGGTTCAACCAGCTTCAAAGGGAAAGTCATTGGCCATATCCGACTGGTCACCGATGGACATTCAGGTTACTACATCAGCGGGGTCCATGAGGAATCGGACGGGACTTTGGTGCGGACGGAGTATGGTCATTTCGACATGGATGACAAGTCCTGAGCGCTGTTTGAATCCAGCCCCAAAGCAGTTGCGCACGAGCGATTTCATCGTCGCCGCAGGAATGAAATCCGCCCGCCAAATCGTTTATTCTGTATGACGCCGGGGCCGCGCCGGGTCTGGTGCGCCCTACAACCGTTTTGCGAGGGTTCTGTCATGCGACTTCCGCTCATTGCCACGCTCGCCGCCGCCCTGATTGTCTCGATGGCCGTCCGCGCCGAGGACGCACCCAAACAGGAGTCTCCCATGACCCTCAAGGAAAAATCGCCGAACGTGTATGTCCGTGTGATCGGCGCTGACGGCAAGCTCAGCGCGCCGGTCGTCATGCCGCGCGTCATCCACACCGAGGTCGAATGGAAAAGACTACTGACGGCCGAGCAGTTCCGCATCATGCGCACGCAGGGCACCGAGGCGGCCTTCTGCGGCGGCCTGCTGAAAAATAAGGAAGCGGGGGTCTACACCTGCGCCGCCTGCCGCCTGCCGCTCTTCGCCAGCGGCGCGAAGTTCGAATCCGGCACGGGCTGGCCGAGCTTCTTCCAGCCGGTCGCCTCGGAAAATATTCTCGAGCGGGCCGACCTGTCGCACGGCATGGCCCGCACCGAGATCAATTGCAGGCGCTGCAGCTCGCATCTGGGCCATCTCTTCCCCGACGGCCCGGAGCCTACCGGCCTGCGTTATTGTCTGAACTCCGAGTCGCTCTCGTTCATCGCCGAGCCCGACCTCGCCAAGCACGCCGAGTCCGTCCCCGCGCTCGAGACCGCCGAGGTCGTGATCGCCGGCGGCTGCTTTTGGTGCGTCGAGGCGGTCTTCGAGGAGATCGACGGCGTGCTCGAGGCCGAGAGCGGCTACGCCGGCGGCGATGCGAAGACCGCGAACTACGAATCCGTCTCCACCGGCAAGACCGGCCACGCCGAGGCCGTCCGCCTCGTCTACGACCCCAAGCGCATCTCGGTCGAACAGATACTCGACGCCCATTTCGCCACGCACGACCCCACCACGCTCAACCGCCAGGGCCACGACGAAGGCACGCATTACCGCTCCACGATCTTCTTCAAGAACGACCAGGAAAAAAAGTCAGCCGAGGCCGTCATCGCCAAACTCGGTGCGGCAAAAAAATTCGCCGGCCCGATCGTCACCACGCTCGAGCCTCTAGAAGAGTTTTACCCAGCCGAGATGTACCACCAGAATTTCGTCTGCCGGAACCCGGCGCAGGGCTACGTGCGCGGAGTGGCCCTGCCGAAAGTCGAAAAAATCCGCTCGATGCTCGAGAAGGCCACCCGCATCCCCGCCGCGCACTAAGGACAATTATCCACCGATAGACAGTGATGAACACCGATAGTTCGCGCACTGATTTTCCGCGATCAATATCGGCGTTCATCACTGTCTATCGGTGGATGAATTCGTCTTTAAAGCGTAGTGGGCCAGTTCGCCAGCCGCCGCTTCGAAAATGCGCTGCGCCTGTCTTTTCCGCGCGCGAGGTGGAAGCACTCGATGTGCGTGTGTGTCGATAGTTTCTCTATCGTAGCAGGCGATCCCCATCGAATACTCGACCGCCGGATTCGGTAGAATACGGTAAAGGCCATGAGCGAACCTCTGCGTATCACCTGCCCCTGCGGCTACGAAAACTGGGTCCCCGAAGAAAAGCGGGGCCAGACGATCCCCTGTTTCATCTGCGGCCACGACCTCCTCATCGAAGAGCCCGCCGCGGAATCGGACCTCAGCTCCATGTCCACGGAGTCCACCACGTCCACTCAGTCCACCGCACTTCCAACAACCCAACCCGCCGCAGGCCCTAGGCCACCAAAATCCGGCGCGCCCCGCAGCCCCTTTGAAGACGACGAACTCGAAACGGCCGTGCGCCCAACATTCCAACACGCCCCGCCGACGCCCGCCGCGCCGCCGCCATCCGCGCCGCGCCCGCGCAGTCCATTCGAGGTCGACGCCGCCGAAGCCGATAGCGAAACGCGCCGCCGAGGAAAACTCGTCGCTGGTCCCTTTTCGCTCGAGATGGCGCCCGCGGCCAAGGAAGGCCCCTCGACCCTCGACCAGATGGAAGCCGTCCGCCCGAAGGAGAGCCGCAGCCGCCACGTTTTCATCGACACGATCTCGCCGCACGACGTTCCCACGGGCGAGAAGTGCGCCCAATGCGGCCGCGAACTCCGTGGCGCGTGGGACCGCATCGAGACGCACGTCGGCGTCATCTGTTACGTCTGCTCGAACCAGGGCACGCACGACGTCCCCCAGCGCCTCAAGGCCGACGTCTCCGCCCGCCGCGAAATCCGCGAGAGCGAACTGATCACGGCGCCCGCCGGGCCGCAGGCGCCGGTCGAAGATTTTCCCTGGTTCTTGGACACGAAGTCCGAAGGGTTCAAAAAGGCCGTCTTCTCGCTTGCCTGCGGAGTGTTGCTGCTCACGTTCATCATCGCACTTACCGGCTGGGGAACGCCCGATCCCGATGATCTCGCCGCGGCGAGAGCGGTCGCCGCCGAGACCGTTGCCGTGCCGAAATGGGTGCAGTACCCGCTCTGGGCATGGCGCATTGTCGCGTCCTTCCTCGGCGCCTTCGCGGCCATCTACCTCACCCTCGATCGCGACGGCCACCTGCCCCACGAGAGTTTCACGCGCAACGCGATCCAAATACTCGCTGTCATCGCGCTGTGTACGGGCCTGGCCGTGGCCGCCTACATCACACTGAATCTGCTCGCCGGAATCTTCGTCGCCGGAATAATCTGGAGCATTCTCGCATGCATGATTATCCTCTTCATACAAATTGCCATCCTGATCAACCTGCTCGACTTCCGAATCCGCGATTTTCTCTGGTTGTTTTTCGTCTACATCCCCATCACTCAATTCCTCGTGTTCATCATCGGTCTCTTCCTCCAATGGGGCCTCTACGAACTGGTCACGTGACTGTTAATCGCGTACCTTCGATTTCGCGCGAAGATCGGTCCATGGTCTATGCTCCCGGAGGGGCAATTGATAGTAGCCCGCCGATTTAGGGCGTGTTGCCCACACCAACGGCGCGGAATTTCAACGACTCGGATTTCTTTGGACTGCGGCAGCGATAGCTGCCGCTCTACTTAGCCCAGCGGAGCTGGGCGTCGTCGCACCGGAATCGCAGTTTTTTGGTGTGCACTGCGCCGGAGCGAGCTCCCGGCGCGAAAGCGGCAGCTATCGCTGCCGCAGTCCAAAGAGGCCTGTCACCGCTCTCCAGGCAAGCCGGATCATTTGGGCAACACGCCCTTTATCGGCGGGTGCGGGACACCCCTGAACGAACGGGCGCATGGGTATCACACGTTGTCACACACGCGCGCGCGGCTGGAGTCGCGCGGTTCTTTCTCGGCGTGCAAAAACGCTTCCTGCCGGCCGACCCGTCGATCCGTCTGGTCTCGCTCAACGGGCGGCCCGGCGCGGTCGCGTTTTTCGGGAGCGAGCCGTATTCCGCGTTCTCCTTCGATTGTTCGCCCGGCGGCATCGCGCGGATTTACGTGGTGCGCAACCCGGACAAACTGCGGCACCTGGCGGCCGCCGCCGCGGAGTGATCCGGGCTATACTCTCGGTCATCCGATGGGCCACAGCCAATGATCGAAACCACTACCGGCGTTTGCGCGGCGCCTCCGATCCAGTTCCGCGAGAAGCGATACAACGCGTGGAACAACCATCTGCGCGAGACCTTCGGCGGCAAGGTGTTCAAGGTCGCGCTGGACGGCGGGTTCACGTGTCCGAACCGCGACGGCACTGCGGCGCGCTACGGATGCACGTTCTGCTCGCAGCTCGGCTCGGGCGATTTTGCGGGCGACCGGCGTGACAGCCTCATGCGGCAATTCACGGAGGTGCGCGACCGGATGCACGCGAAGTGGCCCGACGCGGGCTACATCGGCTATTTCCAGGCTTTTACGAACACCTACGCGCCGGTGGATGTGCTGCGCGAGCGCTATGAAGCGGTCCTCGCGCAGGAGGGCGTGGTCGGGCTGTCCATTGCGACGCGGCCGGACTGTCTGCCGGCGGACGTGGTCGATTATCTCGCGGAGCTGCATGGGCGCACGTATCTGTGGGTCGAGGTCGGCCTGCAAACCATTCACGAGACGACCGCTCGGCTCGTCAACCGCGCGCACGATTTCGCGGCATTCGAGGACGGCGTCGCGCGGTTGCGCGCGCGCGGGATTCGCGTGTGTGTCCACATCATCAACGGCCTGCCGCTGGAGTCGCATGCGATGATGCTGGAGACCGCGCGGGCGGTCGCGGCGCGGGGCGTGCAGGGGATCAAGATTCATCTGTTGCACCTTTTGAAGAATACGGCGATGGTGAAGCAACACGAGCAGGGGCTTCTGCGGCTGATGGAGAAAGACGAATACGTGGGCGTGGTGTGCGACCAACTCGAAGTGCTGCCGCCGGAGATGGTGATTCATCGCGTGACCGGGGACGGCCCGCGCGACCTGCTGATTGGGCCGATGTGGAGCCTGAAGAAATGGGAAGTCCTCAATGCCATCGACGCGGAACTCGCGCGGCGCGGGACTTGGCAGGGCGCACGAACGTAAGTGGCCAACTCATCCGCCGACTTTACGCTGCGGCAATAGCCGCGTGGCCAGCATACCGACGAGCAGAATCGTTGTGGTGCCGAAAACGATGGTGAGGTAGCTGTCGAGCGGGTTCTTGAGGCCTTCGGGCAACCAGCCTTTGTTCACCAGAACGGACGAAGCGCTCATCCAGGCGATGACGGCAACGCCGGCCAGCACACCGATGATCGCAGCGGGGTTATTTGCGCGTTGCGAAACCATGCCAAGCAGGAACAAGCCGAGCATGCCGCCAGCAAATATACCTTGCAGAATCCACCACGTATCGAGAAGTCCCTCCGCGCGGATGAGCAACAGCGCGACAAAGGTACCGAACGCACCGAAGCCGAGCGTGCTCGCGTACAGCGCGGTCATCATCCCCTTCTCCGTCGCGTTGGGCCGGAGATACCGTTTGTAAACGTCCGTCATCAGAATGGTTGCAGCCGAATTGAGACTGGTCGAGATCGTGCTCATGGCGGCGGCGAAGATAGCGGCGATCAGCAGGCCCGTGATTCCGGGCGGCAATTGGCTGACGATGAAATACGGAAATATTCGATCGCTCATCTTCGCGTCGCGGTATTCCGGCGGCAACTGGTCGGCGTGAACCACGTAGAACGCGAAGAGCGTAGTGCCGATGAAGAAAAACACGGCGGACACCGGAATGTACAACAACACGCCGAACCAGAGGCTCTTGACGGCTTCCTTGTCCGATTTCGACGCGACGTAGCGTTGAACGTAGTTCTGATCGATGCCGAAATTGTTCAGATTAATGAATATGCCATAAATAAGCACGACCCAGAACGTCCGCTCGGTGAGCGCGGGGCCAAAGCTTCCCAGGCTGAACTTGTCGCTCTCCGCCGCAATGGAGAAGATCTGGCCAACACCCTCGGGCATGCGGAACAGCATGACAATAAGACAGAGCAATGCGCCGGCCATCAGGACCACGGCCTGGATAGCGTCGGACCAGATGACCGCGACAAGACCGCCGACGAGGCTATAAAGCGTGACGGTCACGCCGGTAATTAGGATGATGGTTTTGACATCCCATCCGAGGAGCGCCTCGAGCGGCAAGGCCATCAAGAACATAACGGAGCCCATGCGCGCGGCCTGCATCAGCAGGTAGGTGATTCCTGTGTAGAGACGCGCCCACGGGCCGAAGCGCACTTCGAGGTGGTGGTACGCGGAGACTTCGCGCCGAGTACGGTAGAACGGAAGGAAATAGCGTACGGCGAGCCAGCCGGCGATCGGCAGCGACAGGCTGAACACAAAAGCGTTCCAATTGCCCTTGTACGCATTGCCGGGAAGCGCGAGAAAACTGATGCTGCTCAGGTACGTTGCGAAGATAGACAATCCGACAACGATTCCGGGCAGGGAGCGCCCCGCCGCAGTGTACCCTTCCGTATCGCGGCTTTTGCCTTTGAGAAAGAAATACGCCCCGACACCCGCCGACAGGATGAAGTAGATCGCCAAGACAAGAAGATCGAGCCAGGTGAAATGGGATCCGGGCGCCACGCCTCCTCCTCTCGAGTGTCCGTCAACAATTCGCGAGGAGCAGTGTAGTCACCGGGGCGAGTGGCTTCAATCCCGACTACTCACCAATCTGGTATAGCCGGCCGTCCTTGACTGAGTAAAAAAGCGGCGCGACGGGCAGCGTTGGGAAGCGCTCGCGCAGGCGGCGGACCTGCGTCAATGTGGATTGTACAGGCTCGTCGATTTCGAATTTCGAGACGTTGGCGTCGAAGTGCGCTTCGGCGACGGGCCGCGTCCAGCCGACACTCATGAGGCCGAGGAGGAATTGTTCACGGCGCTCGCCGAGGCGAATCATGCCGCAGTCGTCGTGGCCGAAGACGGCGATGGCGCGGACGCCGCCTACGGCGATGGCGAAGGATATTTTAAACTCGACGCGATCGAGGCGCGCGCCGCCGGTGCGCAGGATGAAGGCGAAATTATCCGGGATTCGCATGGATATGCGGTTGTCCATGCACATGCCGATGAGCAATTCCGCGCGGGCGTAGGCGCGGTGCGGCACGCCGAGGTTGTGGTAGCGCAGGAGATCGCCGATGGGCGTGTCGCGCCACTGCGGCAGGATGTCCTGCTCGGACATGACTGGGTTGAGCCGATCGTTCACGCGTCCTCCGGTAGAGGGTACATGGGCTCCCGCAGTGCTGGGTAAACAACCCGGCGAGTGGTTTATTTCTCGACGAGGAGCGCGTCGATTGCGGCGCGTAGCGTATCGAGTGAGAAGGGTTTCTGCAAGAAACCCGCGTAGCTGCTGTGCCCGAATTGGCCGCGCGTTTCGGCTTCGGTGAATCCGCTCATGAGCATTACCGGCAGGCCGGGGGACCGCTGATGCAGGGCGCGCAAGACCTCGCCCCCGCCCATCTCGGGCATGGTGACGTCGAGCAGCACGGCGTCGATGCGGCCTTTGTGACGATCGTAGACCTCGAGCGCCTGGCGGCCGTCCGCGGCGACGAGGACTTCGTGTCCAGAACGCTGGAGGGCGCGCACGAGGAAATCGCGCACGCGCGGCTCGTCGTCGACGATGAGCAGCGTGGCTGCGCGGCTGGGGACGTGGGTTGCCTCCGGCGCGGGCGTGTCGGCGGCGGGCGATTCCGGGCCGGCGGCGGGAAAGATCACGCGGAAGGTCGTGCCATGACCCACCCGGCTGGAGACGCGCAACCCGCCGTGGTGCCCGCGGATGATGCCGAGGGTCGCGGCGAGGCCGAGTCCGCGGCCGGTGAACTTGGTGCTGAAGAAGGGGTCGAACATGCGATCGAGCGTGGCGGCGTCCATGCCGC
Source organism: Candidatus Hydrogenedentales bacterium (assembly GCA_038916785.1). Classification (GTDB taxonomy): domain Bacteria; phylum Hydrogenedentota; class Hydrogenedentia; order Hydrogenedentales; genus VFKU01. The sequence continues at coordinate 12,743 of JBCLBO010000038.1, read as the reverse complement.
AGCCGGTGTCGGTCACTTCGAGGAAGACGAAGAGGCCCGGGCGCGGCGGTTGGTGGGGCGCGTAGGCGCGCAGCGCTTCCTCGGCGTATTCCACTGCGCCGGACCGCAGCGTAATCGTGCCGGGCTGATCGCCGATCGCGTCGGAGGCGTTGGTGATCAGGTTCATGACGACCTGTTGGATCTGCGTGGCATCGGCGGCGATCGGCGGGGCGGCGCCGTCGAGATCGAAGTCGAGCGTGGCTTTTTTGGAGAGCGTGACTTCGAGGAGCTTCGCCAATTCGCGGACCATGTCGCCGAGGCGCACCCGCCGCACGACAAAGTTGCCCCGGCCGGAATAGGCCAGCATCTGACGGACCAGATCGGCGGCGCGGCGCGCGGCGACCTCGATCTGGTCGATGCTTTCACGCAGCGGCCCGGCGGCGGGCGCGTCCTCGCGGGCGAGATCGGCGTTGCCCAGAATGCCGGCGAGCAGATTGTTGAAGTCGTGCGCGATGCCGCCGGCGAGCACGCCGAGGCTCTCAAGGCGCTGGGTCTGCTGCATGCGCGCTTCGATCCGGTGGCGCTCGTCCTCGGCGTTCCGCCGGTCAGTAATGTCGCGGTCGATCGCGAGCACCTTGTTCCCGCCGAGCGCGGGGATTTTTAGGGCGACGACGTCCACGGGGAAGATTGAGCCGTCCTTGCGGCGGTGGTTTCCTTCGAAATAGATCGTCTCTCCGGCCCGGAGACGGGCGATGCGCTCGGGCACGTATCTTGCCGTATCTGGGTCATCCAGCTCGGAGATGGATTTGCCGACGAGTTCATCCAAGGTCAAGCCGTGCATCCGCGCGGCAGCCTCGTTCGCGTAGAAAATGCGGCCGGGGACCGCCGGGTCGTCGAGATCGAGCAGGAGCAGGCAGTCGGGCGTTTGCTCGGAGATAGCGCGGAAGAGCGCCTCGCTTATCCGCAGGGCCTCCTCCATTTGTTTGCGGGCGGTGACATCACGGGTCACCGCGAGCATCTGCTTCACGCGGCCCGGCTGGTTCGTGTCCCGCAAGGGTACGGCGCTCTGATCCATCCACCGCCTTGCGCCCTTGAGGCCGATGATTTCGAATTCCGTGTGGCTTGACCTTCCCGCGAAGACTTCCTCGATTCCCCGGCGATAGGATTCGCGGTACTCGGGCGCGACGAGATCGAGGGCGCTGAGGCCGCGCACCTGATCGATGGAATCCGCCTCGGCCATAGCGAGGCCGGCCGGGTTCATGTCGAGCAAGACGCCGGTCTCATCGAGCAACTTTACGCATTCGGGTTCGGAATCCACGATGGCGCGCAGCCGCTGTTCGCTCTCACGCAGCGCCATTTCTGCGAGCTTGCGCCGGGTCATGTCCACGCAGACGGTCATGCGAGGCATCGGCTGATCCGGCGATACCCGGCTGAATTGTAACGAGACCCAGCGAAAACTTCCGTCCTTGTGACGTATCCGCACGTCTTCGAGGCCGGCGGGTTCGCGCTGCGTATTCGAAGTGTCCAGCTCCGACAAGGCCGCTAACACGCGCGGGCGATCCACATCGTCGAAGAGGAGTTGCGCGATCTCGCCCCGCACCCTTCCGTCGAGATCCTCATGGCTGTATCCGATCATCTGGCTGAACGCTTGATTCACGTACGTATACCGTGCGCCATCGTAGAGCGCGATACCGACGTATGAGCTCTCCGCGACGCCCCGGAATTTCTCCTCGCTTTCTTTCAACGCCATTTCTGCGAGCTTGCGCTGGGTCATGTCCACGCAGACGGTCATGCGGGGCATCGGCTGATCCGGCGATAGACGGCTGAATTTTAACGAGACCCAGCGAAAACTTCCGTCCTGGTGACGTATCCGCACGTCATCGAGGCCGACGGGTTCGCGCTGCGTAATCGTATTGTTTAGCGCCGACAAGGCCGCCAACATGCGCGGGTGATCCACATCGTCGAAAAGGAGTTGCATGATCTCGTCCCGCGTCTTTCCTTCGAGATCCCTCAGGCGGTATCCGACTATCTGGCTGAACGCTTGATTCATGTAGGTATAGCGCGTGCCGTCGTAGAGCGCGATACCGACGTATGCGCTCTCCGCAACGCCGCGGAATTTCTCCTCGCTTTCTTTCAACGCCATTTCTGCGAGCTTGCGCTGGGTCATGTCCACGCAGACGGTCATGCGAGGCATCGACTGATCCGGCGATAGACGGCTGAATTTTAACGAGACCCAGCGAAAACTTCCGTCCTGGTGACGTATCCGGACGTCTTCGAGGTCGACGGGTTCGTGCTGCGTAATCGCATTGTCCAGCGCCGACCTGGCCGCGAACACACGCGGGTGATCCACATCGTCGAAAAGGAGTTGCATGATCTCGTCCCGCGTCTTTCCTTCGACATCCCTCAGGCGGTATCCGACTATCTGGCTAAACGCTTGATTCATGTAGGTATAGCGCGTGCCATCGTAGAGCGCGATACCGACGTATGCGCTCTCCGCGACGCCCCGGAATTTCTCCTCGCTTTCGTGCAGGGCCAGCTCCGCGTGCTTCCGTTCGGTAACGTCCACCGCCATCACCATCATCGGATACCCCCGCCCGGGGACCAAGTGGCTCCACAACGCATTCACCCAGCGAAAGCTCCCATCTTTCTGCTTCACACGGATATCGTTCAGTTGAAGCGATTTGAAATTCTTCGGGTCCGAATCGATCGTGACCAGGGCCGCGGCCAAGCGTGCGTGGTCCTCTTTGGCGTAGGTTCGTTCGAGGCGCTCCGCTGGGCTCCAACTGTTGAACTCGTCCAGGCTGTGGCCGATGAGGCATTGCATCGTCTCGTTCGCATATGTGTATCGTTTGCCGTCGAAGAGAGCAATGCCCACCGGAGCACTCTCGGCAACGCATCGGAATTTCTCCTCGCTTTCCTTCAGCGCCAGTTCGGCGCGTTTGCGTTCGGTGGTTTCCACGCAGACGAAGAGGCGCGGGTACGACTGATTGGGGACAAGGCGGGTGACCATGATCCGCGCGCAGCGATCGCCGCCGTCTTTGTGCCGGATGTTCACGTCCTCGAATACGACGGGTTTCGCGGAATCCTCGTCGGAATCCAGGCGCAGAAGCTCAGCGTAGAACGGCGCATGGGGACCGTCGCCGAAGAACATTTTGGTCAAGTCCTCCCGGTCGAGTCCTGCCAGTTCGCCGGGCGTGTAGCCGGTAATCTGGAACATGGTGTCGTTGGAAAATACGAACCGGTCGCCATCGAATAGAGAGACGCCGACCAGCGCGCTCTCGGCGATGCGGCGGAATTTCTCCTCGCTCTCGCGAAGGGCCTCCTGCGCGCGCTTGGCTTCCGTGATGTCCTCCTGGACGCACACGCCGATGGTGCCATCCGCGCCGTCCGATCGAGAAATTCGGGCGCGTGTCCAGAATTCGGTGCCGTCTTTGCGGCGGCTTCTGAATTCGCCAACCCATGAACCCTGGTTCTTGAGCGCGCTCACGATGGCGTCGGAGCGCCGGTCGAACTGCGGCGATGGCACATGATTTAGGATGGAGACGTTTTTCCCGATCAACTCCGCAGAGTCGTAGCCGAACATCGCGTCGAAGGCGGCGTTGGTGTAGAGGATGTTGCCGGCCTCGTCGGTCGTATTGACACCCTCCGTCATGCTCATGAAGACTCTGGAATGCGTGCGGATGGTTTCTTCGTTGCGCTTAATCCGGGTGATGTCGGTGAGCGTGCCGATGAAGCCGACCACGCGCCCGGCGGCGTCGCGCTCGGGCTGGCCGCGATCGAGGACCCATACCACTTCGCCATCGGGCTTTTTGAAGCGGTATTCACGGTGATCGGATGCGTTTTCGTTTTGGATGCGCTTCCACGTAGTGGCCGCCGCGGCGCGGTCGTCCGGGTGGATGGCTTCGAGCCAGCGCCGCAGGTCAATGGAATCCGAGATGATCCCGGTGATGCGGGCGGCCTCCTGGTTGGCGAAGGTGACGCGGCCTTCCGTGTCGAGGCGGAAAATGCCCGCGGGCGAGGCAGCCATGATGGCGGCGAGCCGCGACTCGCTGGCGTGAACAGCGTCTTCGGATAGCTTGCGTTTGGTGATGTCCAGCATCACGCCGCGCAAGAGGATTGGTTTGCCGGCTTGGTCCTTCACCACGCGAATCACGTCGTGCAGCCAGACCACTTTCCCCGACGAAGCGATCACGCGATACTCCAACTCGTGGTTTTCACCGCGTTCGGTCGCCTCGCGGCACACGCGGACCGCTTCGTCGCGGTCCTCCGGATGCAGGAGCACGTCTGCGAAGAAATTCGGCTCGAGCCACCGTGCGACCGGATATCCCAGCATGAGGGCGGCAGCAGAATTTACATAGGTAAACTGGGCGTCCGGCGTCGCTTCCCAGATGATCGCTTCCACGTCGCCCAGGAGTTCGACGAGTCGCGAATTGGTAGTACGCAACGCCTCGTTCTGCTTGCCTAAGAGCTTCCGCAGCCGGCCCCGCGATAGGACCAGTACGAGACCAAACAATATCCCGCCTGTGACAACGGAGCCGAGCAGCAGCAGCATCGTGGGACCGACGGCGGTCGAGACGACTTCTGTGGGGATCTCGCTGTCCTCGGCGCAGGCCTTTCCGCCGAAGGAAGACAGCGCCAGCGCGACAAGAGTGGGCGCGATGACGGCAAGTCGCTTTATGAGCGGACGGACGCGCAAAGGTGTACCCCGAATCCCCGAGAGGCCCGCGATCTCGACCGCTCCTGAAAACTCTGGCGGCGGCGTGAATCGAACAGTCGGGCCTTCGCGATTATAGAGGGATGGACGCGGATGCGCCACTCGTGGTGCTCCAAGACGGTGCAGGCGCTCTGGGCCGCCAATGCCGCGATGTATTTCAGTGAGATGGAGGTGGATCGTCCGCGGTCAGGGGTGTGGCGACGGTGGCCGGGCCGATGATGAAGCCCACGCCGAAGCACGCGCCGACAAGGCCGAAGTTTCGCGCGCGCTGCGCGAAATCTGCGGCGCGCTCAAGCCGGGCGGCTACCTCGTCGTCGCCGAGGTCATCGGCGATCCGCACTACCAATTCAAAAAGAAGGTCGCCAAGATGGGGATGCGCGCGGGACTGCGGCCGGGGGAGGTCGCTGGTGGATTTTTCGCGTATACGATGCGGCTGTACCGGCCGGAGGGCGGTTGAAGCCGAGCTCACCACAGCCGGGCTCGGGTACGGAGCGCGAAGAAGGCTCATTTCAACAACGAGAAAGGCGGCCCAGGTCCTCCAAGTAATCCACGCCGAGCACGTCGCAGACGGCGTCGGACACCGCCCGCGAGAGAATTCCGCTGCCACAGCCGAGGTCTATGACCATTCCCGGGCGATGACCGACGTATCGAAGCACATTCAGGCGCGTCGCCGCCGCGCCGCGCGCGACGTCGCCGAAGCCTTCGTGATGGATTTTTCGCCAGCGACATTCCATACACAGCCAGCGGTCCCGTGGGCTGATTTTCCTTCAATTATGTGAAGTTCGAGTCGCACGGGTCAGAGATCACGGCATCGAGCATTCCAGCCACCTCCTTTGGAGGGTTCGCAGATGATCGGCGACTATAATTCGTAACATATTGAATTAAAAGGAGTTACACAGATAGACTCACGCACGGTATACAATTTGAATATTTGTTAAAATATATGATATAAAATTTTAATATATAAATAAACGAGGAGATGGATACACATTGAACACAACAGATTTCATATCTAGCGCCCCTGGCAACCTCGTCGCGATTCAAAACAAAGAATTCGCTTTTGTGCCGTGGCCATTGCCGCCAGCATGGAAGTTTCCCTTGGATTTATGGCCACTTCTGGGTGAGGCAAAACAGCAAATCGGCATCTTGGAAGGAATCGGACGCAACCTCCCCAACCCGGCCATTCTACTGCGACCTCTTTCCGATCGCGAGGCAATCCGATCGTCCCGCCTTGAAGGAACGTACGTCACCTCCAAGGAACTGCTTCTCTTCGAGCTTGAACCGACCGAATCCAAGGGAGAACGAACCCCGACGAATGACCGCCTCGAAGTCCTGAACTACCGGCGCGCACTAAACCACGGAGCGACGAGTGAACTGCCGCTCTCGTTGAGGCTACTCCGTGAACTACACCGGATTCTGCTGACCGGAGTAAGAGGACAGGATCGATCGCCGGGCGCGTTCCGTCAGAATCAGGTGGCGATTGATGAGAACAAACGATTCATTCCACCTCCTCCTGAACGACTGATGGATTGCTTAGTTCCTTTGGAGAACTATTTTCACGTTGAGGATTCTGCCTACGATCCGTTGGTAAAGTGCTTCTTGGTCCACTATCAGTTCGAGGCCATCCATCCATTTGTCGACGGTAACGGCCGTGTCGGCCGCCTGTTACTCGCGATCATGCTGCAACGGCAATGTAATTTGTCGAAGCCGTGGCTGTATCTGAGCGAATACTACGAACGAAATAAGGACCAATATATTGATCGCTTATATCGAATAAGCACAGAGGGCGCCTGGCACGATTGGATCGAGTTTTGTCTACAAGGAACCATCACTCAGGCAACGGAGACGATAGAACGATGCCAACGCCTTCTGGCGATTCGTGAAAGATTCATGAAACGAATCTCATCCGTAGCAGGAGGTAGTGTTCGACTGAGTCGAATCGTCGAGGATGTATTCGTTTCTCCATTCGTGCGAGTCGCTGAAGTGAGCCGCAGGCTGGATGTAACGTATCCGACGGCGAAGGCGGACATAGAAAAACTCGTGAGCGCCGGAATTCTAAAGGAATTGTCCCAGCTTAAGCCCAGAACGTTTTTCGCCCCAGAGATATTCGAGATCGCGTATGAACCGATTGAGAATGATTCATTCGGGGACGACTCGAGAACCGGAGCGACCTAAGAGGGGGGAAACCTGCCCCACCTGAGGAAGCATACGGAGCATGCATCGGGTCGATAAAGCGGATCCTATCGCGCAGGGCGGGTTTCGCGATCACGCTGTGATAGGCGTAGACAGATACTGAGATGGCTCCCCGGGCCGGATTCGAACCAGCGACATGGTGGTTAACAGCCACCCGCTCTACCGACTGAGCTACCGGGGAACTGGAATTGCCGGAAGAACGGAAATTATACGAATCGACGGGGGCGCGTGCAAGATCGCGGTCCGCGGCGGACTAGGGTTGGCGCTTGAGTACCTCATCGAGAAATCGATAGGCCTCGCCGCGGATCGCGGATGGAAATTCGTGAGCGCAGTCCGGGTAGTGCACCTGAAGTGCGTCCGGCGCGCCGAGAAGCGAGTAGATTTCGCGGACAGCGGGTATCGCCTTTTTTACGCCGGCGACGGCGAAGTTGGCATCGCCTAGCGGCGACGACGAGAAGAATGCGCGCGGCGCGAGCGCGGCGATCATCTCGTAGTAGTCCCAGGGGACGCGATTGGGGTCGAGGCCGTAGACCTCGCGGATGCGCGGGACATAGCGTTCGCCGGCCCAGCCGCTCAGGTCGCCGCCGTAGTAGTCGTGGAACGGGGTCCATCCGCAACTGGACACGACGGCCTTCACGCGCGGATCGAAGAAAGCCAGGAAGATCGCGTTGTGACCGCCGAGCGAATGGCCGATCACGCCGATACGCTCCGGATCGACGTCGTCTCGCGCGCACAAGAGATCGATACAGCGCATGTGGTTCCAGATGCCCTTCATCGAGCCCGAAGCGAAGCGATCGGTATCGAAGTTGTACGCGTACTCGCCCAAGGTCGGATAGTCCGGCGCGAGCACGACGTACCCGCGCGCGGCGAGTTCATGGCCGTAGCGCAGGTTCTCCGAGCCTGCGAGACCCGCGACTTCGTCTTTTCCGAGTGTGCCGTTCGTTTGATGTAGCGCAACGACTCCCGGTGCCCGGCCCTTGAGTCCCTTGGGCACAAGGAGCCACGCTGGCACGAAGTCGCCGTTGCCGGCGTCGATGCGCAACTTCTCCCGTGTATAGGTGTCCGTCTCTCCGCGTTGGCCCGGTACGGTCTCGAAGCGGACCGGCCCCAGGCCCGCGCGATCGGGCAGCGGTCCCATCGTGGCTTCGACGCCGGCGATGATATCGCGCCTGCGCAGATTCCACTCGGCGGACGACGTGACCGGCCGCTCGCGGCCTTGATCGTCGACGTAGTACACGACGCGCGTGTGATCGCGTGCCCGCGGCTCGGCCGGTGAAACGCTCTCGCAGTGTAGCGCAGCGTAAACACAGGCGATCGAAAACAGGACGTTGCGGACCGGTTTGCGTAGACTCACGTTCATCAGCGTCCCTTACCGCGGCCATGGCACCTATTGCGGGTCGGCGAAACGATACTCCATGGCATCGAAATCGATGGTCCAAACGTAGCGCTTGAGGAACGCGTGACTCAACAGTCCATCGATGCGGACGCCGCCGAACTCCTGATCGCCGGCCTGTCCCGTCACGATGTAGTGTCCGCTCTGATTGAGAGATCCGAGGCCGAGCGCGCGGTCGACTATGCTCCTCACGGCCACTGGAATACGACCACCCTGGTGGCGGCCATGACGCTGGAATCGGCCATCGCTCCCCTGGTGCTGGACGGCCCGATGGATGCCGCAGCCTTCGAAGCCTGCGTCCAGCAAGTGCTCATCCCCGCGCTGCCCCCCGGCGCCATTGTCGTCATGGACAATCTTCCCGCGCACAAGCCCGCTGCCATTGCGCGAAACTTGGAGGCTGCGGGCGCCGAGCTTCGCTACCTACCGCCCTACAGTCCAGACCTCAACCCCATCGAAGCGATGTGGCCCAAGGTCAAGACGAGCCTTCGCAGCGCCAAAGCGCGTACCTGCGAGCACTTGGACGCCGCAATCACGGCAGCCCTGAGCGCGATCGATTCGGAGGACACCCAAGCCTTTTTTCGTCACTGTTTCGTAGGTATAAAAAGTTAAAATGCTATAGATGGCGCGATTCGAAGGGTAGACGTAACTCCAAGAATCTGGTAGGCTTAACGTTACATTTGTGCATCCGATTGGATGGCAGAGTGGCTGCTTTGGTCGTTGGCTGCGAGGCTACGTGAGGAAGGATTAGCATGACTGGGAGTATTGTTTCCACCGGACTAGGCGCGCGGCTTAGAGTTTGGACCGCCGCGTATCTCGTTTGTATTGTAACGTCCGCGTTGATTCAGGCGTCAGCGGATGCAGACGAGGTCTCCCGCCGATTGCGTACGCAGATTAGCGACATACCGTGGTCTCCGCCCTCCAGAGACGAACGGATCATCTACGGCGTGGACGACCGCATCGACGTTTTTCAGGAAACAGACCCGACGCGATTAATGCAGGCGGCCTCGACCTGCGCTCTCATCTCGAACAGTGATCTGACCAATAACGGGGATGGAACGTTTACGATTTTGCTGTCGGCATACACGTACGCCGGGCTTCCGCCTTGCCCGGGTGAGGCCTTTGCTTCGCAACCGACGGCGGCATTTTGTTCTGGTTTCATGGTGGGTCCGGACCTAATCGCGACGGCTGGCCATTGCGTTGGAGGCACATTGGATCTACAGAATTTCAGCTTCGTGTTCGGCTTTGACATGATCGATGCGATACAGCCCGTCTCGATTGTCAACGGGAACCATGTGTACTCGGGCTCGGAGTTGCTCTCGTGGACGCCTGGAGGCGATTTCGATCACGCGTTGGTGCGGGTGAGTCAGCCGATCACGTCGCCCGGTGCGATTGCGTTGCCGGTTCGTGAATCCGGTGTGATCGCGACAGGCATCCCGGTGGGGGTGATTGGGCACCCACATGGACTACCCAAGAAAATCGCGTTTGGCGCGAGCACCCAAGTGACGGTGAATGTATCTCCGACGTACTTCTTAGCCAACCTTGACACGTACGGCGGCAACTCAGGCTCGCCCGTGTTCAACCAGAACACCGGACTGGTCGAAGGGATTTTGGTTCGCGGACTGGCCGACTTCACATTGGGCGCATCATGTTTCAGCTCCAATGTTCTGCCTAACAATTTTGGCGCTGAAGAGGTCACGCGGGTTTCGGTTATTCCTTCTTACCTGCTGCGCGAGGTGGATACGGACCAGGACCTGATCGACGATGCGTTCGAGACGGATACGGGGACCTTTGTGAGCGCGACGGACACGGGCACGGACCCGAACGACCCCGACTCGGACGATGACGGCGTGATCGACGGGACCGAGGTGCAGATGAACACTGACCCGAACAACGCGCTGAGTTTTCCGAGCCTGCCGGTGAGCGCGGCGTGGTTGCTGACGACGATTGCGGGTGTCGCGGTCGCGTCTGCGGGGATGGTGATTTGGCGGCGGAAGCGCGACGCCTGATTTGCCGGGATACAGTTCTGATTTCCATCGCGCCGGGGTGCCGTTGCGCTTGTAATCGTGCGTCATCGTTCCGCAGCGGCCCTTCTTGATCGGCAACCCCGGCTGCGTGCGGTCCAGGGCCTGAATCTGACGTCTTCCCTGCATCACGACCGCATCAAGTGTTTCGCCGCGATATTTTCGAGCTGGTGCCCGAGTTGCAAGTAGATCTTGCGTATTTCGATCCGCCGTACGGATCGAACAACGAAAAAATGCCTCCGTCGCGAGTTCGTTACGCGTCCTATTACCATTTCTGGGCCAGCGTTTGCTTGTTCGATAAGCCAAGAATTGTCGGGAAGGCCAAGCGTCGCGAGGACACCTCTGATACCATTGCCGCGTCTGTTTTCGAGGAATTCCGAACGAACAAGAATGGACGATTCGTTGCTGTCGAAGCTATTGAGGAACTACTCAAGACAGCCAACTCGCGCTGGATAATCTTGTCCTATAGTTCAGGCGGCCGGGCGACGGCCGAAGAATGGAACGAGGTCATCAAGAGGAACGGAAGAGTATTAGACATCGTGGAGTTGGACCACAAGAAGAATGTTATGGCAGGTATGAAATGGACTAACCAGTGGCTCCGTGACGCCGATGAGACTAATCGGGAATTCTTGTTTCTCATCGAGAAGATGTATATCTTCGACGCGCATTTCTGACTTCACCCAGCACTACGATAGCGAGTGCGACAGCCTACAATGAGATGATGACGAGAGTCGTTTACCGGGAGCCCGTCTTATGCTGAACTCACCCTCATCCCCCACCCTCACCCGCCGCACTCTACTCAAAGGCCTCGCAGTCGCATCCGCAGGCGGCCTCGCGTTCTCGCGGCTGGAAGTCGTCCGCGCCGAAGACGCGCGCCGCGTGGATGTCGTCGTCATCGGTGCGGGCGCCGCGGGCACGATGACGGCCACGAACCTCGTCAAGGCAGGCAAGTCGGTCGTGCTGCTCGAAGCGAACGACCGCATCGGCGGCCGGCTCAAGCGCGGCGAAATCGCCGGCCAGCCGATCGACCTCGGCGGGCAATGGGTCGGCCCGTCGCAGACCAAGGCGATCGAGGTGGCGAAGGAACTCGGCTTGAAAACGTATCCGACCAACGTCAGCGGCGCCTTCCTCATCGAACACGGCGGCAAGATGTTCAAGGGTTTCGGCCTGCCGACGCAGGACATGACCGAGTTCTTCGCTGTCGTCGGCGCAATCGACAAGATGGGCGCGGAGATTCCTCTGGACGCGCGCTGGACCGCGCCGCACGCCGCCGAGTGGGACGCGCTCACCACGCAGACCTGGATCGAGCAGACCGCGAAGTCGGCCGTCGTGCGCGATGTCATGCGCGCGATCGTGCAGGCGGTGTTCTCCGTCGAGCCCTCGCAGCTCTCGCTGCTCGAATTTCTCTGGTACATGAAGTCAGGTCAGGGTTTTAATGACATCACCGGTACGGCCGGCGGCGCGCAGCAGGACCTCTTCGAGAAGGCCTTCGTTTCGGTCCCCGAACTGCTCGCGAAGAATCTTGGCGATCGCGTCGTGCTCGCGTGCCCCGTGCGCAAAATCTCGCAGGACGACAAGGGCGTCACCGTCATCGCCGACAAGGGCGCCTGGCAGGCCGAGCGCGTCGTCATCACCGCGCCGCCGCCGAGCGTCGCGCGCATCGAGTTCGACCCCGTCCTGCCCTACCTGCGCCGCGGCCTGCAGCAACGCATGCCGATGGGCGCAGTGATCAAGTGCTTCGTAGCCTACGAAAAACCCTTCTGGCGCGAACAAGGTTACAGCGGCCAGGCGACACTCTGCTCCGCCGAGTACGGCACCTTCTTCGACACGACAGCGCCGGGGAACAAGCACGGCGTGCTCAGCGGATTCTTCGACGGCGCGCCCGCGATGCGCTGGGCCGACCGCACGCCCGAGGAGCGCCGCGCGCAGGTCCTCCACGACGTGGCCATCGCCTTCGGCGATGCCGCGAAGAACCCCATCGACTACGTCGAGCAAGTCTGGCCCAAGGAACCTTGGAGCATCGGCGGCTACACCTCCGTCGCCACGCCCGGCACCATGACCATCTTCGGCCCCGCGCTGACCGCGCCCGTCGGCCGCATCCACTGGGCCGGCACCGAAACCTCCGACATCTGGTCCGGCTACGTCGACGGCGCGCTGCGTTCCGGCGACCGCGTGGCGAAGGAAGTGCTCGACGCTATGAAAGCGTAGCACCGCTTCTCGACGCGACCGGCCAATTAACTGAGAGAGGGGGCGTGTATTGCGCTTCATCGAGCAAACGTGTTCCACTATAGCAATGCATCTAACACACAGGCGACACATGAATCTTTCGAGGAATCGAGTCAATTCTGAGTACTGGGGCGAACAAATGCGTGAGGATGCGTGACGATGGAACTTTCTCCGGGATCCAGGGAAAAAATTGAGCTAATAGCAAACGACACGCTTC
>JBCLBO010000037.1:0-28919 GCA_038916785.1 Candidatus Hydrogenedentales bacterium | reverse complement strand
AGCTACCCTAATTGTACACCGAACTACGCGCGGCTGCGGAGCGATTTTCAAGGGCGATCGCGAACAACAGTAGCGAACGGCAGTAGGGTGGCCTGCGGCCTCGCCGTCGACGAAATGGTGCAGTCCCTCGGCTCCGACGACTTCCGCGAAGGCGTTGCCTCATTCCTCGAAAAGCGGAAACCCAACTTTCCGGCGTATACTGGCTAGGCCCGTAGCGGCCTACGCGGGGGAGGCTGCGTATGAGTATGAATCGAGTAGTGGTGGTGGGTGGCGGTCCGGCGGGGGCGACGTTGTCGCTGCTGCTGGCCGAGCGGGACATCCCGGTGACGCTCATCGAGCGCGAACCGGATTTCGATCGCGTGTTCCGCGGCGAAGGCCTGATGCCGTCCGGTGTGGACGCGCTCCACGAGATGGGGCTGGCCGAGTTACTGGATGAGTTGCCGACGCGCAAGCTCGAGTCGTGGGACCTCCACATCGACGGCATGCTGATCATGTCCGTCGAGGAACCACTCGAAGAACTGGGCGATCGCGCGATGCGAATAATTCCGCAGGCGGCATTTCTGGACGCCGTTATACAACGCGCGCGTAAACATCCCTCATTCAAATTTTTCGACGGCATGGCCGCGCACGATCTGATCATGGAGAATGGCCGAGTCATCGGCGTGCAGGTGCGATCGGGCACGGACGAGGACACACTGCCCGCCGAACTCGTCGTCGGCTGCGACGGCCGCGGCTCGCTCATGCGCACGCGCGCCGGCCTCACACTCAAGTTGCTGCGCGAGCACTACGACATTTTGTGGTTCAAGCTTCCTGCGCCTGAGCGCATGCGCATCCGCTGCTCGATGCTGCTGCTGGCCTCCCGCCTGGGCATGGGCGCGTGCTACACCTCGTGGGACGGTCGCCTGCAATATGCGCTCATGGTCTCCAAGGGCGCCCGCGCGGACGAGATGGGAAACAACTGGGCCGAACTGCTCGGGCGGCCCGCGCCGGATTGGCTGAAGGTCCACCTGAATTCCGTGCAGAATGAAATCGAAGGCCCCGTCCGGCTGAACGTGCTGGTTGGCCGCTGCCACGAATGGGGTCGGCCGGGCCTATTGCTGATCGGCGACGCGGCTCATCCGATGTCGCCCATCCGTGCGCAGGGGATCAACCTGGCGCTGCGCGATGCGATCGTCGCCGCGAACCACCTGGTACCCGCGCTGCGGAGCGGCGAGACGGCGGCCTTGGACGCCGCAGGCCGGGCCGTGCAGGCCGAGCGCGAACCCGAAGTTGCACGTTCGCAGACCCTGCAACACCGCGACACGCGCGGCATCGACACGCCGATTGCGCCCATGCTGATGGCCCTGGCGAAATTCGTCGGCCCGCGCATAGGCCGCTACGCTTGGGCCCGCCGCGCCTGGCTCTATCAGCAGCGCCACCTGCGCTTCGGTCTGACCGAAGTGAGGCTCAAGACCGGCGCGTAGCCACGCAGTCCACGCGAATGCTAGAATTACAGCCTCAAATCTGGCTCAATCACGCGCCCCGCGCGGAGGTATCTCATGGCAACGACATCGTCTGAACGCGGCGTTTCTTCGCAGATCGACCTCTATGAGCTCGACGACGAGTGGAGCGAGGAGCAGAAGGCGATCATCGAGACCTGCCGGCGCTTCGTGGATGACGAGGTGATGCCGGACATCAACAAGTACCACCAGATTGAGGCGCTGCAGCCGGGGATTTACGAGAAGATTGGCGCGCTGGGGATTTTGGAAATGCTCGCGGCGGGCGAGCTCGACCCGATCACCTATGGCCTCGTGTGCCGAGAGATGGAGCGGGGATCGAGCGCGCTGCGCAGCGTGCTCAGCGTGCAGGGCTCGCTGGTGATCGGGTGCATCCGCGACTACGCGTCCGACGCGCAGAAAAAGACATGGCTCGAGCGTCTCGGGCGCATGGAGGCGATCGGCTGCTTCGGACTCACCGAGCCGGACTTCGGCAGCAATCCGGCGGGCATGAAGACGCGCGCGGAGAAAACGAAGACCGGATACACGCTCAACGGCAGCAAGACCTGGATCACGAGCGCGACCAAGGCGCACGTGGCGATTGTGTGGGCCAAGCTGGACGGCGTGGTGAATGGGTTCCTGATCCCGACGGACACGCCCGGCTTCGAGGCGCGCGCGATCAAGGAGAAGTGGAGCTTTCGCACGAGCGACACGGGCATGTTTTTCCTGCACGACTGCGAGGTGCCCGAGTCCGCGCGGATGCCCGGCGCGACCTCGCTGGGCAAGGCCATCGCCACGCTGAACAACGCGCGCTACGGCATCGCCTGGGGCGTGATCGGCGCCGCGCGGGCCTGCCTCGAAGAGACAATCGACTACCTCATCAACCGGCCGCAGTTCGACGGCAAGCCGCTCGCCAGCCACCAGTTGATTCAAAACAAGCTCGCGTGGATGGCCACAGAGATCACCGCCATGGAACTGATCGCCAAACGCCTCGGCGAGCTCAAGGCGCAGCACCGCATCAAGCCGCACCAGGTCTCGCTCGCGAAGATGAACAATTGCCGCCGCGCGCTCGAAGTCGCCCGCACCTGCCGCGAACTCCTCGGCGCGAACGGCATCAGCAACGAGTACCACATCGGCCGCCGGATGGTGGACCTCGAGACAGTCATCACGTATGAAGGGACGGAACACATCCACTCGCTGATCCTCGGGCAGCACCTAACGGGGATCGCCGCGTATTCTTAAGGGCAATAGACAGGATTAACAGGATTTTTCAAGATTGACTTCAAAACCAATCGAATCCTGTAAATCCTGATTCGATCTTGTAAATCCTGTCTATGCACTTTCCTTGACACCATTAGTTAACGTGTGTACAGTTCCGGATCGGATTTTTGGGGCGGCGGTCGCCGCGAAGGAAGGGCGCAGACTCATGATTCGCACCAAGATTACTGAGATGTTTGGCGTGGACCACCCGATCATTCAGGGCGGGCTAATGTGGGTGGCGCGCGCGGAGCTGACCTCCGCCGTGGCGAACGCCGGCGCGATGGGATTCATGACCGCGCTGACGCATCCGGATGCGGAGCATCTGCGGCGAGAAATCCGCAAGTGCCGCGACATGACCGACAAACCCTTCGGCATCAATCTGACGTTCTTGCCTTCGCTGCGCGCGCCGGACTACCCGGCCTACATCGACGTGTGCGCCGAGGAAGGCATTAAGCATATTGAGACCGCTGGCCGAAGCCCCGAGCAGTACATGGCGCAGATGAAGGCCGCGGGGATGAAGGTCATCCACAAGTGCACCTCGGTGCGCCACTCGCTCAAGGCCGAGAAAATCGGTTGCGACGCGGTGAGCATCGACGGCTTCGAATGCGCGGGCCACCCCGGCGAGGACGACGTGACCTCGCTGATTCTGATCCCGGCGACCTGCGACGCGCTCAAGATTCCGATTGTCGCCTCGGGCGGCTTCGGCGATGGCCGCGGGCTGGCCGCCGCATTGGCGCTGGGCGCCGAGGGCATGAACATGGGATCGCGCTTCGTGGCGACCAAGGAAGCGCCGGTGCACCAGAACGTGAAGCAGGAGATGGTGGACAAGACGGAACGCGACACCACGCTGATTATGCGGACGCTGCGCAACACCGAGCGCGTGCTGAACAACGAGGCCGCGCAGAACGTGCTCGATATCGAGAAGAAGGGCAACGTCTCCATCGACGACATCAAGCACATCGTGTCCGGCAAGGTCGGGCTCGACATGCTCGAACACGGCGACACCAAGAGGGGCATCCTGTCGATCGGCCAGGTGATCGGGCTCATCCACGACATCCCGAGCTGCAAGGAACTGATCGAAAAGATCATGGCCGACGCCGAGGAGATCATCCAGGGCCGCCTCGCGGGCATGATGGGCCAGGCCGTCGCGAAGTAGCTGCGCTGTCGTAGCGTCGCCGTCCCGGCGGCAAACCGGCAACCCCGCTTCGGGAGCGCGCATGTGCGCTCCCGAAGTTTCGTTCTTGGAGTCGCTGCGATGGCCGGCTCTGGAATTGTCATCCCGGCCCTACATGGACGGCCGCTTTTGCCGGCGAGACGCCGGCGCTACGAATTAGGGCTTCTCTTTTCTTGCGAACAGCATCGCTTCAGTCGCGGCACGCGCCTCGACCATGTCGATCGCGCCGTCGCCGTCCGCGTCCACGACGACGAACAGGCTCCCGATCTGCGGCGGCGCTTCGAGCCGGCTCATTTTTCCGTCGCGGTCCTTGTCGGCGAGCGCGACCATGATCGTGAAGTCGACGCCGTTCACGCCGTTGGCATTGTCGAAGAACGACTTTTGTTCGCCGGAATCGTCGATGAACGACAGATAGCCGTAGCTCATTTCGTCCGTGGTCGGTTCGCCCCAGCGGACGGTCTGGGTTGGATCGGGATTGTTCAGGTTTGCCGCCGAGTTGTCCCAGGCGGCCGTGTAGACCACCTTCGAGCCTGCGGGCATTTTCTTGAACGCGCGATACGCGTAGGTCGTTTGCCAGTTGAAGTCGTAGCGCGGGACTTCGAGGAGGACGTCGCGCGTGAAGGTGACGTCGGCATGCGCCAAGAAGGTCATCAGGCACGCCCACGCCGGAATCGTGAACCGCGACTGTCGAATGAATGGTGAGATCACCTCCGAATAATACGACAACTCCTCGGGACTGCGGTCATTTCAATTACTCTCCCTACCGTCGATGGGTCTCCGGGGTGTGTGGCCGTGAAGACCCTCTATAGAGAACGGGAGTCTGTTGCACTCGGGGCGGCGCGGGGAGCGAGACGAGGGAATGGGTTAGGGAAACAATGGGTCGGAGCGAAAAATGGGGAAAAACTCCCCGGGCGGGACAAGGATCATTTGCTTGTCAGGGGTGGGAAAATTTCGACGAAAGTGCAACAGGGGATTTGTCCGAATTTAGGGCGGCCCCGAATCATGCATAAGAAAAGTCCGTTGGATGGTATCGTTGCGAGAGTAAGAGTGAAGGGAATGGCCGAGAAGACATCCAACAAATCGACGAAGGTCGCGACGAAGGGCGCAGTTAAGCGGGTCGCCGCGAAGGCGTCCAAACCGCGCAAGGCGGCACCGAGAGTTCGGTCCGGCAAGGCTGCAAAGCCGGTCCTCCTCGCTCTACACGGAAGGGCTCTACCATGACGACTACCAAGAGATTATACGGAAACCAGAAGTCTCGACCGACGACGAATAGGAAATCCGACCGATGTCACTCCTCGAAGAAATCCAACTAGCAACGATCGACAATGGAACTGACCTCGGCACTGTACTTAGAAAATGTAAGTTGTTAGCGGCCAGCCTGCATAGTCAGCCTCTTGAAGATTGGCTCATTTGGGAATCAAACGGTTACCCAGAGAACGTTCAGGTTCCCGACTACCGAATCTGGCCATTGACGGTCAAAGGGAACTTTGTGGGATCCGGCTGGACAATATCGAGAGCGCCTATACCACCGGCTTTGCTTCCTGAGAATGTCCGGGACCGGTATGATCGATATCAATGCAGAATGAGCATCACTGCAGTCGAGGAAGTGATCAAATCAAGCCCCAGCGGAGTAGTCTCCGTCAGCACTGCCGACTTGATGCTATTGCTATCCGGAAAAGTCTATACCAATCAGCAATGCATTAATGCATGGGCTGAATTCAGCACTTCAGATCTTGTCGAGCTCGTCAATAGTGTCCGCAACCGTGTCCTCGATTTTTGTATCGCGCTTCGGAAAAAAGAAGCCGAAGTTCCGGCGACCCCAGAAACTGAGCGAGTAGAGATAGAACCGCGGGTCGTTACTCAGATCTTTCAAACGACCATATTTGGAGGATCGGCAAACCTAGTCGGCGTATCAGATCATTCAGTCATAGCACTTACTAGTTTCAATGGCGACTTGGCAACGATAGAGAGAATTCTCCTAAGCCACCAGGTAGGCAGTGAGGATATTGAGGATCTGAAACGTGCGTTAACGGATGAGCCACATCCGCAAGACAACAAGGCTTTCGGTCCGAAGGTCGCAGCATGGACATCTAGAATGATGGGCAAGGCCGCCGATGGTACATGGAAGGTTGGGCTCTCCGTTGCTGGCAATTTGATCGCACAACTCCTTCGGAATTACTACGGTCTATCGTAAGAAATTGAGTTGGAGGAGTTGGGTGCGAGTAAAATAGGGACAGCCACCTATTTATGAGTAGCACCAGCACATCAATAAATAGGTGGCTGTCCCTATTTACTTATTTACTTCTATTTACTTATTTACTACTATTTACTAAATTGGTGACAACTTCCTGGCCGGTAGTAAAAGTCTGGACAAGAATGCCACGAGATTCGGACACGAGGAGCCGTAAGTGAACCCCGAAGTCGTAGTGGTTGTTAGGCGCCTTCGATCGTTTGTAAGCCGTTGCCCGACCCGAAGGAAGCGAAGCGGAGGGGAAAGATGGAACTCGATGATCTGATCATAGTGAAGGCGCCACCGAAGAACCGGGTCGGCAAGTCGGATGGCCCGAATGAGCATCACTTCTATGAAGGTGCGGTCATGCTGGCCTATGCCACGCATTTGCTGCGTACTACCAGGACAAAGGAAATCCGCATCCACCCCGACGGGACGCACGGCAAACAGTTTGATTTCGAGAGCGGTCTACTCCGCCGTGGATTCAAGATCAGCACACGCACTGGCAAGACGGCCTACGGCGGGACCTACATCGATAAACAGGGGCGGAAAGTCATCGTGCATCCCAAATCCGGACTCGGTGATGTTGTGGCGGAAGTCGACGGCGAAAGGGTTTGCGCGGAATGTAAAGGTGGCATCATCAACACGCGACATGCGGGGCAGGTTTCGCGACTCAACAAAGGCCTTTGCGAGGCGGTCGGGCGGCTGATGGCATCGCCTTCGGGTGGACGGCAAGTAGCTGTGGTGCCGCACACCGACCGAATCTTGCCGTTCGCGCAAAAGCTTGCTCTGCGTTGCACGCAGGCCGACATCGAGATCGCCCTTGTGAAAGCCAGCGGCGAGATTGTTGACGTTCGGAGCCTCTGACATGCCGAACTATTTTTCAGCATAGTGCATCGGCGACTGAATGCCGACCACAAGGCGAGCGATAACATCTATGAAGAAGAGGACAACCAACTCCGGCCAATGAACGACGACAAAGTAAAACGCTGGATCATCAACCAGAACGATTTACCGCGAATATTTCCTACCCATAGACATTCGCCGCAGTTTTGGGAGATGCTTGGTCGCACGATCGCAACCTATGGGTTTCTTGAAGAAGTCTTGGGGAAGGCAATCTTCGCGTTCACGGCGACGCGTACATATAGTGCCGACGAAATCGACGCGGCTTATCAAGCATGGCTACCGACGCTTGAACGGGCATTGAGAGATCAACTTTGGAACTTGGCCGAATCCTACGGCTCGGCCGCACGTGATAATCCAGCTACGACGACCGAAAACGTAGACGAACTGGTTGAAACCATTAAGAAAGCAACCGTTATTCGCAACGTCCTTTGTCATGGCTCATGGAGACGACCGAATGCCAACGGCGCATCCGTGCCGTTGTTCGTCAATCGGCAAAAAGAGGTGTTCGAAACTGCAATAGATATTAGGTATTTGGAGCAAATTCAAGCACATGTCGCCGAACTGGCTTGCAACGTTCGCGACACCGTAACGCACATGGGATGGCAGTTTCCTGGCAGTGCGGGACCAGGTAAGCCGATCATCGAGCAAAGCTAGACGCAGGTCCCACTCGCGCCGGTGAATCTAAGGTGAGGTTACTTCGCCACCGCCTCGCGCTCGCGGGACATCGCCGCGCGCTTGACCGTCACCGGGATGCCACACAGAACGGCGTTTCCCGAGAGCGGGTCGAGGTGGTATTCGTCGGTGAGCAGGTTGCTGTTGACGCCGGGGTGGTTGCGCGCGACGTTGAGGCGGATGTCGGGGGCGTCGTGGCCCCAGCCGTGGGGCAGGCTGACGACGCCGGGCATCATATCGGCGGTCACTTCGACGGGGGCCTGCACCGTTCCCGCGCGCGAGGTGATCGCTGCGGCGTCGCCCTCGGCGAGACCCAAGTCCTCGGCGTCTGCGGGGTTCATGAGCAGCGTGCAGCGCGGCTTGCCGGAGACGAGCCGCGTCGTGTTGTGCATCCAGGTGTTGCACGAGCGCACGTGGCGCCGGCCGACGAGCAACAGGCCCTGGCCGTTTCCGTCCAGGCTCGAGGCGAGCCGGCGGACATCCTGCACGATGAAGTCCGGCGCGAGCTCGATTTTTCCGGACGGCGTGCGCAGCACCTCCGGCAGGCGCGGCTCGAGCGGTCCGAGGTCGATGCCGTGCGGCGCGGCCTCGAGCTTCGCCAGGGTGAGGCCGTCCACGTCCGCGCCGAAGCCGTCGCCGTAGGGGCCCGTGCGCAGCATGAAATCGATCGCGCGCTCGGGGCCGCGGCGCGGCGCGAGCGCCGCGAGGATTTCCTGCGCGTCGCGCCCGGCGATGGGCGAGGTCTCCAGCTTCGTTTCGCGCTCGATGAGGTTGAGCATCACCAGGTCGTCCAGCACGTTCGTATCGCACTGGGGGCCCGCGCCGGAGAGGAGGCCGGTGAGGCGCAGGACCGTCTGCCACTCGTAGGGCGCGCCGGCGGGCCTCTCGAAGACCGGCGGCGAGAAACGCGCGGCGTTGCGGATGGCGAGTTGCGAGAAGGCCATATCGTAGTGGCAGGTTTCGAGCGGCGAGAGGCCGGGCAGGATCACGTGCGCGTGCCGCGAAGTCTCGTTGAGATACACGTCGAGGCTGACCATGAATTCGAGCGAGTCGAGCGCCCGCGCGAGCCGCGCGCCGTTCGGCGTGCTGAGGACAGGGTTGCCCGCGACGGTAAACATCGCGCGGATTTGGCCGGGGCCGGGCGTTTCGATCTCTTCGGCGAGGCACGCGACCGGCAGCTCGCCGAAAATTTCCGGCAGGCCGCGCACGCGGCTTTTGTGCCGCCCCATGCGGAATCCGCGGCCCGTGCCGCCCGCGCCCTTGGTGTTGCCCGCGCCGTAGGCCGGCCGGGTGAACATCGCGCCCCCCGGCCGATCGAGGTTTCCGGTGAGCACGTGGATGACCTCGGGTAGCCAGCTCGCCAGCGTGCCGAATTCCTGCGTGCAGGTGCCGATCCGCGCGTAAACGGATGCCGACGGCGCAGCGGCGAGTTCGCGCGCGAGGCGGCGGATGTCCTGCGCCGGGATGCCGCACTTCTCCGCGACGGCCTCCGGCGGGAATTGTTTCGCAAGTTCGCGGACATCGTCGAGTCCCTCGGCGAATACCGCGAGGCGGCCCGGCTTCGCGAGTTTTTCTTCGAAGAGCGTGTGCACGAGTGCGAAGAGGAAATGCGCGTCAGCGCCGGGGCGAATGAAGTGGTGCTCATCCGCCATGCGCGCGGTCTCGGTCTTGCGCGGATCGATGACGACAATTTTTCCGCCGCGCTTTTGGATGCGCTTAAGCCGCTCGCCGATGTTCGGCGCGGTGAGCAGGCTGCCATTCGACACGAGCGGGTTCGCGCCGAGAATCATCAGGTATTGCGTGCGATCGAGGTCGGGGATGGGAATCGAGAGGCCCGTGCCGAAGAGCGCGGCGACAGCCACCTGCTTGGGCATCTGGTCGACCGTGGTGGCGCTGAAAATGTTCGAGGTGCCGAGCGCGCGCAGGAGCACCTGGCCGTAAATCGCGAGGCCGGTATTGTGCACGGTGGGATTGCCGAGGTACACGCCGACGGCGTTGCGCCCGTCGCGCGCGATGATCGGGAGCAGGCGCTTCTCGATTTCCGCGAAGGCTTCGTCCCAGCTCGCCGCGTGCCAGCCGTCCGCGCGGCGGATCATCGGCGTGCGCAGGCGATCCGGGTCGGAGTCGATGTCCTGTATCGCAACGCCCTTCGGGCAGATGTAGCCCTCCGAGAAGGAATCCTTCGCGTCGCCGCGCACGGCCGTCACGCGCCGGCCATCGACCGTCAGCTCTAGGCCGCAGGTGGCCTCGCAGAGCGGGCAAATTCGAAGCTTGGTTTGCGGGGCCATTGCGAAGTCCTCCCAGTGGCGCAGCGGGCAGTATAGCGCAGGATTGCGTGAGGTAAAGTACTGTGGGCGGGGACGCCCGCCTCCACCGATTGAAGACAGATTCCTGTGTGGGAATCGCGTATGCCCCTTATTGCGGCGGCGCAGGACTCATCCACCCCGAGACCGCGTTCTCTGGCAGCCGCACGACCTCA
Source organism: Candidatus Hydrogenedentales bacterium (assembly GCA_038916785.1). Taxonomy (GTDB): domain Bacteria; phylum Hydrogenedentota; class Hydrogenedentia; order Hydrogenedentales; genus VFKU01. Next base: position 18,723 of record JBCLBO010000037.1, on the reverse strand, counting down.
TATACGGCGGCGATAAGCTCGTTGTGCTCGCCGGCGCGCTGCGGATTGAAAAACTCCCAGACGATTTCCTTCGTCGCATCGTCCATCGGAGCGGGCGTCGGGAACCAGCGGCCGGACAGCGGCATTTCCGGGCCGGGCGACATCGGGGCGATCCGTTCGGGCGCATGTACCTTAATTCTGCGCCAGCCAGAGAAACAACGCGAAGAGTCCGAGCAGCAGCCCGAAGAGAGCGCGTTGGATCCGCTTAGCCCGAGCGCGCGGATCAGCGGCCATGACTTCGATTATCCGGCCGCAGCACGTAGCGCCTGTGCGTCGGCGGCCCGCCGCGCGCCGCCGCCCTCGCGGATGAAATCCGCCGCCCGCTCGCCGATCAGGATCGCCGCGGCGTTCGTGTTGCCGCCGACGATTTTGGGCATCACGGAGGCATCCGCGACGCGCAGGCCTTCTAGGCCGTGTACGCGCAACTCCGGATCGACCACGGCGTCCGGGCCGACGCCCATCTTGCAGGTGCCGACCGGGTGGTAGAGCGTTTCGCAATACTCGCGGATGTAATTCACGAGTTGATCGCCGGTTTGTACGGCCTCGCCGGGAAGGAATTCCTTCCCGCGAAACGGCGCGAAGGCCGGCTGTGAGGCAATCTCGCGCGCCAGCTTCACACCCACGAGCAGCGCGCGCACATCGCGCTCCGCGCTGAGATAGTTCGGGTCCACCAGAGGTTTGTCCAGCGGGTCCTTCGACCGGAGCCGGAGCGTGCCGCGGCTCTCGGATTGCACGAGGCAGGGCCCGAAACTGTACGCGACCTTCTTCTCGCCCGTCAGTCCATGCCGGTAGAAGAAGCAGGGCGCGAAGTGAAATTGCAGGTCCGGACGATCGAGCGAGGGGTCGGACTTCACAAAGGCGCAGGCCTCCGCCACGTTCGACGTCAGCGGCCCGCGATTCAGGATCATGTACTGCGCCAAATTCCATACCGTCTCCGCGCTGTCGAGCGTGACTTTCTGAGTGCACTCCGTGATCGGGCCGACGATGGGATGGTCGTGCAAATTTTCGCCGACGCCGGGGAGATCGTGGCGGCATTCGATGCCGACTTCCGCCAGGTGCGCCGCAGGGCCGACGCCGGAAAGCATCAGCAGTTGCGGCGAATGCACCGTGCCCAGGCACAGGACGACTTCGCGCTCCGCCCGGACCGTTTTGTTCTGCCCGTTTTGCACATAGGCGACACCGATGGCGCGGGTTCCGTCGAAGAGCACTTGCGTCGCGTGGGCGCCGGTCTCGACCCTGAGATTGGCGCGCCCGAGCGCGGGCTTCAGGAATGCCCGCGCCGCGCTGCACCGCTGGCCGTTCTCCTGCGTCACCTGGGCCAAGGCCGCGCCGTCCTGCTCGCGGCCGTTGAAATCGTCCGTGACCGGGATGCCCGCTTGCCGGCAGGCTTCCACAAAAACGGTGGAGAGGGGATTGGTGTACACGCGATCCGAAACGCAAAGGCCCCCGGAATCGCCGTGCAACTCGCCCTTGAATCGCAGATTCCGCTCCGACTTCTTGAAATACGGCAGGCACTCCGCGAAGGACCAGCCGCTGCATCCCTGCGCCGCCCAATCGTCGAAGTCGCGGCGATTGCCGCGCATGTAGATCATCGCGTTCGTCGAGCTGCACCCGCCGACGACCTTGCCGCGCGGCCAGTACATCCGCCGGCCGTTCGCGCCGCGCTGCGGCTCGGTCTCAATATCCCAATCGAGTTCGGTCTTGAATAGTTTAGGAAAGGCCGCGGGCATGTGGATGCGCGGGTCGGAGTCGCGCGGGCCCGCTTCGAGCAGGAGCACGCGGTTGTCCGCATCCTCGCTCAGCCGCGCCGCGAGCACGCACCCGGCCGATCCGGCCCCCACGATGACGTAGTCGTGCATGGCGCGCCCTCCGCTCGCGTGTCGCCTGATTTACAACGAACCCTTTTCGATGATCTGCGCGGCCCGGTGAGTGAGCATCGCCACGCCCTGGTTCATCCCGGCGAAGCGCTCGTCCTTGGTCAGGCCATGATGGTAGCGATAGTAAATCTGCTGGAGCACGACCGCGAGCTTGGCGACCGCGAAGGCGTAGTACCAGTGCATGCTCGAGACGTCCCGGCCGGACTTCGTGCCGTAGGCCTCTGCGAATTCGAGCCGCGTGATCGCGCCGGGCATGCGCGTGAGAAAGGAACTCGAGCTGCCCATCTCCATCGGCTCGTCGGGGTTCATCCAGTAGCCCAGCGTGACGCCGAGATCGAACAGCGGATCGCCGATCGTGGACATCTCCCAATCGAGCACGCCGATGACCCGCGCGAGGTCCTTCGGGTCCAGGATCACGTTGTCGAATTTATAGTCGTTGTGGATCAGCACGGCGCCGACGTCCGCCGGGATGTGCCTGCGGCACCACTCGAAGGATTCATCCAGGATCGGCAGTTCTTCGGTCTTGGAATCGGCGAAGCGCCGGATCCAGCCGTCCACCTGCCGCTGCACGAATGAGCCTTCTTTCTTTTGCAGCGACTCGAGGCCGGCGGCGCGCCAATCGACCGCGTGCAGCGCGGCCAGGTTCTCCGCGAGTCCGCGGCAAATCCGGCGGACCTCGCCCGGCGAGGCCTCGAAGCCCGCCGGCTTATTCTGGCGCAGGATCACGCCCTGGATGCGCGCCATCGCGTAAAACTTCGCGCCGATGATCGACTCGTCCTCGCAGAACGCCAGCGGCTTGGGCGCGGGCGAGTAGACCGGGTGAAGTTTTGACAGGATGAGATACTCGCGGCCCATGTCGTGCGCGGACTTCACCCGGCTGCCAAAGGGCGGGCGGCGCAGGACCATCTCGCGGCCGTCCAGCTTCACCAGATACGTCAGGTTCGAGTGGCCTCCGGGGAACTGCTCCACGCTGAGTACACCGCCCTGCGATCCCAGCGTAGCGCGCAGATACGGTTCGAGTTTCGAGAGATCGAGTTCTTCCCCCTTGCGGACCGCGGCGGTCGGGTCGGCCAGTGTGCTCATGCAACGCTCCGTGATTGGGCCAAACAGTCGAATAGCCCGCGTATCATAGCCAAATCTCGGGCCTCATTCGACCGTTGGGTCCGCCGCGCCCGGCGGCTGGTGCGCACGGAAAATCGTCTGCATCCGCCCCTTGATCACACGCTCGATCATCGGCTGGTCGTCGACCCCAAACACATCGCGCTGCGCGAGCAGGCGGAGCGCCTCCTGACAATAGTGCAGCGCAATCGGCGGCTGCTTTGACTTCTCGGCGTCGCGCGCGAGGTCGTAGTAGCGCGTGAACTCCGCGCGCGGTCCCTCGGCGCCGCTCTCGGGTTCCGGCGCGTGCGCCGACCGCCGATCGCCGAAGCGCTGCGTCATCCCCGCGATAGCGAGCTTCGTGCAAAACAGCGCCTCCGTCTCGCCCTCCTCCGTGCGATAGGGGAGCAGCTTGTGCCGGCAGCCGCTGTGGAAGAGACCGTCCTCGATCGCGTCCACCAGCGCCGGGAATCGCCGATCCGCGCCCGACACGCTGACCACCGCGCCGACCCAGTCGGAGCACACGCTGCCGCCGTCCTCCGGCCCGACGACAACCATGAGGTCCGTGTCCGCGCCGGCGACGGCCTGAAGAAGACCGGTCCAACGCGACGCGGGTGTGCCAGGCGTGGCCTCGCGTTTGCGCTTCCAGAAGAACATCGGTGTCAGCCTTCGTGATTCACCCGGGCCCGGGCGCGACCGCCCACTACGATACTTCGCGCAAGACACGGGTGTCCATGCCGGCTGCGACCCTCCCTGCGCGGGAGCGCGACCCTCCCTGCGCGGGAGCGCGACCCTCCCCGCGCGATGTCCGGATTTCGGGTCGTGCCTCGCGGAATTCCGAAACGCGCCGTGATGTGGCATGATAGGACGCTCCGCGAGTGAACGAGGGGATGGAGAGCCGCGTGACCAAGCCAAAGAAGAAAGCGGCGCATGCCGCGAAAAATGACAAGGCCCGGGGCGATATCGAGCTCGCCTATGCCACGCTGGTCCTCTATGCCGACGACGGCCATCTCGGTAAAGACGAACTGAAGACCCTGCTCGATATCGCCCTGCGCGACGGGTCGATGACGGACCGAGAGCGCGAGATTTTGCGCGGCCTCTTCAATCGTCTTCGTGAAGAGGACGTGAACGCGGAGACCTGGCTGCAACTACAAACGATCCGCCGCGACTACAGCATCTAAGAGTTTCCAAAAAAAGAGTCCCAACCGTCGTAGCATGGGCGGCCCGCCCATGCGGGTGTGCAGCGGCCGTGTCCGGTACTCATCGAGACCCTAAGTCGCGTCCGCCTTACGGTACGCCTCGAAAAACTCGGCAACCCGCTGTTCGGCCCAAAAGTCGAATCCGGCCGGCCCGCGCTGCATGAACCCGCAATGCCCGCCGTAATCCGTGAAGAGCGGATGCAGATACGGGTGCGTCGCCGCGAGATCGCGCGGTAGCGTCCAGCCGGGATTAAATGGATCGTCTGCCGCGCTCAGCAGCAGCAAAGGCCGGCGCGCATCCGGCAGGAATTGGCCGCAGCCGACACGCGAATAGTAGTCGTGCGCATCGGCGAAGCCGTGGAGCGGCGCGGTCGCGTGATCGTCAAAGTCCCTAAACGTCCGTGCGCGCTTCGCCCGCTCGACATTGATGACGCCCGGATGTTGCCGGTCCTTCTCGACCGCCTTCGGGACCAGCTTACGCAGAAAATGGAGCACGTAGAGCCGGCTAAATCGCAGGCCGTCCATGTACTCCGCTGACTTCACAAGGTCGTAGGGCGCGCTGATGGCGGCGCCGGCGCGGACATTCGCCGGGAGGCGATCGCCCATCTCGCCGAACCACTTCGCGGTCACATTGCCGCCGAGCGAAAAGCCCGCGACATAGAGCGCGACATTCGGGTCGCGCTCTATCAGCCGCGAAGCGACGAATGCAATGTCTTGCGTCTCGCCGGAGTGGTACATGCGCGCGGCGCGATTCATCTCGCCGCTGCACGATCGGAATTCCATCGCGGCGACGTTCCACCGCAATCGCGCGAGCTCCTGGATGAGCCCGAGAAAATAGGTCGAATCGATGCTGCCTTCGAGCCCGTGCAGGAGCAGCGCGGTCGGCATTGCGGGATCGCCGTCGAGGAAGTAGACGTCCAAAAAATCGTCATCGGGCGTGTCCCAGCGCTCGAGGCGCAGGCCCTCCGGCCGCGGCAACTGCCGTGCGTAGCGCGCGGCCACCGTCTGCACGTGCGCGTTCCGCAACCACCACGGCGGCGCGAAGGGATGCCGCGCGAGTGCCGCGAGCACGGCGGCCTTCGCGCGCGCCTGTGCGGGCGCGTCAGGCAATCGCGTAGAGTGAGTCTGAGAATTGAGAGTCACGAGTTCAGCCGTCCCTATCGGGACTCCGATGATATACGGTGACCGCGATCCGGCGCGAAAGGGCGTGTCGCCCAAATCAACGGCGCGGAAATTCAACGACTCGGACCTCTTTGGACTGCGGCAGCGATAGCTGCCGCTTTCGCGCCGGGAGCTTGCTCCGGCGCAGTGCACACATAGAACTGGGATCCCGGCGCGACGACGCCCAGCTCCGCTGGGCTAAGTAAAGCGGCAGCTATCGCTGCCGCAGTCCAAAGAGGCCTGTCACCTCTCTCCAGGCAAGTCGGATCGGTTGGGCAACACGCCCTGAAACGGCGGGCTACTATCGCGCCGCCCCTACGGTAGATTCACAGTTTCGGTCTATCGGTGTGCATCATCTTTCATCGGTGGTAGATATTGCCCTAGTGCGCCATGCGCGGCACGCTGTAGGTGCCCATGAGGATCTGGTCGAACATGTCCAGGTCGGGCGCACTCTCCTTGGCGACTTCGAGATCGATGAGGCCGTCGGTGTACATGCGGTGCAGGTAGAACTCGAAGAGCAGTGAGGCGGAGAGGGTCTGTTGCATGCCGATGCGCAGGCCGGGCGTGTCGCCGGCGACGATCGCTTTCGAGATGGACTTTACGTCGTTGAACAGCACTTCGAGCGCCGGCACACGCCCGCCGCCTTTCTTGGGCACCAGCCGCTGGCAAATCACGCAGCGCAGGCTGTCCACCAGTTGCTGCCGAACAAGCTCGCGCTCGACCGGATCGAAAAAGCTCACGATGCGGTTCACCACGCCGTAGGCGTTGTTCGCGTGCAGCGTGCTCAGCACCAGGTGGCCCGTCGACGCGGCGTTGATCGCCGAACGGATCGTGTCCGCGTCGCGCATCTCGCCCACGAGAAGTACGTCCGGGTCGTGCCGCAGCGCGCCCTCGACCGCCTCGGCGAAGGTCTCGACGTCCTCCCCGAGGCTGCGTTGCGAGACGAAGGCCTTCTTGTTCTCGTGCACGTACTCGACCGGGTCTTCGATCGTGAGGATGTGGCAGTTGCGGTGCCGGTTGATGTAGTCGATCAGCGCGGCCGCGGTCGTGCTCTTGCCGCTGCCGGTCATCCCCGCGATCAACACGAGGCCGTTGTGCGTCTTGGCGAGCTTCTCCATGATTTCGTTGGGCATGTGCAGGTCGTCGAAGGAGGGTACCTTCTCCGGAAGATAGCGAAACGTGAGGTGCGGCGCGCCGCGCTTGATGAAGGCCGACGCGCGCGCATAACCCAGGCCGACCTGGTGATAGCTGAAACTGGTCTGGCAGTGCTTCTCGAAATGTTCGAAGTACCGCGGCGGGGCGATGCGTTTGATCAGGTCGAGAATCTGCGCGGAAGACAGCACGCCCATCAAGTCCGAAATCGCGATCTTGTTGTCCACGCGAAAGATCGGCTTCTGCCCCGACGTGAGATGAATGTCACTGGCCTTGTATTGCAGCAGACCCTTAAAGAGCATCTCCACGTCGATCGGATCGGCGCGGTACTTCGACCCGTCGAAATGCCACACCTCCGGCAGCACGAGGGCCTGCGCGAGCGCGTCCACCGCCGCGCGCGCCGCGGCGGCATCCGCCGGGCCGGGCGCCGGAAACGTGAAGACCAGCACGCCGTCTTCCGCGTGATGCTCGCACGCGGGGCCCAGATCCGCGGCCGCGCCGATCAGGCGCTCTGTCTCCGTGCGGTCGGCCGAGATGCGTAGCGTGAAGCTCTCGAAGTCTTTCTCGTAGTCGGGGCGTTCGGCCTCGAAATCGACGCCCTCCGCCCATACGCGCACGCACTTGGGAACGCCGCGCCGCTTGCGCAGCTCCTTGTCCATGATCGCGGCGACCTTGAGCAGGCTTTTTTGGTGGCCAATCCCGGCGATCAACTCGGACATGTGGGCAGACTCCGCCGCATGAGCACGGCCGGCGGCGCAGCCAGTCGATCGCGCCGGAATCCGGTACTACGCGAAACGCAATCCTAACCCATCCCAAGCGCCGGTCAAACTTTTGCCCGCCATCCATAAATCCGCGCTTATCCCATTTTTCGCAGTCGTAGAAGTGATTTCCTCAGTGCAGACTGCTGCGGACCGTTGCTCACCGGCCCGGGCCTCGGTATACTGGCCCCCTCTTCGGGTCTCGCGCTGGGCGCAGACCCGCATCGTCGCGCTGCAACAAGGAAGTTACCGTGGCTGAAAAGGTCATGGGGCTGGGTCAACAGAAGAGCCTCAAAAAAATCCTCGAGAGCGCCGAGAGCGAATTTCTTAAATACGAGGGCGCGCCGCGCAAGATCAGTGGCCGCAGCGGCCGCGTGGCCATCGTCGCCGAGCGCGACGAACTCGAAGGCGAATTCGAGCGCTTCGAAGTCCGCGTTCAGGCGGATAAGAAGATGCGCGAAAAACTCACCGAGTCGCTCGCGCACTACAACGGCCAGATCGATCGCTCCGAGTCGGACGGCTGGCAGGTCTTCCGCATGCCGCCGCAGGGTTCGACGGATTACACCGCGTCGCGCGAGTCCGTCGAGGCGATCATGCAGATCATCGGCCTGCCCGAAGTGTGGCGCTTCGAGCCGGACGACTTCGCGAGCGAGGAAGTCAGCGTCGAGCTGCTGTTCCGCGCGCTGATTCAATACAAGGCGAGCGACATCCACCTCTCGCCGGGCCAGAAGCCGATTTTCCGGATTGACAACAAGGCGCGCGTGTCGGATTTGCTGGGTGTGCTCTCCGCGCCACAGATACTGAATCTCATCCGGGACTTGTCCCCCAAGCGCGACTGGGAGGAATTCCTCAAGAAACAGCAGAACAGCTTCAGCTTCCATCAGAAAGGGATCGGGTTCGCGCGCGCGTCGGCGTTCATGCGGATGAGCGCGCCGCACATGACTTTCCGCTACCACTCCGAGCACATCCCGAGCTTTGAAGACATCAACATGCCGCCGGACCTGATGACCAAATTGGCGCAATTGGGAAATGGTCTGGTGCTCATTACCGGGATGACGGGGAGCGGCAAGACGACGACCTGCGCGTCGCTGCTGGACTGGATTAACCGCAACACGTACAAACACATAATCACGCTCGAAGACCCGGTCGAGTATCACCACAAAAACAAAAAGTGTTTCGTCAATCAGCGAAACCTCGGCACGGACTTCCGCACCTTCGCCGAAGGCATGGAGGGAACGCTCCGCCACGACCCGGACGTGATCCTGATCGGAGAGTTGCGCGACGCGGACACGATTCGCGCCGCGATCGGCGCGGCCTCCACGGGCCATCTCGTGCTCAGTTCGCTGCATTCAAACGACGCGTCGGGCGTGACGAACCGTATTGTGAGCTTCTTCGATCCGGTCGAGCGCGATTTGGTTCGGCAGCAACTTACGGACTGCATCCGCTGCGTCATCTGCCAAAAGCTCGTGGTGCGCAAGGGGGGAGGGCGGGTGCCGGCGCTCGAAATGTTGTTCAACGACGTAAAACCGATCGCCAAGGCGATTGCGGCCGGTGACACCTCCGCTATCCGTACCGGGATGCAACAGACGCTGTCAGCCTCAATGCTCTTCGAAGTCTATCTTTATAAAATGTTCAAGGACGGCATTATCGAGATCGAGACCGCCCGGGAGGCCAGTCAAGACCAGGGCCTCTTCGACCAGATACACATGGGCACCTACAGCGTACCCCGCATGCGCAGCGACTGATCGGGCGCGGCAGCGGGCGTCGCTTTCTCTCGCGCGGTCCCTGCGTGACCCCGGGGCACAATCGCGGAGAATCACATGCGGATTATCGCGGGCGAAGCGCGCGGCGTGAGGCTGGCCGCACCGGTGGGGCGCGACATCCGGCCCACGCTCGATCGCGTTCGCGAGGCCTTCTTCAGCATCGTCGGTCCGGCGCTTCCCGGCTGCCGGTTCCTCGATCTCTTCGCGGGCACCGGCGCGAACGGGCTCGAAGCGATCAGCCGCGGCGCCGCGCACGCGGATCTCGTCGAGAGCGATCGTACGGCGCGCGCGTTGATCGAGCAAAACAGCGTGCGCACAAAACTGGGGGATCGCACGCGCCTTCACGCGCTCACCCTGCCCGAAGACCTGCGCCGGCTGCCACACGACGCACCCTACGATTTCATCTACGCCGATCCGCCGCACAGTTTCACCGATTACGAATCGATCGTCTCCGCGATCGCCGGCAGCGCCTTGCTTGCGCCCGGCGGCGTATTCATTCTCGAACACGCCACGCGCACGCCCGTCGCCGACGCGATTGGCGCCTTCCGCCGCGTGCGAACGGCGGTCTACGGACAGACCACACTCTCGTTCTTTCGAGCCGACGCCGAAACGCCGCCGGAGACCGAGGCGACGCCGGACACGTGACCGCGCGCAGTCGGGCGAAGACCCGCCTTTGTGTTAATCTCAAGCACACAACAACCCATGTCTGATTCACAATTCCTCGGCCAGATCGCGATCCTCTTCGGCACGGCCGTGGCCGTGTCGTGGCTGGCCCGCGTCGCGCGCGCGCCGTCCATCATCGGGTTTCTGTTCACCGGAATTCTGATCGGCCCCTCCGTATTCGGCTGGATTGAAAGCGAGTCGGTCGAGCAATTCGCCGAGCTTGGCCTTGTACTTCTCTTGTTCACCGTAGGCCTCGAACTCTCGCCCGCGCCCCTCCTGCGCACGGGGCGCAATCTGCTCAAGGCCACCGGCCTGCAAATGGGCGCGACGGGCGGCGCCGGCGCGCTGTGCGCCTGGCTCGTGCTCGGATTGCCGCCCTCGGCCGCGCTGCTGGCCGGTCTGGCGCTGGCGCTGAGCAGCACGGCAATCTCGCTCAAGCAGCTTTCCGATCGCGGCGAAGTTTCCACCGTAATGGGAAGCGTCACCACCGGCGTGCTGCTCCTGCAAGACGTCATCGTCATCGCCGTCATGGCGCTCCTGCCGCTCGCCGCTGGCGGCGGCGAGACCGCGCGCAGCCCCTGGATCGCCATCGCGTCCTTCGCCGGACTGGCCGCCATCATCTTCGCCGCGCGCTACGTTCTGCCCGTCGTCATCCACCAGGTCCGGGGACGCGGCGGCCAGGAACTCATACCGCTCTTCGCCGTGATGATGGCCGGCGGCGGCGCGTGGCTCGCGAGCCTCGCGGGATGGAGCCCGGCGCTCGGCGCGTGCATCGCCGGTCTGCTCCTCGCCGGGGCCGACATCCGCCACCAGCTCGTCTCCGAAATCACGCCCTTCCGAGACGTGTTCAACGCCCTCTTTTTCATTTCGGTCGGCATGCTCGTGGACGTCGACGAAGCGGTGGACAAGGCGTGGATTTTCGCCGTGGCCGTCGGCGCAACAGTCGTGCTCAAGACTCTACTCACAGCGGGTGCAGTGCGTGTCTCCGGCTGGCCGGGGCGGATTTCCTGGCGCGCTGGACTGGGCCTCTGCACGGTGAGCGAGTTTGCCTACGTCCTGTTGCATCAGGCGCAGACGGGCGGCCTAATCACGCCCGAATTCCTCCAGTCCTTCGTGGTCTATCTCGTAGGCACGATGATGGCCGGCGCCCTGGCCTTTCCCATCGGTCTCGCGGCGCTCGACCGTCTCGCGGCGCGGCACGGCGACGGGACCGGCGAAGACGCGGACGACGCCGAAGCCGAGGAAGGCCCGCTCCGCGAGCACGTCGTGATCGTGGGCTACGGCGTGACGGGCAGCAACCTCGCGCGCGTACTCAAGAGTACGCACATCCCGTTTTGTGTGGTCGAGTTGAACCAGGCCGCCGTGCGCGAGATTCAGGCCGCCGGTGCGCCCGTGATCATCGGCGACGCGGCCCGCGCGGGCATCCTCCGCCACGCTGGCCTGCGCCACGCGAACGCGCTCGTGGTGGCGATCAACGACCAACCCGCCACGCGCCGCATCGTGTCGCTCGCTCGCGCGGCCTCGTCCACGATCCACATCGTCGTGCGCACGCAGTACGTCGCCGAACTCGAGCAGCTCTCCCGGCTCGGCGCGAACGTAGTCGTGCCGGCGGACTTCGAGGCCTCGGTCCGCATCTTCTCGCACGTGCTCGAGAAACTCGGCGTCCCGCGCAACATCCTCGCCGCGCAGATCGCCGCCGTCCGCGCGGGCGGCTACGGGGTGTTCCGCGGAAAATCCTCCAGCAGCCAGGAGAGCCTCGAAGATTTGCTCAAGGTGCTTCAGATATCCGCGACGCAAACGTTCTTCCTGCCCGAGGCCAGTCCCGCCTGCGGCCGGACCCTGCGCGAACTCGATCTCCGCAATCAGACCGGCGCACTGCTCATCGCCGTCGTACGCGATCGCAAACCCGTCACCAATCCTGAAGCGAATTTCCGCCTTGAAGCCAACGACGTCCTCGTACTCGTCGGCGCCCACGCGCAGCTCACCGAAGCGCGCAAACTCCTGGAACTCGCCTCGCAGTTGGATGCTACACCATCCGTCGACGCCGCGGATCGCGCCTAGCACCCAGAGCGTCTGTCAATAGATTACATCGTGTAACTCTCTATTTTTCAATAGGTTATGGCTTATGAGATCCATCTCGTCGCGGCCACAATTACCCTTCTATATGGTACGATTCGGAACGGGGGAGTGACGCCGTGGTCGCGCAATCCGTGTCGCCGTTGGTCGTGGGCAACCAGTGTTTCCTCAACGCCCGCGGCCGCACCTGCATCGTCGAGGTGCTCGGCGTGTCCAACGGCACCATCTGGGTCACCTTTCCCTGGGCCGTCCCGCTTCCCGAAGGCACCGGCGTCGAACTTCTCTTTCATGAAGAAGGCGGCCACGTTGCGTACCACACCCGCGTGGCCGGTTCGCCCGGCGCGGCGGGCGGGCTGATGCTCGATCGCACCGAGTCCTGCGCCGGCGGCCAGCGCCGGCGCGACTGGCGAGTCGCGGCGGACTATCCCGTGTGGCTGCGCGTCCGCGGCGACGAGATCAAGCTCAAGGGGCGCATGCGCGATCTCAACGCGAACGGATCGATGGTGACCACGTCCGGGCACTTCGAGCCCGGCGACCTCGTCGAGATGATTTTCCAGTTACCCGAGTTCTCCGTGAACCGGCTCGTGGGGCAGATCGTCTACAGCGACACGACCGACGAGAACGGCGTCAACCGCTTCGGACTGCGCTTCGTCCACGTCGACAAGCGCGCCCGCGAAGCGATCACATGGTTCCTCTACGACCGCATCCAGGTGCTCTACAACGACGAACTCCGGGAACTGTACCCCGCCAACCCCGCGCGCACCGGACTCCCGCCCGGCAACCTGCGCGAACTCGCATCACTCTAAGAAATGTTTCACAGAAGGCAACGAAGAGAACGAAGAACTGCTTTTGTAAATTAGAGGTTCGCTCCTGGCAATATCATCCGGCTGATCCCATCGACGAGCCAGGCTTCGTGGAAATTGATCACGAGACCCAAAGGAACGTCGAGCAATTTCATGTAGCTCAGCAACTGCGCCTTGTGAACTGGCAAGACATCCTGAACACACTTGAGTTCAAGCACTAGGCATTCGTCGACGAGGATGTCGAGACGAAGTGTCTCGTCAAACACCATGCCTTTGTATTCGACCGGTACAACTTGTTGGTTCACTGCGGGAATGCGCCTCAGGTGAAATTCATGCATGAGGCACTTTTCGTAGATGCTCTCCATAAGCCCCGGGCCCTTGAGCCGGTGCACTTCAATGGCGGCGCCGATGGCTGCATGGCTAAGGGTATCGGACTTCTGGAACAGTGGATGCATCGTAATCTATTGAAATGGATCGTTTTGTTAGGTTCGAACGCCAAGGAACCCAACCACAATCTGAGCGAAACTGTTGGTACTGGGACGAAATCGGTATTCGGTAGGCCGACCGCTCGCTTCTGACGACTCTTAAAGCCTCTAACATTACCCGGTTCGATCGCCGTGCACCCGCATGGGCGAGCCGCCCATGCTACGAACGTCGGGATTTGTTACAGGCTTTTAGAGAGCCATTACCCTATCGTCCGTCCAATTGAAAGCCCTGAGTCTGGCCTTCTTCGTTCCCTTCGTTGCCTTCTGTAAAAGCCCTTACGCGCTTTCCGCGGCGCTTTCCTTGTAGAACCCTTCGATGATTTCGGCGTGGTTCTGCTCGATGACTTTGCGCTTGAGTTTCATGGTGGGCGTCATCTCGCCGGATTCGATGCTGAACTCGCGATCGAGGATTCGGTACGCGCGGATGTTCTCGTAGCGCGCGAGCTGCGTATTGGCCCCCTCGACGGCCGCGTGCACGCGCTGCCGGACTGCCTCGCTCGCGGCAATCTCCGCGTGGTCCATGCCGGCGAAGGCCTCGCTCTTTTGCAGGCTGTTCAATTCCTCAGTCGACAGCGTGATTAGCGCGGAAAGAAAACGCCGCCGATCGCCCACGACGACCACCTGCGAAATGAGCGATTCGCGCGTGATGAGCAACTCGATGTTCGCCGGGGCGACATTCTTTCCCCCCGCCGTGATGATCAGGTTTTTCTTGCGGTCCGTGATCCGCAGAAATCCGTCCGCGTCCTTCTCGCCGATGTCCCCCGTGTGCAGCCAGCCCTCCGCGTCGATCGCTTCGGCCGTCGCCTCGGGCTGGTTCAGGTATCCCTGAAACACACCGTCGCCGCGCACGAGAATCTCGCCGTCCGCCGCGATTTGGCACTCGCACCACGGCACCTCCGTGCCCACCGTGCCCGCCTTATACGTTCCCGTGGTGTTCATGTGGCTGATGCCGGAGGACTCGGTCATGCCGTAGACCTCGAAAAACGAGAGGCCCACCGCGTTCCAGAAATCAATGATGTCTTTCGAGATCGGCGCCGCGCCGCAGATCATGAACTGCACCTGGCCGCCCAGCGCCGCGCGGATTTTCGAAAGCACCAGGCGATCCGCGAGACGAAACATCGGTTTCTTGCCCGCCGGCAGCGGTTTGCCCGCAAGGCGATAGACCGCTTCCTCGCCGCCGACCCGCAGCGCCCACGCGAGCATTCTCTTCTTTGAGGGGGGCGCGGACGCGGCCTTCCCCCGAATCGCCGCGTAGATTTTCTCGTAGAGCCGGGGCACGCCGCCGATTACGGTGGGGGACTTGAGCTTCGCGACTTCCGCGAAGCGCGTCATGTCGGGCATGAAGTACGCCTTGCCGCCGGAATACAGCCGGTTGAAAAACCCGACCACATGCTCGGCCACATGGCTGAGCGGCAGGAACGAAATGTTCGACGACGCATGCGTGAGCCCGATGCGCGCGTGGACGGATCGGCAACACGCAAGGCAATTTTTGTGCGAGAGCATCGCGCCCTTCGGCGGACCGGTCGTCCCGCTGGTGTACACCAGCACGGCGGTCGTCTCCGGCGTCACCGCGCGCACCATGTCCTCGTAGGCGCGCGGGTTCGCCGCGGCATATTCGCGCCCGCGAGCGATCAGATCCGACAGGCTATAGACCGGCGCGCCGCCGTCGATGTCGTGGCCGGCCGGGCCCCAGTTCACGAAAAACCGCACGCTCGGCGTCTGCCCATGCACCGAGCGCGCGCGAGCGAGTCGGCCCGGGCCATCCACCGCGACGACGACCGCCTCGCTGTCGTTAACGATATACGCCGCCTGCTCAGGGGTGCTCGTCTGGTAGATGCCGGACGTGCATCCGCCGAGCGCCATCGCCGCGAGATCGATGATGGTCCACTCCGGAAGCGTATCGCCCCAGACCGCGAGCCGTTCGCCGGCCTGGACCCCCAACGATCGAAGACCCAGCGCCGCGTATTTCACTTGCTCGCCGTACTCGGCCCACGTGACCGGCAGCCACGTGCCTTCCGCCTCGTACTCATACGCGACTGCGGCGGCCGACTCGGCGACGCGTTGAACGAACACCTCAGAAATCGTGCGGGCTTGCTGGATACGTTCGCTAATCATGGGGGTGAATAATAGCGCATCAGGGTCGAAATGACAAGAGTTTTCTTCGGCGTTTTAGGCAGGGAACGGGGCTATTTCCCCGCGGCCTTACGTCGTTCCATCAGCTCGCGCCAGGTGGTGAGCACGATTTTTTCGTCCCCGATCGCCTTCCTGAGACGCGGATCGAGCATCGCGTTCAGATCGCCCAGGCGAACGTCGCTCGAGCTGGAGATCTGAGGAAAAACTTCCGTCGGGCGCGTGCAGTGCATGATCATCATGGTGACGCCGGGCTTGAGGTTATGCACCGCGTCGATGTATTGGTCGGTCTTGTCCGTGGTCTTCCAGCCGTAGCTGCGGTTGTGGAGGTCGTCGAGCACGGGCAGGCCGCCGTCCCAGATTTTGCGGCCCATGGCCTTCGCCATGGCGACGCGCTCGGGCGAGTCCTGCGCGATGAAGAAATTGTGGCCGCCGGGGAACATCACCGGGATTTGTTCCTCGATGCCGACCTTGATGTAGCGCTCCATGAAGGCCGCAGTCTCGAAGAGAGTGCCCATGTGCGAGTCCATGTGCGTCGGCTCGAAGCCCATCGTGCGCGCGCGATCGAGCTGCGCGCGGATTTCCATCTCCACTTCGTCGGCGGTCGCGTTTTTGACGACCAGCGCTACGTTGTCCCACAGTGCGCCCTCGGAATCGACGAGGCCAGGCACGGCGGGTTTTCCCGCGACCGGGCCCCAGCGGTACACATCCCACTCGGAGGTCAGCGTGAGATGCAGCCCGGCGTCTGCATTGGTTTTCTTGATCCACCGCACGATGTTGGGCACCCAGGGGCACGGCATCATCACGCTGAGGGAATTCGCCACGCCCTTCTCAATCGCCTCGATTGTCCCGAGGTCGGAGTCGTAGGACATGCCCGCGTCGTCCACGTGCAGGATCAGCGCGCGCGTGCCCGCAGGCCAGCCGAGCTTCTCCGCGTAGGTCGGCGCGCCGTCCTCGGCGAGGGCGCACACGGAGAACAACAGAGCGGAGACGGCGGCGAAGACGACGGACACATTTCTCATGATCCAACTCCCAAAGTAAGTACGGCGAAATGGTGATCGTAGAGAAGGGACGTGCGCGGAACAAGTAGGGCTGGAAGATCAAGGGATTTAACAGAAGGAAACGAAGAGAACGAAGAATTGGTTCGGGGCATCACGCCTACCGGAGACCGACAATGGACCACAATGACATAGCCTATCAGGGCTCTCCGCACTCACCAGCACGATCACGCTTAAATCCAAGTCAAATTCAAAGAGAGCATCGGTGTCTATCAAAATCCATCGGTGGAATATTAAATTCCTTCTTCGTTTCCTTCGTTACCTTCGTTACCTTCGTTACCTTCTGTAAAAATCAGTTAGCCGGCGGCGGCGCATATTCTTTGAGCGACAAAATATAGGCTACCAGCGCGTCGAAGCGTTCGCCCGTGATCGTGACTGGCGGCATGATGGTGTCGGGCTTGAGCGATTTTGGGTCCTTGAGCCATTCGCGCAGGAACGTTTCCTGCAACCGGACGCCCGCGAGCGAAAGATCGGGGCCGATGTCCTTGCCGACGCCTTTTACCAAGTGACACTTCGCGCACTGCTGTTCGCGGAACACGCGCCGGCCGAGTTCAATCGCCTGCGCGGACGCATCGGCTGCGGGCGCGGAGCTTGCCGAGGATGTGTTCGCGGCAGCGGTCTGCTGATCGGCGGTCTCGCCCGGGATCTTCGATATGCCGTAGGCCGTGAGCCCGGCGAAGGCGGCGATGAAGGCGGCCGCCACTGCCACCACCGGTTTACGATGTTTCATCGCCGCGGACTGGCCACGATCGAGCCAGGGCAGCGCCATGAGCACCAGCATGATGGCTGCGGGAAGTACGAACGCGACGAACACCTTTTGAAACTCGCCACGCGTCAGTTTCAGCAGTTCGAAATGCGCCAGAAAATACCACTCGGGCCGCGGTTGATACGCCGTGTCCGCCAGGTTCAGCGGACCTCCGTGCGGCCCACCAAGGGTCCCGGCGAGGATCGCGAGTCCGGTGAGCGCGAAGGAAATCGCCACCAGGTCGCGGAAAAATTGCGCGGGGTAGAAGGGGGTCATCCGCGAACTCGTGTCGCTCGCCGCGCGCATCGGTCCGTGCCGGCGCAGCAGCGCGAGGTGCGCGACGACGAGCCCGCCGAGCAGCGCGGGCAGCACGACGACGTGCAACGCGTAAAAGCGCGCGAGTGTGAGCGCGCCGACGGTGTCGCCGCCCATCATCAACTTGCGGATGCCAGGGCCGATGACTGGCGCGGCCGAAGCGATCTCGATGCCGACCGTGGCCGCCCAATATCCCATCTGGTCGAAGGGCAGAAGCTGGCCCGTGTACGCGAGTGTGACGACGACGCCGAGCAGCGCGAGGCCCGTGATCCAGTTCATCTCGCGCGGCGTGCGGTACGCGCCGGTGAAGACCACCCGGCACAGATGCGCGAACACGGCGATAATTGCGAAGGTCGCGCCCCAGTAGTGAAGCGCGCGCGTGAACGCGCCGAGCGTGACGTGTTTCGCCATCCATTCCAGGGATTCGTAGGCGGCCTCGGGGTGGGGCACGTAATAAATAGCGAGCAGCACGCCGGTGACGATCTGCACGAGCATCAGCGCGCCCGCGACGCTGCCCAGCGTGTTGCGCCAGCCGACGCTCGCGGGCATCTCCTCGTTCATGAACGCGCGCAGGCCGCGCAGCGCGCCCGTGCGCGATTCGATCCAGTCGCTGAGCCGGCCCATTCGCTCAGCCCAGCTCCGCGACGACCTGGCCGTCGCGCACGCTCGCCTCGAGACGGCGCAGCGGTTTGGGAGGCGGCCCGCCGAGCACCGCGCCGTCCGGCGCGAAGCGCCCGCCGTGGCAGGGGCACTGAAATTCGCCGGCCGGCTGGTTCCATTGCACCGTGCAGCCGAGGTGCGTGCACGTGGCCGAGAGCACAAACGGCGCGCCCGTGTCGTCGAGCCGCGCATACACCCGGATGCGCTCTTCGTGCGAACGCCAACCGTCATTCACGGGTACTTGCAGATCCACGGCGCGGAAATTCTCGCCCAGTGACGCGAACGCGCCCAGCGGCGCCTCGCGGCGGCGAGTGATCGCGCGCAAGGGCGTGGTGACGAACAACGCCGAAAGCCCGGCCACCGCCCCGGTCCAAAACACCGCGAGCGTGGCCGACATCGCGACCATCGCGTTGCGGCGGGTGGGTGAAGATTCGTCGTCCATGGTCTCGTGTGTGCGCCGGGATCGGCCCCGGATGCGCGGAAATCGAAGCGAGATTTCCGCAGAAAGTTGCCGGATTCTATCGTTTTCACGGCAGAAGCGGCAAGCGCCGAGCGGTGCGAAGCTCCTTCACGGCGGAAGCGGCAAGCGCCGAGCGGTGCGAAGCTCCGCCGATTTCCCGTTTACGCTCCCCGTGTCGTTCAATGATTCAACCCGGAAGGTTGGCAGAAAGTAGCCGGGGGTCGTAGCAACGCGAAGTTTCGAGCGACAGAATGGTTCAACCCGAAGGGTTGGCAGAAAGT
>JBCLBO010000036.1:0-31027 GCA_038916785.1 Candidatus Hydrogenedentales bacterium | reverse complement strand
ACAGACGACAATGCCGGTGGTCGACGCCAAGCGCTTCACGACGATTCCACCCCCGCCCAGCGACGACGCTTCGCCCGAAAAGATTGCGCGCGGCGAACGCCTGTATCATCAAAACTGCGCGAATTGTCACGGGCTATCGGCCGTGTCCAGTGGCGTGATCTCGGACTTGCGTTTCGCCTCCAAAGCGGTCCACGACAACTTCGGCAAGATTGTACTGGAGGGAATCATCGGCGAGCAGGGGATGGCGAGCTATGCCGATGTGCTCGATCAGGAGGGCGTGAACGCGATCCACAGCTACATCATAAGCCGCGCCGCGGAAGACCGCGTCGCGCAACTGAAAGCTGGCTCGCAGTAGCCCGTATGCTTCAGATCCACCGCTACTTGGCTGATACCGGCCCGACGACACCGCCATTCACGACTTCAAGTGGGTGGAGGCGCTCCGCGGAGAAGTAGACGATTCCGCCATACATTTCGTCGGTCGTTCGTCCGCCCCAGACGACTTCCGCGGAGGGATCGGGGTTTAACGGGTTCCTCTCGCTGTTGTCCCATTCGGCGACGTACTCGATCTGGGTGCCCTTGGGCACGCGAATCGCTTCGGTCAGGTGATAGGTGCGCTGCCAATTGAAGTTGTAGTGGGGGACGTCAAGCATGGTTTCGCTGCGCCCGTCCGGGTAATGGAAGATGATCTGCGAGGACTTGCCGCGCAGGTGCATGTGGACGTTAAACGCGGTCACGGTAGCGTCGCTCCCGAATTGCCTCCATTCGTGTTCGACGTAGCTCGGCTCTCCGGGCGGGATCTTCAGGAACTTCATGTCAGAGACGCGCACGCCGCCGTTGTCCACCAGCTGCCCGTTGAAGTAGCGGATGCCGAGGGATATTTTGATGGGCCGCGATTCCGTCGTCGGTGCGATGTGGATCTGGATGACGATCCGGTCCCCCTTCGGAATTCGATAGCCCTGTCCTGCCGGTCGCTCCTCGACGTGCTGGCCGGGTAGCCAGGTGTACAGCCGCGACTGGACGAACAACGGCAGTCCGCCGTTCGAGGATCCGCCGAACTTGTCCAGGTGCTCGTCTTCGGAATCCAGGACGCGATCCTCCGGGACGAAAAGCTTGTCGTCGGCGCTGTTCAGACCCGCGTGATGCACCACGGTGTAGTCGTTCGTCTTGAATTCAAAGGCCTGAATCCAGGTGTTCCGGGGAAAGACGTAGTCGCTGAAGAGCAGCAACTCCTCGTCCTTGTTATTGGTTTTCGAGGTGAACTGCGGGAATTCGAGCACCATGTCCGGAGTGCCCATCCACCATTCCTTGGTCGCCCAATCCAGCGGCGGCGGCGCGTCGGTCGGATTGCCTTCGGGCGCGCCGGCGTCGACCCAGCCGGTGACGAGGGCAATCTCATCGTCCGTCAGGCGCAGATCACCCTTGAAGTGTCCCAGAGGGGCGTTCACGGAGTAAGGCGGCATCGTGCGCTCGGCGACGGCCTTGCGCATCGCCTTGGCCCACGGCCGGACTTGCTCGTAGTCCAGCAGGGACATCGGCGCGATCTGCTCAGGCCGATGGCATTCCTGGCAGTGCGCCTGCAGAATCGGAAGTACGTCGCGGGTGAAGGTGGGGGGCTCGACCGCCGCGGCGGTGTGAGCGCCGGGGGCGCCCCACGCGATCGCGATGACTGCGAGAGCGGCGTACGCCGGCGCAGGCATTCGGGTATTCAGTCCGCGCCTCGAACGCATCGATTCACTCCGGAGTAGTTTCGACAGAATAGCATTGCTGCGCACAACTGGGCAACGCTGCCCGGATGCCCACGGGGGGGTCCTTCGCCCGCTTTCCTGATTGAACAGTACGCTGGCGCTATACACAGACGCGCCGCTACTCCTCTTCGTCCTCCGGCACGAGCGCGGTCACCAGGCCGTTCTCCACCCGCAAGGGGTGCAAGCGCGGGACCGCGTAGTACACGTTGCCGGTGTACATCTCGTCGACCGTCCGGCCGCCGTACACGACTTCCGCCGCCGGATCGGGATTGAGCGGATTGGCCGCGCTGTTGTCCCACTGGCCGACGAATTCGATCTTCGTTCCCCCCGGCACGAGAAGGGGTCGCTTCAAGTAGTAGATGCGCTGCCAATTGAAGTCGTATTGCGGCAGGTCAAGGCCGACCTCCGTGCTCCCGTCCGGATAATGAAAGAGGATCTGCGCGGACTTTCCGCGCAGATGCATGTGGAGGTTGAATCCGGTGACAGTGATCGGTTTGCGGATGTCGACCCACCTGCGCTCGACGTGATTGGCGTCTCCCGGCGCGATGCGCAGATCCGTCAAGCCCACGACGTATTCGAAGCTGTGCGAGTCCACGACGCCGTTAACGAATTTGATGCCGAGCGAAATCGTCTGCGTTACCGGGTCCGTGGATGGCCCGAAGTGGGCTTGGAGTACGATTCGGTCGCCTTTGATCACCCGGAAGCCCTCGCCATCGGGACGCCGGTGCACGCGCTCGCCGGGGAGCCAGGTGTAGAGAGCGCGTTGCTTCACCAGGTGGAGATTGACCGCGGAGGCGCCGCCGCTCACGCCCTTCACGCCGCCGAACTTTTCCAGGTCGTCGTCTTCGGAGTCGAGCACGCGGTCCTCGGGGACGAAGAACGTGTTGTCGACGCAGTTGATGCCGGCGTGGTGCAGGAGCGTATGGTCCGTCGATCTCAGCTCGACCGCCTGAATCCACGTGTTTTTTGGAAAGACGTGATCGCTGTAGAGGATGACCTCTTCGTCCTTGTAGTTGGTCTTGGACGTGTACTCGGGAAAATCGAGCACGAGATCCGGCGGTCCCATCGTCCATTCGGAGTCGTTCCACGTGAGCGGCGGCGGAGCGTCCGCGGGATTGCCCTCAGGCGCGCCGGCGTCGGTCCAGCGGACGAGAAGCGAGATCGCATCGTCCGTGAGGCGCGTGTCGTTCTCAAAGCGGCCGAGCGGGGCGTTGGCCTTGAACGGCGGCATCGCGCGCTCCGACACCGCCTTGCGGATTGCCTTGGCCCAGGGGCGCGTTTGCCCGTAGTCGAGCAGTGACATCGGCGCGACTTGTCCAGGCCGGTGACAGTCCTGGCAGTGCGCCTGCAAAATTGGGAGCACGTCGCGGGTGAAGGACAGCGGCGGGGTCTTCGCGCTTTCTCCCGCCGACTGGGCGACTGCGCTGCGTCCGGCGGCGACAGCGCACGCGACGAACGCGAGCGCCGCCAGCGCACGCGCGCACCGGGTCGCGGGATTGTTCACTCTGAACACACTTGGCATCGCATCGCTCCGGAATTCCCGCCTAGTTTAACACGCGATCGCGATTGAAAGCGCACGGCGGCCCACGCCCAGGTTTCGGAAATGGGCGCCGAATCCATTACCATTCCGCCTCATTTACGCCCGAACTCAACGGGAATTCAAACAAACACCGCATGGATCCGAGGGTGACCTCCTCCTCCAAGGCCGCCGAAACGCGGACCTACGCGATCGAATTCGGCGGCGGGGATGCGATCAAGGAGTCCAAATTGTCTCCGGCGATCAAAGACGAACTGAGCGCCCTGAGCAATCGCGCGACGGTCGACGCCGGGAAGACCGCGCTCGCCTACGGCGCGGTCTTTGTGCTCAGCGCGCTGCTGGCCTCAACGAAACTCCCGCGCACGAATACGATCGAGAACGAAGCGTTGGCCGAATGAATCCTGCCGAAAGGGTTCCGATCACGGCGCTTCGGCGCGGCGGAATCGTTCGACGAAACGGTCCTTCTCCTTGTTGTAGCCGGTGAAGCCGGTCTTGATGAGGTTGAAGGTGGACTCGGGCATGTCGGGGGTGTACTTCGAGTTGGACGGTTCGAATTGGCTGACGTGCGCCGCCGCCGCTTGGATTTTCGCGTCGAATTGCGCCGTGATGTCGATCTCGTAGTTCGGTTCCTGGCTGTAGTAATAGTAAACCACCGGCACCGAGTACGGCTTCAGCCCCTCGTCGAGCAAGTGTTGCGGGTAGTAGAGGTGCCATTCGGCCGCGATGAACGCGTCCTGCGTAATGTTCGCCGCCATGCGGTGATCCGTCTTGTGCCATTGCACCCACGTCGCGCCCGGGTCAGGGCTGAAGACCGCGTCGGGCCGGAACATTTTGATGAGGCGGCAGACCTCGCCGCGCAGCACGCGCGGGTCGGCGTATTCGAGATCGCCGTCCCCATAGCCGAGCCAGTGGATGTTTTCCTCGGGAATGCCGAGAATGCCGCACGCCTTTTCCTCTTCGGCGCGGCGAATTCGCGCTAGGCGCTCGCTGGTCATCTCCAGGTCCTTCGACCCTTTGTCGTCGTTCGTGTAAATGACGACGATGACTTTGTTCCCCTTCGCGGCCAGCCGGGCCATCGTGCCGCCGCTCGAAAAGGTGTCGTCGTCCGGGTGCGGCGTGAAGACCATGATCGTCTTGCCCGTCCAGTTCTCGACGCGCTCGTCGTCGGCCACCGTCACGGGATCGACGAGCGGCGAAGACACCGGCTGGGACGAAGCAATTCGGCACAGGCTAAACGTAAGTAGAGCAAGACAGCTAAGGACGGATGGTTTCATGGTAGGGCCTCCAGAGTCGGCCACTATCGCACCGCACCGTGTGCGAAATCTACCCATCCGCAATCCGGTCGGCCTATGGATTCGGATACCAATCGCCCAGGTACGCATCCGCAGCGTCTTGCGCGCGTGCCAAGGCCAGAGGGACGGCGGCGGAGTCTGAAAACGAGGGAACGATAATCTGCCAGAACCGCTCCATGGCCGGGGCGAGGTCGACGACGCGATCGGCGGCGAAATAGCCGTACTCGCAACTGGTGAAAATCAGTTCGGAATTTTGAATCTTCCCGTCCACGCGCGTGCGATAATCCTGCCGGCTCGTAAGGTCCTTCCGCAGGGGAAACCCAGCGAACACGTTTGGCAGGGTGATATCCGCCCGTGTCATCCACTTCACGAATTCCCAAGAGGCCAGTTCCTGAGGCTCCGTGCTCTTGCGAACGGAGAAGTAAAGCCGATGTATGCCGAAGTTTTTCGGCTGCCCATCGAAACTGGGGATCGGAACCAAACTCAACCGATTGTTCTCGACCGCGTTCCCCAGCGTGTGGTTCGGCTCCAGATGCATCGCATACCGGACCGATCGATCGGCGAGCCGGTCATCCAGGGATCGCGAGTCTTCCTTCGAGATGCTCCGGTTTCCGACGAAATTGGACAAGAAGCGGATGCTGCCTGCGATCGCCGGGTCGCTGCTGTCGAACTTTCCGTCGCGCGTGAAGTGTCCGCCCTGCTGAGTCAAAAGCGTGAGCAACAGGTCGGGAAGGCCTTCGTCGCTCGTCCGATAGCCCAAGCCCCATTGATCAATCTGGCCATCGCCATTGGTGTCGCGGGTGAGCGCGGTCGCGGCCTCAAGAAATTCATCCCAAGTGCGCGGCGCATCGTGAATACTGGCCTTCTCGAACAGCTCAGTATCGATGACCAACACACAGTCCCACGCGAGCCACGGCACGCCCCAAGTCTGCCCTTGAAACCGGACCTGGTCGAGGAGTCGGGGGTAAAAGTCCTTGAGATCAAAGCCGTCGTTGGGCTGGTCAAATTTCTCCAGTGGCACAATCAGACCGCGCTCGGCCAGGTATGGCGCCAGGTAACCCCATTGACCGTCGATGCCGGTGACGTTCGCGGCGAGCGCATCCTCCGGGTTCTTGCCGAAGAACCGATCGTGGGTCTGGAAGCGCTGGCGCAGCGGGGTATCGAGGTTTTTTACGGTGACCTCGACGTCGGGGTGGCTCGCCTGGAACGCAATGATTTCTTGTTGCAACCACTCGACGGACTCGGACGGAGCCGAGAACCAACCGACCTCGATCTTGACCGGCTCGGCCGCGCCCGCCGCCGAGCACGTCGCGGCGACGAGCACAATCATGCCGAAGAACGAGAACGCGATCTTTCCCATGCTCGTGCGCGTTATCATGTCCATCCCTCCTGAAGGCTAGTCCGGACGATTGCTCGATTGTTACTCTACTACGGCCAGGAAGAATCCGCAACCCCCCCAAAAATGGGTTTTAGATTCCGCTTGTGAAGGGCGTGTAGGCTCTGGGCGTCGAGCGCAGACCTTGCAGCAGGAGGAGGCGAAATATGATGAAAGAAGCGGATTCGGGTCTCCGCGAAGAGCGTCTCGTCTCGCTCGACGTGTTTCGCGGTTTCACGATGTTCCTGTTGATCGCGGAGGGCACGGGTGTGTTCTCGGCGCTGCGCGACCCGCAGTTCGCGGGGACTCTTCTCGGGTTTCTTGGGGAACAACTCGAACACCACGAGTGGCACGGGCTGCGCTCCTGGGACCTGATCCAGCCCTTCTTCATGTTCATCGCGGGCGTGTCGCTGCCGTTTGCGGTGCGGGCGCGGCGGAACTCTGGCGACAGCGACGGACGCATCGCACTGCATGTGCTCAAACGGGCGCTGGTGTTGCTGCTGCTCGGCTGGGGTCTGTACTGCATCGGGCCGGGACGCATCACGTTCCGGTTTCAAAACGTGCTCGCTCAGTTGAGTGTCACCTACCTCCTCGCGTTCCTCGTGATGAACCGGAAATGGTGGATGCAGCTCGGTTTTTCCTGCGTACTGCTTCTCGGGACGGAACTGATCTATCGAATCTTCTGGATAGACGGGTATACCCAACCCTTCGAGCCAGACCACAATTTCGGCGCGTGGGTGGACCAGATAATCGCCGGCGAGCTCTCCGGCGGGCATTGGGTGTCGTTCAACGCGATCCCGACCGCGGCGCACACGATCTGGGGATCGCTGGCGGGCCAGTTGCTGATGAGCGGCAAGTCGTGGCAGCGCAAGATGGGGACACTTGTGGGCTGCGGCGCGGCCGCTGTGCTTGCGGCGTATGGGCTCGACCTCGTGACGCCGGTAATCAAACGCATCGCGACGAGCTCCTTCGTGGTGATGTCCGGGGGGTGGTGCCTGATCGGACTGGCGGCGTCGTATGGGCTGGTAGACGTCCTTAAGGTCCGCCGCGCAACCACGTTCCTGACTATCGTAGGCATGAACTCGCTGTTCATTTATCTGTTCGCGGAACTGGGCGGCGCGGAAATTCTCCGGGCGATCGTCAAGCCCTTCGGCACCGCGGCCTTCTCGCTCTCCGGAGAGGTCTACACAAAGCTGATCAACGGTCTATTGGTCTGGGCCATGCTGTGGTACATCTGCTTCTGGCTCTATCGCCGCCGGGTCTTTATCAAGATTTGAGAGATCAACACAGAGGCGAGGACGTGATTCGCCTCGCTCGCAAATTTATGATCGCGTGGGCCACGCAGACCGCGACGAACACATAGAGAATGGGATACAAAACGCGCAGATAGATGCCGTGGAAGATGGGATAGGCGCTCGCGCTAATGTAGGTCAATAGACCGGCGCGCGTGAGCACAGCGGCGAGCAGCGCGGCGGCCAGCAGCATATGAGGCGAGAGCCTTCGCGCGCGCAGATCGCGGACGAGCCCCAGCGCGAAAAGGGCCGCGCTCAGGATCGCGGCAGGATAGAGGCATACCGCGTAAATTGCCGCGATCGATTGCAGAATTCCGATGCGAAAATAGGGCCCGCTTCCGGTGGAACTCTCGGCGAATCCTTCCACCCGCATGTGCGTCATCGCTTCAAAGCGCGGCAGCGCGTCCGGCGCGCCGGGTTGACTCGGAGGTTGATCGACCCGAATGGATCGCATGCTCAGAATGGCGTGGGCGATGCGGCGCGCAAATCGCCAGCACCGCTCCGCGTACTCCCGCCGCCACGCCGGCGCGAGCGAGGCGTGGGGCGGGCCGCAGGTCAATCGGCCCTCGGCACAGGCCTCATCAACTTCGCGCGCGAGGCCTTCGTAGTACGCGCGCGCGTGCGGAAGCGTGTCGTGGTGGCCCGCGGCGGCCACAGCATCGCGGAAGGCCCAGATGAACCAGGTACCGGTCATTTCTTCGGCGGGCGCGGGAGACTCCGAATCGCCGCCGCTGAGCGATTCGTGTAGCCGGGAGCGCCACTCGAGGTGGGGCCGGAGTTCGGCGAAGGCGGGACTCACGGCATAAATCTGCGCGCGCGCGGATGCCGTCACCGGGATGCGCAGCAGGGCGCGCTCGGGATCGACCCGCGTCAGCGCGCCGTAGGCGTGGGTGAACCATGGGGCACGCAGTTCGATCGTCGTGGAGACGCCATAGTAGTGGCGGTTCGCTTGTGCGAGCGCGACGTGGGCGGCAGCCAGAATCAGCAGCGGAGCGGCGAGCGGGGCCACGGTGACGACGCGCCGCCAGCCGCTCGCCAAGCGCGCGCGCTGAACGCCTGCAAACGCAAGCGGGATGGCGACGGCGGGAAGGAGCCAGGGCCCTTCTTCACGCGTGAACCAAAACATCGACAGCGCCACGCCCAGAAATATCGCCCAGGCACAGAGGGCGGCGCCGCGCAGGTGCGGGCGGAGAGCGATCAGTGCGGCCCCGGCCAGCATCAGCAGAGTCAACGACGTATAGATGCCCTCGCGCGTCACGCGGTGCGAGGTCGATTCGTAGGTGCCGGGATCGAAGAGGAGGAGAGCGAACAGCGCCACGCGCGCGCCGCGATGCGGAATCAATCGGCCGAGCGCGAGCACCAGCGCGGCCGCCGCAGCGGCGTGCAGGGCGTGTTGCGCCGGGAGCAGCGGCCAGCGCAACAGCGAGACGGCCGCGAGCCACATCGGGTAGACCGGGCCCTTGACCAGCGTGCGCTCGTGGTAAGGGCCGAGCCACTCGCCGTGCATAAGGCGTTCGCCGAGCTCGACGAAGAGGTAATCGTCGAAGCGCGCGGAGCCCTGCGCGGCGACTTCCTGCCACGCCACGAGCCAGAGCTTGAGCAGCGTGAGCGCGAGCATCGCGGCGAGAAGCGGGCTCTGCCGGCGGAGGGAAGCCCGCGATGGACGGCCGGACACTTCAGTTCGGGGTGACGGCGAGGTGAACATCGCCCTCGGGAAAGCGCGCGGTAATGATGAGCTCAGCGCCCATTGCCTCGACATATTTCTCAAGTGTCTTGAGCAACATGTCGGGCTGGTTTTCCAATTGTGAAATCGCGGCCTGGCTTACGCCAAGAGTCTGAGCGATCTCCCGCTGTGTCTTGCCAAGAACCTCCCGCAATTCAGCCAGTCGAATCTCCTGGATCAGTTCACGCGCCCGCGCTTCGGAGTTTCGGCGCGCCTCGGGCGACATCTTGGCTCGAAGTTCGCCGAATGGTTTGGCCACGAGTTAATCCTCCTCTCTTAGCGCGCGCAGATGTTCGTCGTACAAACGATCGGCGATGGGCACGTTTCGCTCATACCACCGATCGTCTCCGGACTTGTCGCCACCGAGCAGTAGAATTGCGCACCGCCGCGTATCGAAAGTGTACAGCACTCGGTACGGCTTGCCTCGATGTTGTACTCGCAGTTCTCGCATCTGCCCATGTCTCGAGCTCGACACGCCGGACGAATGGGGATACCGCAAGGTTGGCCCGGCCGATTCCAGCAATCGAACTCTCGTGTCTATACTCTCCTGTTCATCGGCATCCAAACTTGACCACCATTCCGCGAACTCATCAGTGAATTCTACGGCCTAAGCCATTGGAACTATAACCTGTAGCCTATATAGGTTGAAACTTATTTAACCACGACTCGCGCCGCCTGGTGAGTCGGTCGCGAGGTCCATGCTACGTCGCCATAGAGCCCGGCGCGTCCATAGTCAAAAGGCTGAAAGCCAATCCCGAGCGCTGGAGTGTCGCTGGGAAGGCGAAAATCGCGTTGAGGCGCATCGGCGAATTTCGGATCCGCGATCACGCTGTGCAAGTCATGTCCTTCCGCGCGCCACTGATCGAGAGTGCGTCCCGAGAACGCTAGCGGTTTTCCGCTTGTGTCCCAGTAAAGATTGTGGTCCATGATCCAGTTTCCGTTTTTCCAGGTGCTGCCGAGCAGATTGCCGTTGTCGAAGAGCACGATGTTGCGCTCGAAGAGGAACGAGGTGTGGTCCTCCTCGCGCGAGCGTACGATCTGCGGCTCGGCCGAATAGGCGAGGATGTTGTTGATCACCCAGTTGTCCCGGCCGTAGTGCTGGTGGAAGCCGCCGGTGCGCACGTCGTAGACGAGGTTGTTTTGCAGCAAAATATTGCTCGATCCCTCGTCGGTATACAGTCCCCAGCCGCCGTAAAGTTTCGGATGGCTCCACACGTCGTGAATCACGTTGCCGATCAGCGCGGTGCCCGGCGAGACGCCGAGGGTGTAGATGCCGCCCATGTCGTTGAGCTGGCCCCGTCCGATGTGATGGATGTGGTTGAGCTCGATGCGGTTGTGGTTCGCGCTCGACTCGGCGTAGCCCCAAGACCAGCCGACGGAAACCCCCGTGTAGCGGAAGTCGCAAATCTCGTTGTGCGTGACATTGTTATACGAGCTACGGCCAATCCACACCCCCACCGCCCCGCGGAAGATGCGCCCGCCCTCGTGGATGAAACAATTGTCCACGACGTTGTGGCCCGCGGCGGCTTCGGGCGTCGCGGGATCGCTGGTCTCGCCGATCCGCACCCCGCCCGCGCCCAGATCGAAGACCTCGCACTGCCGCAGCGTGTTGTGTTGTGAGCCCGCGCGGAACCAGACGCCGTAGTTCGCGACGTGCTGGATGATGCATCTCTCGAAGGTGCAATTCCGCGCGCCGGTCGTCTCGACAGCAGCATTCACCGAGTACGCGGCCTGCGGATCGCTATGGCCCTGCGGCTCGATGGGGTAGTCCGTGTGCTCGAAGCCGAGGCCTTCGAAGCGAAGATGCTCGACGAACTTCCCGGCGGCTGGGTCTCCCAGCAGTACGAGAAGTTGTTTCGCGACCGGCGCGATCACCGTGGCGGACTCTGGCGTCTCGCCGGGCATGGGCCAGTAATAGAGCGCGCCCGCATCGCGATCGAGATACCACTCGCCCGGCTGGTCGAGCGCGGCGCGGACGCCTTCGACGTAGTAGCGCTGGTCGGGTTGCCACTGGCCGTAGGCCCAGGCCGCGCCGCCGGTGAACTCGACCTCGTGATTGGCCGTGTCGAGGTTTTTCACCCGCATGAGCGAAGTTTCCCACGAGTGGTAGATCACGACGATCGCGCTGTCGAGATCGGGCCAGGTCTGGAGGTCCCCTTCGCGGTAGCTAAATTTCGTGCCGCTGCGCGCTTTCTTGCCGTCGGCCGGATCGGTTTCCTCGACCGGCGCGGCGATATTGAACGTGTCCGCGTCGGCGGGTTCGTCGCCCCAGGGATGAGCGGCGTTGGGCGTGCGAGCGGGTTGACGGCGCTCGCCATTGACCCAGAGCGAGCCGAAGGACCATGCGCCGTTGCGCGCGGCGGGGAGATCGGCGGCCCAAAGATTTCCGTCGCGACGCCAGCCGGTAATCGCGCGGCCACCGGAAATCACAGCGGACTCGCCAGGCCGGTTTGTGTAGACGATCGGCGCGTTGGGCGCCCCGGAGTCGTCCGGCGTAAAGACGATGGGCGACTCGATGCGATAGACGCCGCCGGCGATGGTGACGATCGCGCCTTCGGGCAGGCCGCCTTGCTGCTTGAGCGCGCGGAGCCTGTCGCGCACGGCGGCGACGGTCGCGAGCGGGCCGTCCGACTTGCCTGCGTTCGGTTCGGCGAGCGCGCCGGACCAGGTGTCGTTGCCTTGGGTGGAAACGAAAAGTTGGATTGGCGCGGCGAAGGCCGCGGAGGGAATGATGACGGACAATAGTAAGAGGGCGCGCAGACGAGGCATGGGGTGCGGTGAATCCTTTGCGGTCTGGGGTGCAGTCATGGAGACAGAGATCATCATGGACAGGATTTACAGGATTGACAAGATTGCAAAACCCGTGGCTAATCTTGTGGATAGTGTGAATCCTGTCCAAAACTTTGGCGGGTCAAGACCCGCCCTACCTTGAATCGGCGGGTCGAAACCCGCCCTACCTTGAATCGGCGGTTCGAGACCCGCCCTACCAGGTCAACCACTCGATACCGGTAGAGGTGGCGCGGAACTTTCTCGCGCGGATGTTCGAGCCGCCGCCTTCTTCGTAGTAGACGATTAGGATGCTGCCGTCTTGGAGCGTGACCATGCTCGGGTAGGCGCCAATGACGTCGTCCACGAGCACATTCTCGCTCCAGGTCGCGGCGTCGTCCAGCGAATAGTGCAGGCTGGTCTGGGGCAGGCGATGCGCCAGGAGCAGGATGCCGTCCGGCGCGCGGTGGAGGTAGGGACTGTGGCCGGGGAAGCCGATGGGGGCGGAGACGGACCAGGTCGCGCCGCCGTCGGCGGAAATCGAGTAGCGCATGCTTTCCTTCTCCGTGCGCTGCGCGGCGTAGAGGCGACCGTCGTTGAGTTTGACGAAGTCCGTCTCGGCGTCCAGGCGCAGGCCGCCGTTCGGGATATCAATCGGCGTCGACCAAGTCGTGCCGTTGTCCTTCGAGAGCGTCACCGCGCCGTTCGCATCCTGGGCGTTTTCACGGTAGAGGCCGAGCACCAAATCCCCCGGAACGATCTCGCGGATCGGCGAGCTGCAGTAGTAGTCCGCGACGATTCGCCGCGCATCGGACCACGTCTTGCCGCCGTCGCGCGACTCGACGAGCCAGCTCCCGAGGCCGGTGTATCCGCCCTTACTGTCGGATTCGAGTGAAAAAAAATTGCACACGACTGCGCCATCGGCCAGTTGCGCGATGGACGAATCGCGATCGTCGTTCGGACCGTCGTAGACCACTTCGGGCATGGACCATGTGCGTCCTTCGTCCGCAGAGTACACCGCGACGATGCGCCCGCCCCTTGGGTGCGTAACGTCCGGCAGCGAGACGTGCGTCCATCCCGCATAGAACACGCACGCGAGCCGGCCATCCTTCAGGCGGCACACATCCGGGAAAGCTTCGTAGCCGCCGTTGCCGCCATCTTGGCAGACGTAGACGAATGGGCCGGGCTGCGCGGGAAAAGCATTCACTCCACAGATGCAAACAAGCAGGAACACTACCGCGAAAATCGACCGTAACGGGGCCGCGTTGCTTGACCCCAGGGACTTGGTCTGCGCCGACAACATGCCTGCACTATACCGTGACGCGAGTCCGGTAGCATTGGGAAAGACCATTGCTCCGTTGAAAACCCCGCCTAAACCGCCCTTGCGAGGAGCGCGCTTGCCCCCCACGTCATTGCGAGGAGCGCGCTTGCCCCCCCACGTCATTGCGAGGAGCGCGCTTGCGACGAAGCAATCTCGTTAACCGAAAACTCCTATGATTCGAGAGAGGCATCGGACTCGAATCCGTGCGAGTGGGGGACCATTTCAACAGAGCAAAAGACCATCCAAGAGAATGAAACCGGGCCTATAGTGGATTATTTGAATTTCTAATAAAAAAGTGTTTACGTATTATTCTTGATTATGTTAATATATTCGTGGTTGTGCAATGGGCAGCCGGTTGGGGAAGGAGAATCGTTAGAGTATCGAGCTGGTCGCCTGGGAGCAGGCGCACCGGTGGACGCCTGCTTAGTGGGGCGTTGGACGGGCCATGCCGACGTATCTCTATAAAGCGTATGACAGCGTGGGGCACAAGAAAGTGGGGACGCTGTATGTTTTTTCGCCGCAAGAGGCCATCCTTGCGCTGCGCGAACGGGGACTGAAGGCCTACTTCGTCGAAGACCTCGCCAAGGTCAAGCGCGTGCTCCAGCATCGGCAGCACGTGCGGAAAACAGTGATTGGGTTCGGTGCGGGGGCGATTGTGTTGGCGCTGGGAGTGAGCGCGGGCATGGTCGGCTACGCCGGCCGGGCCAAACCGCTGTCCACGGCGGATTACCAGCAGGCCGGACTGGTGGAGGGCGGCTCAGGCAATTTCGCGGCGGACAGTGAGGAAGGAGAAAACCTCGCCCGCGAAATGGTCGACGTGTGGAACAGTTTTGCCCCCGGCGTTCTGACCGGGATCGAAATTCATAAAAGCGTGATGACGATTCACGTGGGACGCGCGGTCCGCAAGTTGGACCCCGATGACCTCGATCACCTGGCCAGCAATTCAGTGCGCGCGCTTCACCGCCAGCTCAACGCGCGCGGCGCGATGCTGCTGATCCTGGAGGAGGACGTCACGATGCTGGAAGTGCGCTACAACAGCGTGACCAATTCGACGCACATCACGCGCTACCTCTAGCCCCTGCGCTGGAGTGTTCCACCGAAATCATCAGGCGCCCGCAGCAGCCAATCAAAAATCCTCTCCCCCCCCTCAGTGCGACGCGAATACTGTCTATTTCTTCTTCTTTTTGCCCCCGCCCTTGCGTGGCGTCTCCAGCGCCGCCTGCGCGGCGGCGAAGCGGGCGATCGGCACGCGGAAGGGGCTGCAGCTGACGTAGTCGAGGCCGCTGCGGTGGCAGAATTTCACCGACTCCGGATCGCCGCCGTGTTCGCCGCAGATACCGATTTTGAGCGAGGGCTGCGTGCCGCGCCCGCTGGCGACCGCCATCTGGATGAGCTTGCCGATGCCGCCCTGGTCAAGCGTCTGGAAGGGGTCGGCGGGGAGGATTCCCTGGCCGACGTAGTCGGGCATGAAGGTGCCGACGTCGTCGCGCGAGAACCCGAAGCCCATCTGCGTGAGGTCGTTGGTGCCGAAGCTGAAGAACTCGGCGTGCTTGGCGATTTCGTCCGCGACGAGACACGCGCGCGGGACCTCGATCATCGTGCCGACGAGGTACTTCACCTTGACCTTGTATTTCTTGAGCGTTTCGTCCGCGACCTCGCGGATGATCTTCGCCTGGTGCAGGAACTCGTTCACGTGGCCGACCAGCGGCACCATGATCTCCGGCAGGACTTCGACTTTTTTCAGCGAGAGCTCGGCGGCGGCCTCGAAGAGCGCGCGCGCCTGCATCTCGGTGATTTCGGGATAGGTGATGCCGAGGCGGCAGCCGC
Source organism: Candidatus Hydrogenedentales bacterium (assembly GCA_038916785.1). GTDB lineage: Bacteria > Hydrogenedentota > Hydrogenedentia > Hydrogenedentales > VFKU01. The sequence goes on along the minus strand of JBCLBO010000036.1, from coordinate 16,149 downwards.
GGTGCCCGAGCATGGGATTGATCTCGTGCAATTGCGCGACGCGGGCCTTGATCCGATCCGTGCTGATTTTCAGATCCCGCGAGAGTTCGGCGATCTGTTTGTCGTCCAGCGACACGAACTCGTGCAGCGGCGGATCGAGCAGGCGCACCGTCACCGGCTTGCCGGCCATCGCCTTGAAGATGCCGAGGAAGTCTTCCTTCTGATACGGCAACAGCTTCATGAGCGCCGCGCGGCGCGCTTCGGTCGTCTCGGCGAGGATCATTTCGCGCATGTGGCGAATGCGCGCCGGGTCGAAGAACATGTGCTCCGTGCGCGCCAGGCCGATGCCATCCGCGCCAAAGGCGACCGCCTGCGCGGCGTCGGCCGGCGTCTCGGCGTTCGCGCGGACCTTGATCTGCCGCACGTCGTCGGCCCAGGTCATCAGCTTCTTGTAGTGAGGGTTCTTGTCCGGCTGCGCGGGCAACACGCCGACCTGTCCGGCGTAGACTTTGCCCGTTGTGCCGTTCACGGAGACCCAGTCGAGTTCGCGCAGGGTCTTGCCGCTCACGTTGAGCGTTTTCGCCCGCGCGTCAATCGCCAGCGTCGAGCATCCCACGACGCAGCACTTGCCCCAGCCGCGCGCAACGAGCGCCGCGTGGCTCGTCATGCCGCCCTTGGCCGTGAGAATCGCCTGGGCGACGTGCATGCCGTGCACGTCCTCGGGCGAGGTCTCGTTGCGCACCAGCACGACCTTCTTGCCGTCCTTGGCGAAGCGCTCGGCGTCGTCCGCCGTGAACGCGATCTGGCCCACGCCGGCGCCCGGGCCGGCCGGCAGGCCGCTCGCCAGGAAGGGCGCGGCCTTTTCCGCCGCGGGATCGAGCATGGGGTGCAGCAACTCATCGAGCTGCGAGGGGTTGACGCGCATGATCGCTTCGTTCTTCTTGATCAACTTCTCCCCGGCCATCTCGACGGCGATGCGGATTGCCGCCGGGCCGGTGCGTTTGCCGGTGCGGGTCTGGAGCATCCAGAGTTCGCGGTCCTCGATCGTGAACTCGATGTCCTGCATGTCGCGGTAGTGCGACTCAAGTTTCTGGCGGATTTTGTCGAGTTCCTTATAGAGCTTTGGGTCGCTTTCTTCGAGCGACTGAAGGTGCTTGTTCTCCGCCGACTTCGTGGCCTTGTTGATGGGCGAGGGCGTGCGCAGACCAGCGACGACGTCTTCGCCCTGCGCGTTCTGTAACCATTCGCCGTAGAACACGTTCTCGCCCGTGGCGGGGTTGCGCGTGAAGGCCACGCCCGTGGCCGAGGTCTTGCCCATGTTGCCGAAGACCATCGCCTGCACGTTCACCGCCGTGCCCCACTCGTCGGGAATCCCCTCAATGCGGCGGTAGGACTTCGCGCGCTTGCCGTTCCACGACTGGAACACCGCGCGAATGCCGCCCCAGAGTTGCTCGTTCGCGTCGTCGGGGAAGGGTTTGCCGAGCGTGTCCTTCACAATCTTCTTGTAGAGTTCAGAGAGCAGTTGCAGGTCTTGCGCGGTGAGCGCGGTGTCCTCGGTGATGCCGCGCTCCTTCTTCATGTGATCCATCGCGTGGTCGAGCCTGTGGCGGACCGATTCGCCGTCGGCGTGCTCAATGCCCGCCGCCTTTTCCATCACGACGTCGGCGTACATCGTGATCAAGCGGCGATACGCGTCGTAGACGAAGCGCGGATCCTTCGTCAGTTTGATGAGGCCGGGGATCGTCTCGCTCGTCAGGCCGATGTTGAGCACAGTGTCCATCATGCCGGGCATGGACTTGCGCGAGCCGGAACGGACGGATAGCAGCAGTGGGTTCTTCGTCGATCCGAACTTCTTGCCCATCATTTTTTCGACACGCTCGAGGGCCTTGCCGGCCTCCGCGGCGACGGACTTGGGGAGCTTGCCCTTGTGCTTGTAGTACTCCGTGCACACTTCCGTCGTGATGGTGAATCCGGCGGGCACCGGCAGACCCAAGCCGGCCATCTCGGCCAGGTTGGCGCCTTTGCCGCCGAGCAGGTTCTTCATGCTCGCGTCGCCTTCGGACTTGGCCCCCCCGAAATAGTAAACGGCCTTTTTCGACATGAAAGCGATCTCCCTCCCGCGACGTGCGCGTGCGTGATTCGGTCGCCGGATGAAATCGACTCCCGCGCACACGAAGTCACGTGAACGAAGCGGGCAGGAGGGCCGGGCCGAAAAGCGGCGTACTATAGCGGACGTTCAACGAATGGCGCAAGGAACCATCGCGGCCAGCCGGGCGGTGGGCCCCGCGATCCGGGTAGGCAGACCCGCGCCGCGCGCCGGAGGCGCTAGTGTAGCGTCCCAAAAGTAATCAACATAGGTCTATTATTCTTTTTTGAAAAAAAACTCGCTCGGTGGCGGCGAGCGGTTGTCCCGCAAACTCCGGAGGATGCCGGTGCGAAACTATAGGCGTATGTTCACTATATCCTGGGACACGACACTAGGTCGAGTAGTCGAAGTCCGACTGGGCGCCGTAGGGCGGCGCAGTCTGCAATGCGGCGGGGGCCTGCCCGAAATTGGTGCGGTCTTCGGTACGGCTGACCTTGGCGACGATGCCGATGCGCGTGAGGTTGGCCGGAAAATTCGACATGGTAAACGGCACAATCGCCACGCGGTGTCCCGCCTCTTCGATCAGCGCGCGCATCGCTTCGAGTGGAATCGTGCGGCACTTATAGGTCGTCGCCACGAACTTGCCTGAGGGCGATTCGCTCATCTCGAGGTCGATGAGGTAACCGCCCGGCCTGATGAGGCGGAGCAGCGCTCGCAATGTCTTCCGCTGGTCTTTCGAATATCCCATCACGCCGCCTACCGTGACAATGTCGAAAGACTGGTCGTCGAGAACGACGGTACGGCCGTCCAGCAGGGTGACCCTGTCCGGCTCCGACACGTCCGAGATGCCGACCGCGACCCGCGCCCCGTCGATGTTTCGGTCGCGCGCCGTGGCGAGCGTGGCCTTGAGAAAGTTCGGCTCGATATCGGTGGCCAGCAACGTCGCTCCGGGAAACCGCTCAAGGAACTGGAGTCCGACGATGCCGCTGCCGCAGCCGACGTCCAGCACTCGCAGATTTTTGGGGCAGTCCAAGTCGAGTCGATCGATGAACCGGCTGATGCCCCGCTCATAACCGAGGAATTTTAGAAGTGTCGAGTAGAGCGCCGACAACTTATATAAGTACACCATGTTGCGATCCGTCCTAAGATTTGAACGCCCACCCGCGTCCGGCGACGCTGCCCGGCCCAGGACTGTGGGAGGGCCGAAGGTCACCAGCACTGCGCGCGGTCATCGCGCGATGAACGACGCCCCCGAAGGCGCGACCATTCGGCCCCGCTACGAATGCCCCAGCGTGACAGAGCGGCAGGGGCAAGGTCAAGAGCGCCGTGCTATACTGCGGGACTGCCGGGCTGCACTCGGGGGCGTCCGGCGTACCGTTTCGGGGGCCACGCCAATGAATCGTCTCACCGTCGTTCTGTCTTCGCTGGTATTGGGCGCGTCCGTTCTACTCGCCGCCGCGCACTCATCCGCGGCCGAGACCGGTTTCAAGGAATCGATCGAGCAACTAAAACTGCTCTACACGCCCGCCGCGCCGCCGGAGGGCCAGGCACCCGTTCCCGCCGAAGTGCTCATCGACTCCGCCGACGACGGTACGCTCATCATCACGAGGCGCATCGTGAGCGATCGCTCGAAGTTCCGATTCACTTCGACCACCGAAGAGACCTGGCGTGTGCACCCGGCTGACCTCGACGGCAAGCGCGTCGCCGTGCAGACCGACCCCATGGGCGTGTTCGTGCCGGCGAAGAAAGACGTCAAGCTCGTGATGGTCGAGCGCCACGAAACGAAGACGCGCATCGCGGGAGCGAACGAACCCGGCGAGCAGTGGCACGACGATCAGAAATTCGCAAGCAGTTTTGTAGTGATTCCCGCGGCGACGCCGCAACAAGCGGACGAGGCCGCGGCGCTCATCAAACGGATCATCAAGACCGCGCCGAAGACGAAGTAGCGCGTCCGTAGCGCCGCAAGGCCCGCTTGCGCGGATCACCCGCCAAGGGTAGACTGTAACTCGCCTGCGTGCCCGTAGCTCAGATGGATAGAGCAGCGGCCTTCTAAGCCGCCGGTCGGTGGTTCGACTCCACTCGGGCACGCCAGTCACACAACCTATCGCTCGAAGTATCCACGATCGCGCGAGAACTATCCGCGTCCATTCGCGTTCATCGGTGGCTGAATAGCTCAGAACTGGAAGTATATGAACGCATCGCTCGTGCCTTCGCGCACAAAGGCCAAGATGAACAGCGCGCCAGCGTATCCCAGGCCTCGCAAGATCCACGGGTGCGCGCCGATGAACGGCGTCTCGCGGTCGCGCAGCCAGCACGGAAAATCGATCAGCAACGAAAGCAGGCCGTAGAAAGCCAGTGCATGGACGACGCCAGAGTTGAGCAGTGCCGCCCACTCAGGGTCCCCGCCGAGATGGAAAAGCCCCCGCGTGTAGTTGATCGCGGAAGCCGTGTCGCCGGCGCGGAACCAGACCCACGCGAAACACACGAGGTGAAAGGTGACGAAGACGCTGAGGGCGTAGTGAGTCCAGGCGGCTGCCGTGCGCGGGGGCTGTTCGACGCCAATCTTGCGGCCTCGCGTGACGAAACGGTGGACGGCGAGATAGAGGCCGTGTAAACCGCCCCAGACGACGAAGCTCCACGCCGCGCCGTGCCACAGTCCGCCGATGAGCATCGTCAGCATCAAATTCACATACTGCCTCGCCGCGCCGCGACGATTGCCGCCCAGCGGTACATAGAGATAGTCACGCAGCCACGTGGACAGTGAGATGTGCCAGCGCCGCCAGAACTCAGTGATGTTGCGCGAGAGATAGGGCTGCCGGAAATTCAGCATAAGTTCCACGCCGAAGAGCCTACTCACGCCGCGCGCGATGTCCGTGTATCCGGAAAAATCCGCGTAGATTTGCAACGCAAAACAGTAGAGACCCAGCCACAACTCGACACCGTGAGCGCCCGCGGGTTGATCGAAAATACGATTGGCGTGCACTGCGACACTGTCCGCGATCGCGATTTTCTTTACGAAACCCCAAAGAATGAGCTGAGCGCCCGAATGAATCATCTGCGGCGTCACGGTGCGCCGCCGCTCGAGCTGCGGAAGCAGTCGCGTGACGCGCTCGATGGGCCCCGCGACGAGCTGCGGAAAGTACGAGACGTAGAGCGCGTAATTGAGCAAGTTGCGGCAGGCGGACGTGTCCCGGCGGTAGACGTCAATCGTGTAGCCCAGTGTCTGGAAAGTATAGAAGCTGATCCCCACGGGCAGGATGATCCGCAGTGTAGGGAGATGCGCCTCCATGCCCGCGGACGTGAGCAAGTCTGCCGCCGATTCGATGAAGAAGTTCCAGTACTTGAAGAAGCCCAGGATGCTCAGATTGACCACCACGCTAAATACCACCAACGCCCGGCGTCGGCGCTCCGTCCTGCTGAGATCCATCGCGCGCCCAATGGAAAAATCCACAAGGGTCGAGAGCGCAAGCAAGCCGAGGAAGCGCCAGTCCCAGGCACCGTAAAATACGTAGCTGGCGAAGAGAAGGAGAATGTTCTGCCCGCGCAAGGGGAGAAGGTAATAGAGCGGAAGAACGATCGCCAGAAATCCGGCAAACGCCCACGAATTGAAAAGCATAGGGATCGGGACCCGGGATCGGAGAGCGAAATCCGACTATATCACGTGTCGATCGGGGAGGCCAATAGGCCTCGCCGCGGCTCGAAGCTCAGTCGTTCGGCGCGGGTGGCGCCTCCTCCGCCGCAAGCGGTATCCACTCCCGGTATCGCCGCGCGAAGTGTTTCTCGTACTTTTTTATCCCGCTGAAAGACCCGTGGATTCCGTCCGGCGCAAAGTCTTCGTCTGTGAAGTCCAGATCGCCGGGGGATTCAAGCCATTCCACGTGGACACCGGCCCCGCCGGCGCTCTCGATGAATCGGCGCATCTCATCCTTCGAATCCGTGCCGCCCATCTGGTCGACCATGACCCCAAAATCGCCGCGGAACGGAGGATGGATCAGCAGAAGGTGTGTCGACGGCGGCCTCCGCGCGAGGATCTCGTGGAAGGCCTCGATTTGTATGCGCGAGATGGGCCGCCCGGGCGTGTAGAGGACCTCCGCGAACATTTTTTTCACCACCTGCGGATCAGTCGGAATGGCCGATCGGGCGCCGGTGATATCGGGCAGGCGGTTTCCGTCGATCGCCGTGAGTGTGTCGAGCCGCTCTTGGGGTGAGGCATTCAGCGTAAGCAGCGCACGTCCCCAATTTGCGACGCTGTGGTGTTGCGACCACACCGGAAGCAGGCCATCGGTGAGTGCCTGCGCGCGGTGGGCTGCGCCCCGAACACGCAACTTCTCTGCAAGCGTGCTCTCCCGCAGAAACAGCGCGTCGCGCTCGTTGAAGCCCCAGGCTACCCGCATCTGCGCCGGCAACACGTCCATGATCCACAACTCGGCCGAATTGAGCAGGCCGGGATTCCGCCGGTGGAGCAGGTTCATGTGCCAAAACGTGTTCAGAGGCTGCGACACGTTGAGCATCCTGTCCTTGGTATGCCATCGCTTTTCGAAGAGTGGGATCTTTTGGACAAGTTCGAGTCGCGAAGTACCTTGGATAACGACCTGCGCCACCGGCTGCATCGCCTTGCAACGCAGATCCTGTTTATAGAAGTTGTACTCGGCTTGCGTCTCGGGGTAGGCGATGAAAGCGTCGGGGTAGGCGAGGAAGAATACGCGCCCGAGCCCGAACAGCAGCAGCGCCAAGGCGGCGGCAGCGGTCGGCAGGGGAAACGCCGTCAGTGTGGTTGGCCTCAGTCCGAGCGGGCTCATCGTCCGAGTGAAACGATAGCATTCGACTACGGCGATAGCAATCGCCGGGCGTTTCCCGAAGCCGCTGTTTACACGACCGCATTTTCAGTAGAATCGGTTCGCATGTTGTGTCATCGGCACCTCGCGGCGTAGACCCTGTAAGATTCCGGGAAACCCATGATCGATATCGGCTCGATTCAGGCGCAGTTGCGCGGCGTGGACGGCTGGCTTTTTTCTGATCACCACCACCGCGACGCGATCGCGTATCGCATTCTCGGCCTCCCGGCCACCAATCCCACGCGCCGGTGGTTCTATTGGGTGCCGGCGCGCGGTGCACCGCTCAAGCTCGTGCACCGCATCGAGTCGGGCATGCTCGACGCCCTGCCCGGCGAGCGGCTTCAGTATTCGACATGGCAGCAATTGCACGAGGACCTTCGGCGAATGCTCGCCGGCGCAAAAAACGTGGCCATGCAGTACTCGCCGCACTGCGCGCTGCCCGCGATCTCCCTGGTGGACGCCGGGACGGTCGAGCTGGTGCGATCGTTGGGCCTCGAAGTCGTCAGCTCGGCGGAACTCGTGCAGTACTTCGAGGCGCGGTGGTCGCCCGATCAGCGCGAGATGCACGCCGAGGCCGGGCGGCGCGTCGACCGCGTATTGGATGACGCCTTCGCCCGGATCGGCGAGGCGTTGCGCGCCGGGCGCGAGACCACCGAGTTCGAGATTGCCGAATTCATCCGCGAACGTTTCGCGCAGAACGGACTCTTTACGGATCACGGGCCTATCGTCGCCGTGAATGCGCACGCCGGCGATCCGCACTACGAACCGCACGCGAATGGATCCGCGCCCATCCGCAAGAACGACTTCGTGCTCATCGATCTCTGGGCCAAGCTCGCGCAGCCGCGCGCGGTGTACTACGACATCACCTGGGTCGCCTACTGCGGGCGCGAGGTCCCCTCCCAGATACAGCGCGTGTTCGACATCGTCCGCGGCGCGCGCGACCTCGCGCTTGAGACCGTACAAACGGCCCGGCGCGCGGGCCGCGCGATCGCGGGGTGGGAGGTGGACGCCGCCGCGCGTGCGCATATCGCCGCGCAGGGTTACGCCGATCGATTCACGCACCGGCTCGGCCACTCCATCGGCGAGGACATCCATGGCACCGGCGCGAATCTGGACGGATACGAGACACGCGACACGCGCGCGCTGATTCCGGAGACGTGCTTTTCGATCGAGCCCGGAATTTATCTTCCCGAGTTCGGCGTGCGCAGCGAGATCAATTGTTACGTCACCGAGCGCGACGCTGAAACGACCGGGCGCGTGCAGGACAAAATAGTACTCATTTCGTAGGGAGACGTCATGCGCCGGCAGTTTGCGAGCGATAACTATGCGGGGGTATGTCCGGAGGCGTGGGACACGCAAGATTCCGACATCGAATCCTTCGCAAGAGATCTGCGCGAACTCACGCGAAGCGGGGCGTGAGAATTGCGTTTGCCCGGTCCGCCCGCTAGCATCGTGTGCTGGGTAGGGCGGTCATGACCCGCCCCACCGGGAGACTCCTCTGAGACGCTCGCGCTCGCGGGTCGATTTCGTTGGCATCTTGAGTTTGCACTGGAGTCCTGTCGTACCGTGGACACGCCCGCCATCATCACCGAGAGTCTCAGCAAGACCTACGGCGGGCGCGGGGGCGTTCGCGATCTCGCGTTGACCATTCGCGCCGGCGAGATTTATGGCTTCCTCGGGCCCAATGGCTCAGGCAAGACTACGACCATCCGATTGTTGCTGGGGCTTTTGCGGCCGACTTCCGGCGCGGCGCGCGTGCTCGGGCGCGACGCGTGGCGCGAGAGCCCAGCCATCAAGGCGGAAACCGGATACATCCCCGGCGACCTGCGGCTCTACGCCTGGATGACCGCGCGATCCGGGCTCAAACTGGTCTCGTCGGTGCGTCGCCGCGATCTTACCCGGCCCGGCATGGAACTGGCCGAGCGATTCAAACTCGCGCCGGACCTCGCCGTGCATCGCATGTCGCGCGGGATGCGGCAAAAGCTCGGGCTGGTGCTCGCGCTCGCGCATTCCCCGCGCCTGCTCGTCCTCGATGAGCCCACGACCGCGCTCGATCCGCCGATGCAACAAACTCTGTACGACGTGCTGCACGAACGCGCGCGCGACGGCGCCACCGTATTCTTTTCAAGCCATACGCTCGGCGAAGTCGAAGCGCTCTGCGAGCGCGTCGGCGTCGTGCGCGACGGTCTGCTCGTGTACGAACAGACGCTACAGGAAATGCGCCTCGGCGCGCGCCGCACGGTCGATCTGGCGTGGACGAGTGTTGCGGCCGCCGAATCGACTCCCGTGCCGCCTTTCCTCACGCTCGATCGGCGCGAAGCGACGCGCTGGCGCTGCACGCTCTCCGGTTCCGTCGTCGATCTCGTCCGCTGGAGCGCTTCGCAGCCGCTCGCAGACATCAGCATCAGCCCGCCGGACCTCGATCGCCTGTTCCGGACCTTCTACGACGAGGGCAGGAAATGAATATTGGACTCTTGAAAAAATCATTCCGCGAAGTCGCCACGGTCGCGCTTCTGTGCGGCATCGCCCTGGGCGCTTTCGAGGCGCTGCTCGCCTACGTATTCTGGACCTATCAGGAGCAGCTTACCGACGATCTGTTGAAGGTCGAGTTCATTCGGAATTTGATCAAGTCGCTCGTCGGCGGAAAGTTCGAAGGCGAACTCGGACCCGAGTCGCTGCGCTCGCTCGCCTGGGTGCATCCGCTCGTGCTAGCGCTCGTCTTCGCGCACGGGATTACCGTGGCGAGCCGCGTGCCCGCCGGAGAGGTCGATCGCGGCACCGCCGACATCCTCTTCACCTGGCCCGTCTCGCGCGCCTCGATATTCGCCACCGAGTTAATCGTTTGCTTCGCAACCGGCGCATTCATATTGTGCCTCGGTATGCTCGGCAGCTTCCTCGGCAACCAACTCATCCCCGCCGAAGGCCGCCCCGACCCGCAGCGGGTCGCGATCATCGTGTTCAACCTCTACCTCTTGGCGATGACCGTCGCGGGGATGACCATGCTGTTCTCCACGCTGAGCGACCGCCGGGGCCGCGCGGTGGGATGGGCCTTCGGGGTCGTGCTCACGTTTCTGCTGTGGAACTTCTTGGCCCAATATTGGGGGCCCGCCGAAAACGCCCTCTTTGTCAATCTTCTCTATTACTATCAGCCGCTGCCTATTCTGACCCAGGGCCTATTTCCAGCCAGAAACTACGCGATTTTGGGCACGATGGTCGTCGCGACCTGGGGCGGCGCACTGTTAATTCTGCGCAGGCGGGACATCTGCACGACCTGAGGAACTTCCCCGGCATGTCATGAATATACTTCGGCAGTGCTTCGTCTTTAATCTTGCAGCCATGGAGCCGATGAGTTACACTACGGCTCTCGTGATGCTGCACGACAGGGGGCAGTACCACCACTCCTCGCGCGGAAAGCGGAGGAAACCTCAAGGGGGAAGTCATGAACCGCACTACACTCGCAAGTCTATTTCTGTCCGCGGCGCTCGCCGTGTCCTGCGTCTCAGCCGTCGCACAGGACGGCACGAAGTCCAAATCCCAGCGTAAGCGCGAAACCATCGACCTAATGGCGCAGGGCGCTCTCGACGACCTCTTCGCCAAGGACAAGCACGCGCGGGATTTGTACGACCTCTCCTACGGCTACGCGATTTTCGACAGCGTGAAGGTCATGTTCGGCGTGTCGGGCGGCGGCGGCAGCGGAGTGGCCGTCATCAAGAACACCCGCCAGCGCGTCTACATGAAAATGGGCACCGCCGGCCTCGGCATCGGCCTCGGCGGACAGAAGGCGCAGATCATCTTCCTCTTCCAGGATCGCAAGACGGTCGAGGATTTCATCTACAACGGTTGGCAGGGCGACGCTTCGGCAAACGCGGTGGCCGGCACGAAGGGCGCCAACGCGAGCACGTCGTTCACCAAGGGCATGGCCATCTACCAGATCACCGGGTCCGGACTGATGCTCAAGGCCGACGCCGCGGGCACGAAATATTGGGTCGACAAACGGCTGAACAAAGCCACCCCGAGCCTCGCCGCGGCCAACACGTCGTCGCCGAACCAAGTCACCATCTCCAGCGAGCCGATCGAACCGGACCACTAGTCGTTCGCAAGTTGACGTACCAGGAGGCGCCAAATGATGCGCAAAATCGGACTGCTTTTCAGCATCTCCATCGTGGCACTCGGATGCCTGCTCACGCCGGTCTTCGCGCAGGACGACGCTGACGACGACAAGGGCGCACCGTCGTCCGACAAGAAGTCGAAGATCGACGGGATGGCCAAAGAGACCTTGGACGCGCTCTTCGAAAAGAGTGGAGAAGCCAAGGAGTTGCATGGCAAGGCCTACGGCTACGCAGTCTTTGACAATCTCAAAATCTCGCTGGTGATCTCCGGCGGGGGAGGGCGCGGAGTGGCCGTGAAAAAAGCGGACGGCGCCCGAACGTACATGAAGATGGGCACCGCCGGGATCAAGATCGGGCTGGGCGGGCAGAGGTACAAAATCGTATTTCTGTTCGAGACGGCCGAGCGCTTTAATGAATTCGTGAACACGGGGTGGGAGGCCGACGTCTCCGCGAATGCGGTGGCGGGCACCAAGGGCGCTAACGCCGAAGCCACCTTCCGAAACGGGATGGCCTTCTACCAAATTACCGGGGCCGGGCTGATGCTCCAGGCCGACATCGCCGGCACGAAGTACTGGAAAGACAAGAAGCTGAACAGGGCGGAATAGTCCGCCGCTTTCCGATCGTAGTCGTCACGCTCCGCGTGACGAATCCTCGCCCGGAGCGTGAGACACACGATCGCTGCCGCAGCGCGCGTGCGGTAAAACCCGCCACTTTGCTAGACTCCCTCTCTGAAGCGTCAAATCCCCAGGAGTGAGCGAGTGACGACCAACGAAATTCGCGCCGGCTACCTCGATTTCTTCCGGCAACGCGGTCATACCATCGAACGCAGCGACACCCTCGTGCCGGGCAACGACGCAACCTTGTTGTTCACCAGCGCAGGCATGGTCCAGTTCAAGCCCTTCTACACCGGCGAAGCGCCCGTTCCGTATCGCCGCGCCGCGACCAGCCAGAAGTGCCTGCGCGCGGGAGGTAAGGCGAACGACCTCGACGAGGTCGGCAAGACCTCGCGCCACATGACCCTCTTCGAAATGCTCGGCAATTTCTCCTTCGGCGACTATTTCAAGCGCGAGGCGATCGCCTGGGCCTGGGAACTGGTCACGCAGGTGCTCAAGCTGCCCCCGGATCGCGTCTGGGTCACGGTATTCCTCGAGGACGACGAGGCGCACCAGATTTGGGAGCGGGAAATCGGCGTCTCGCCAAGCCGCATCGTCCGCAGGGGCGCCAAGGACAATTTCTGGGGCCCCGCCGGAGAGACGGGGGCCTGCGGTCCCTGCTCGGAACTGCTCTTCGATCGCGGCGAACACATCGACCCGAAGGCCACCCCGGACAAGGACCCGATGGAGCGCTTCATCGAGTTCTGGAACCTGGTATTTCCCCAGTTCGACCAGCAGCCGGACGGCTCCCGGTTGCCGCTGAAGAACCGGGGTATCGACACGGGCATGGGCCTCGAGCGCATCTCGGCGCTGATGAACGGCCTGCCGACGGTATTCGATATCGACATTATCCGGCCGATCATCGCCGCCACCGAGGCCCTCGGCGTCAACGCGGCCTACGGCAAGCGCCCCGTGCCCTACCGGGTCATCGCCGACCACGTCCGCGCCCTGTCCTTCATGATCGCCGACGGCATCCTGCCATCGAATGAAGGCCGCGGTTATGTCGAGCGCCGGCTGCTGCGCCGGGCGGCCCGCTTCGGGCGGGAGCTTGGGCTGGAGAAGCCGTTCCTGCACCAGATTGCTCCCACCGTCGTCCAAATCATGGGCCATCAGTATCCGGAACTGCACGAGAAACAGGTGCAAATCCAAAAAATCATCCAGACCGAAGAGGAACGTTTCAGCAGTACGCTCGCCCGCGGAATGGACCTCATCGAGAGCATTTTGGATAAGTTGAAACAATCCGGAAACACACTGGTCCCCGGCGAACAACTGTTCAAGCTGCACGACACCTACGGCTTTCCCCTCGATCTCGCCACTGACATCGCCGTCGATCGCGGGTTCACCGTCGATCGCGCAGGCTTCGATGCGGCGATGGCCGGGCAGAAGGCCAAGGCCCGCAGCGCTTGGGCGGGGACGGGTGAAACCGAGCTCCCGCCCGTCTACCGGCAGGTTCTCGATAAGCACGGCCACACGGAGTTTCTCGGCTACGAGTCTGTCGAGGCGGACAGCAAAATCCTCGCCATCCTCAAGGGCGGCAAGTCCGTCGAGTCGGTGAATGAAAGCGACGAGGCAGAGTTCATCCTCGACCAAACTCCCTTCTACGCCGAGTCCGGCGGACAAGTGGGGGACACCGGCCTGCTCCAGAGCGTCTCCGGCAGCGCCTTGGTGAAGGACACGAAGGCCCCCCTCAAGCACCTGCGCATCCACAAGGCATTGTGCAACGCCGGCACGCTCAAGGTGGGCGACTCGGTGCGCGCGACGGTTGACGCAGACCGCCGCCGGGAAATCATGAATCATCACACCGCGACCCATCTCTTGCAGGCCGCCCTCCAGAACGTGCTCGGCGAGCATGTGCATCAGGCGGGCTCGTTGGTGACGCCCGAACGCCTACGCTTCGACTTCACGCATTTCGAAGGCATCGAGCCCGAGCGCCTGCGTGATATCGAGCGTCTCGTCAATGACTATGTACGCACCGACACCGAGGTTAAAACGAGCATCTGGGACCTCGACGAGGCGCGCGAGGCCGGCGCGATGGCGCTCTTCGGCGAGAAGTACGAGGACCAAGTCCGCGTCGTCCAGGTCGGTGACATCTCGATGGAACTCTGCGGCGGCACGCACGTCGCGCGTACCGGCGCGATCGGCACGATTAAGCTCGTGTCCGAGGCGTCCGTTTCCTCCGGCGTGCGGCGCATCGAGGCCGTCTGCGCCGCCGCGGCGGTCGATCGCGTGCAAGCGGCGGACGCGGTACTGGTTCGCTCATCGCGGCTGCTCGGCGCAACCCCTGAGGAACTAGAAGCGCGGCTCAAGGCGCTGCTCGATGAAAATAAACGCCTCGCGCGTGAGATCGACAAATGGAAACGCGCGGCGGCCACGGGCCAGTCCGTGGACTACCTGAGCAAGGTCGTGCAACTGAATGGCGTGCGCCTGCTCGCTGCCGAAGTCGAAGGCCAGGACCAGGCCGGGCTACGGATGCTCGTGGACGATCTCCGCCAAAAACTGACCTCCGGCGTCATCGTGCTCGGCAGCGAGCAGGATGGGAAGGCCGCGCTGTGCGCCTGGGTCAGCGACGACCTGAACAAGGACCTGCGCGCCGGCGACATTATGAAGCGGCTCGCGCCGATTGTGGGCGGCGGCGGCGGCGGCCGGCCCGATCTTGCGATGGCGGGCGGCAAGCTCGGCGCGAAGGTGCCCGAGGCCATCGCCAAGGCGGCGGAAATCGTCGCCGCGCTGATCGGATAGCTTGTGGAAGAAGGCCGCATCCTCGGGCTGGACGTCGGCGAGGCGCGCACGGGGGTCGCCGTGAGCGACGAGCTCGGTATCCTGACCTCCCCGCTGATCACGCTCCAGGTAAAATCGTACTCGGAAGACGCCGCCGCGATCGCAAAGATTGCCAAGGAACAGGCCGCCATTCGCATCGTCGTCGGCCTGCCGCTGAATAAAGAAGGCGGCATCGGTCCGCAGGCGCAGAAGGTGCTCGATTTTGTGGAGGCACTGCGCGCCGCAACGGGCCTCGGCGTCGTGACCATCGACGAGCGCTACAGCACCGCGGCGGCGCACCGCGCGCTGCACGAGGCGGGGATGCGCTCCAAGAAGCACAAGGTCGTGATCGATCAGGTGGCGGCGCAACAGATTTTGCAATTGTATCTCGATCGCGAACGCGCGCGCCGCGCGCGGGAGGGATGATGGAGGAAGCGGGAGAGACGCAAGCGGAGCAAACGCCGGCCGCGAGCGGATGGTCCGTCTGGCGCGCGATTCGTGTGCTGTCCCTGTGCGCCGCGCTCATGGCGGTCGCCGGCGCGCTGGCCGGCTACCTCGTGCTCGAATACGTCCGCGGGCCGGGCGTCGCGCGTGGGCCCGTCGCGATCGCGATTCCCGAAGGCGCCTCGGGCCGGCAGGTTGGCGAATTGCTGGCGGACGCGGGCCTCGTCGAGCACGAATTGCTGTTCCGCATCGCCATGCGCCTAGACAAGTCCGGCGATACTATCAAGCACGGCGAACACCGTGTCCCACAAGGATCGAGCCCCGCCGAAGTGCTCCGTGCGCTCCAGCAAACCCCCGAAGTGGAACTGGGCAAAGTTAAAGTCACGATTCCCGAAGGACTTACCATCGCGCAGACCGCTCCACTCATCGAGGACTCGGCGGGCGTCCTCGCCGCGGCACTGAAGGTCTCTGCGAAGGAAGCGCTGGGAATCGACGCACCCAGTTTGCAGGGATTTCTTATGCCGAACACGTATTACTTCGAGACCGCGCCTACGGGCGAACAACTCGTAACGCGCATGCTTGAACAGTTTCGCGCGGAATGGGAAAAATTGGCGGCGGAGTTCCCCGAAGCTGCGAAGGATCCTGTGCGCATAGTCACCGTGGCCTCGCTGATCGAGGAAGAGGCCCGCGTCGCCGAGGAACGCCCGCTCGTGGCGGCGGTGATCTACAATCGCCTCGAGAAGGGCCGCTCACTCGACATGGACTCGACGCTGCAATTCGCTTTGAACAAGTACGGCCAGCGCCTGCTCGACGAGGACAAGGCGGTCGACTCACCCTACAACACCTATAGAGTAGCGGGCCTTCCGCCGGGCCCCATATCGAATCCAGGCCCGGCAAGCCTGCGCGCGGCGCTCGCGCCCGCGAAGGTGAAGTATCTGTACTTTGTGTCGAACGCCGACGGAAAAACCCACACCTTCAGCAACACGTTGAAAGAACACGAGGCGGCTGTCGCAAAGTATCGTAAAGAAATCCGCGCGCAGCGCAGGGAAGTGAAGCAACAAGATGAAGACTAACAGCCTCAACATCTTTGTCATTCTGAGCGATAGCGAAGAATCTCCCCGTCGTTCATGGAGCGGAAACCCATCATGGTCGTAGAATCCGTCGCCTACGCCCGCGCAGGTCTCGCCTGGAATCCCCCCACCCGTCATTGCGAGGAGGCCGCGCCGGAAACCTCGTTTTCGTTCAGCGACTGGCCCCGCGGCCGACGTGGCAATCTCGCACTCCCG